>CAZZKA010000008.1:0-29545 GCA_964654745.1 uncultured Bordetella sp. | reverse complement strand
TCGGCAGACATTCCTGCGGTCGCGCTGGTAACGGGCTCGATGCTGACCGGGTCCCATCGCGGTCAGACGGTTGGTGCCTGCACGGATTGCCGGCGTTTTTGGGGACGCTACCGGGCAGAGGAGATTGACGGCGAGGAAATCGCTGCGGTCAACGATCAACTGGTACCAAGCGTCGGTACCTGCTCGGTAATGGGAACGGCGAGCACCATGGCGTGCATCGTCGAAGCGCTGGGGATGGGGGTACCAGGCTCGGCCTCTCCCCCT
This sequence comes from uncultured Bordetella sp., assembly GCA_964654745.1. Lineage (GTDB taxonomy): Bacteria > Pseudomonadota > Gammaproteobacteria > Burkholderiales > Burkholderiaceae_E > SYIM01. Next base: position 29,281 of record CAZZKA010000008.1, on the reverse strand, counting down.
GCCGTCACCGCTGATCGGATGCGGATCGCCGAGCAGACCGGCCGTGTGGCGGTGCGGCTCGCCACCGGCGCACCGCGACCGTCGCAGATCCTGACCGAGGCGGCCTTCCACAACGCGCTGAGGGTCCTGCTCGCCATCGGTGGCTCGACCAACGGCATTGTTCACATCGCTGCCCTGGCCGGTCGCATGGGCTTCGATCTCGATCTCGCCGCCCTCGACCGTATGTCGCGAGAGACCCCGGTCCTGCTCGACCTCAAGCCGTCGGGCGAGCACTACATGGAACACTTTCACGCTGCAGGCGGTATGGCAACGCTGCTGCGCGAGCTTCGCCCGCTGCTCAAACTTGGCGCGTTGACAGTGACCGGGCGCACGCTCGGCGAAGAACTCGACGAAGCGCCTCCAGGCTTTGCCCAACAGACGGTACGCCCCCGGGAAAGACCGATTTATCCGGAGGGCGGCATCGCGGTGCTGCGAGGTAACCTGGCCCCGGGCGGCGCCATCATCAAACAGTCGGCCGCCGACCCTCGCCTGATGGAGCACGAAGGCCGAGTATTTGTCTTTGAAGACGCCGCCGACCTCGCTGCCCGGGTCGACCGCGACGATCTTGACGTATTCCCCGGCGACATACTGGTGCTGCGCAACATCGGCCCGAAAGGCGCGCCGGGGATGCCCGAAGCGGGGGCGTTTCCCATTCCGCGCAAGCTGCTGCGCCAGGGTGTGAAAGATGCTGTTCGCATATCGGATGGACGAATGAGCGGAACCGCGTTCGGAACGGTCGTTCTGCATGTAACCCCGGAGGCTGCCGACGGCGGACCGCTGGCGCTTGTGAAAACCGGCGACCGTATACGACTATCGGTTAGGGAGCGATCGCTGATGCTGCTGGTAGATGAGACCGAAATGGCGCGCCGGGCGGCCGAATGGAAGGGCCCGAGCATGCTCGCGAGCCGCGGTTATCGCTCGCTGTATCTGAGGTCAGTGCTCCAGGCCGACCAGGGCGTCGACTTCGACTTTCTGCGCGAACCCGAGCGCCGCGGCTCGGTTCCGAGATAGTGCCGCGCCCAAGCCCTACCGCCAGTCTTGAGCAGAGTCGGCATCGGGCGGCGCCGATCCAATGATTGAGCGCGATCCGACTCCCGGTTCTCACCCCCCGTCCTCTGAAGGTACGGGTTTCATGGTGGTGCATAGCAACCGCGTGGAACTGCTGCGCGACCTTGTCATCACGTGGATTCGTCGACACCCGCTTTCGCCGCTTGAAAACGAAATTGCACTGGTGCAGAGCAACGGCATCGCGCAGTGGCTGAAATTAGGGTTCGCGCGCCCTGAGCGGGAGGGCGGGCTGGGGGTGAGCGCGGCGTTCCAGACCATGCTGCCGCAGCGCTTTGTCTGGTGGGCTTACAGGCAGGTGTTAGGCGACGAGCGGCTGCCCCAGATGGCGCCTTTCGACGCAGAGGTGCTCAGCTGGCGTCTGATGCGGCTTTTGCCGGAGCTGCTCGAACGCAAAAGTTTTGCAGCTCTGAGAAACTATCTGGAGGACGACACCGATCAGCGCAAGCGCTACCAGTTGAGTTGCCGGCTGGCAGCCCTGCTCCAGCAGTACCAATTGCTGCGCGCCGACTGGCTGGAAGATTGGGAACTGAATCGGGACCGGATCTCTGTCGGTAGGCAGGGGCGTCTGCCTCTGCCGGAAACACAGCGCTGGCAGGCGCAGTTGTGGCGCGCGCTGATCGATGATGCGCCGGCCGGACTTTCGCGCAGCAGCCGATCAGCAACGCATGCGCGTTTTCTCGATGCCGTTCGGTCGAGTACCAGCGCGCGGCCGGCCGCTATACCTCGCCGGATCATCCTCTTCGGCCTGTCATCGCTGCCGGTACAGTCCCTCGAGGCGATCGCGGCGCTCGGGCATTGGTCTCAGGTTTTGCTTTGTGTACTTAATCCCTGTCGCCACGACTGGTCAGAGACCGTTGCAGATCACGATCTGCTGGCCTTTCCCCGAAGACGCCAACAGGCGCGCAGACAACCGGCCTTGAACGGCACAGGTCCCGTTCACTCCACGGGCCATCCGCTCCTCGCCGCCTGGGGTCGGCAAGGTCGTGACCTGATCCGCCTGCTGGATGTTCACGATGATCGACAGCGCTACGAGGCTTGGTTCGAGGCGATAGGCGAGCGGATCGACCTCTTCGAGTCGCCAGATCGATCCACGCTGCTCGGGGACTTGCAGGCCGATATCCTCGATCTGGTACCGCGGTCCGAAGCAATTGATCGCAACACCGTGATCGATCCCGTGCACGATGTCTCGATCCGCTTTCATATCTGCCACAGCCCGCAGCGCGAGGTTGAGGTGCTGCACGACCAGATCCTTGCTGCGCTCGCGGCCGATCCGTCGCTCGAGCCCAGGGACATCCTGGTCATGGTGCCCGAGGTCTCGCTTTATGCCCCGCATGTCCAGGCGGTCTTCGGTCGACATGCGCCCGGAGACAATCGGCATGTCCCATTTTCAATCGCCGATTCGGACTCCGGTCGCCCCGATCGTTTGCGGCTCGCAGTCGACACCCTGCTCAGTCTGCCTCAATCCAGGCTGGCGGCGGGAGAGGTCCTGGACCTGCTCGAGGTCCCCGCGATCCAGCGCCGGTTTGGTATCGCGTCCGACGATCTGCCGAGGCTGCGCAAGTGGGTGGATCAGGCCGGTATTCGCTGGGGTTTCGATGACGCACATCTGGCTGAGATGGGAGTCGGTACCGTCAATACGCGTACAACCTGGCGATCCGGCCTCGACCGCCTGCTGCTTGGATACGCCGGGACCGACGGACAAATGTGGGAAGGCATAGCGGCGGTCCCGGCAAGCGGTGCGATCGAGGGGTCACTGATCGGCGCGCTCGAGCGCTTTGCCCTAAGACTTGATCACGCCCGCAAACTGCTCGGGCGGCCATGCTCTCCGGGCGAATGGCTCGAGCGACTGCGCGAGCTCCTCGAGAATTTTTTTCTCCCTTCGGATCAGGACGAGGGCCTTGCCCTGCTAAAGCTCCAGCAGACGCTCCAGGCCTGGTTCGAAATCACCGAAGCCGCCTCATGCAGCGCTCCACTCACCGTGCAGGTGGTGCGCGAGCACTGGTTCGCGAGCCTCGGGTCCGAATCCGTCGGGCGACCTTTTATGGGAGGGGGTGTGACCATCGCAACCCTCACCCCGATGCGAGCGATTCCGTTTCGACTGATCGCCCTCCTGGGTATGAACGATGAGAGCTATCCTCGAACCCAGCCGCCGACCGACTTCGACCTGATCGCAAGCGACCCGAGGCCCGGTGACCGCTCACGCAGAGAGGATGACCGCTACCTGTTTTTGGAAGCGATCCTTTCGGCGCGCGACCGGCTCATCGTCAGCTGGACCGGGCGCAGCAACACGGATGACGAAGCGCGTCCCCCGTCGGTGTTGGTCGCGCAACTCCGGGATCATATTGACCGCTGTTGGCGACTGAAGAATGGCGACCGCGATAACAGGCGGCCGAGTGAGGCGCTGACAGTCGTTCATCCGCTTCAGCCTTTCAGCCCGCGATATTTTGAGGCGGACGGCGATCCGCAGCTTTTTTCCTACGCGGGCGAGTGGCGGGAAGCGCTTGCCGCGCGTGGCAGGGCTGCCGGACAATCAGCATCTGCCCGCCCCAGCGACGGGCGATTGGGTTTATCCGAAGCGGCCTTACCAACGACGCCGCTTTCGCTCTCCGATCTGCACGAGTTTCTCCGCAGCCCCGCCTCGCATTTTTTGCGCGGCACCCTGGGGATTGCGTTTCGGCGCGACGCGGCGCCGGCTGCCGACGACGAATGCTTTGTAATCGACAGCCTCCAGCTCTGGCAGATCCGACAGACGCTGCTCCGGGCAGGACAGACGGCAGATGCCGACGGGATGGCGCGCAGCGAGAGCCTGGCTGATACGCTTAACCTGCTGGCTGCGAGGGGGCTCCTGCCTGCAGGCGGCTTCGAGACCCTCGCGCAGGCCGATCTGCTGCGTGATCTGACGGCAATCTTTAAACAGTGGGATATTGCGCAGGCGAAATGGCCATTGAGGTCGCCCGGTTCCCCGATACGGTTTGAATTTGACCGGCGCGAGGGCACGGCAGCCGGCGAGTTGGTGGATAACGGCCCTGACCTCCGGGCTGACGACACCGGCAACCTTGCGCGACTTATGGTCCTGACCGGTAATGTGCATGGAAAATCGGGTAAGGACGTCCGGCTGGATCGACTCCTCGCACCCTGGGTCGACCATCTTGCGACGCATGTCTGCGGCCAGGCGGTGACCACCGTCGTGATAGCCCCCACCGGCAGCATTGAATTGCCGCCCCTGGACCCCGCCGAGGCAAGAGCCGTGCTGCAGGCCATCTGCGAAGCCTTGGTCGAGGGAGCGCAGCGGCCGCTGCCGGTTGCGCCGCGCACCGCATTTGCATGGCTCAAGGCTGCACAAAAAGGACCTCAGGAACAGCTAAGCAAAGCGCGCGATGCTTTCGAGTTTGACCATCCGGAGCGAAATCAATTCAGCGAACGTAGCCGCGACCCGCATGTCGCTCGCTGCTTCGCCGATTTCGACGCGCTGATCGCGACGCGCGAATTCGCTCACTGGTGCGCCGTACTTTATGCTCCGCTCGCCGACGCGGTAGGCGGGCGCGAACAGACCCGCTCATCAGCGCCTGAGGATTCGGACGGAGCGCCAGAATGAGCGCGGTCGGGCCGGTCCGTTTTGATTCTCTGCACCTGCCGCTCAGCCGCAGCTCGCTGATCGAGGCAAGCGCGGGGACCGGTAAAACCTTCGCTATCGCGCAGCTCTATCTCCGGCTGATTCTCGGACACGGATCTCAGAACGCCTTCACCCGCCCGCTCGACCCTGGCGAGATTCTCGTTGTGACTTTCACCGAGGCCGCAACGCGTGAACTGCGCCACCGCATCCGCTTGCGCCTTGTCCAGGCGGCCGAGGTATTTTCTTCGATGGGAGGCAGTAGTTCGACTGAACTCACCCCTGATCCACTGCTTGCAAACCTCGTACGCGAATACCCGGCTGAGCAGTACGCGGCAATCTCCAATCGTCTGGAGCAGGCGGCGGCAGCCCTGGATCAGGCCGCGATCTCGACGATACACGGCTGGTGCGCAAGGATGCTCCGAGAGCATGCCTTTGACTCGGGAAGTCCGTTTGAGCTTGAGCTCGAAGGCGCTAGCGGCATCGCTTTGCGGAGGGCAGCAAGAGACTACTGGCGGGCGCATGTTCAGACGCTCGATCCGGCAGCTGCCGCGGTGGTTCAGCGCCACTGGAAATCGCCCGATTCACTGTGCAAGGCTCTGGTCTCATTAATCGCCTGGACCGAGTCACTGGAGGATGTCGACCCGCCCGCCAAGGTGCTCGCGAACAAGGTGGCGCGCAACGAGGCGCTTCGATACAGCTGGCGGCAGTGGGCCGATGAGTTTGAGCAACTTATCGCCAAAGCTCGCGCATTGAAACAACTCAAATCCCGGGCGCTCAATCCGCACAGCGTCGCCTCAAGATTGCGCGCCCTTCGCGACTGGGCAAACGGCGCTCCGCGGAGCATCGACATCGGGGCCTTGCTTGAGCCAACCCTTCTGCCCCCGAAAGTGATGCAAGCGTGGCTCACTGGCCCCCCCGACCACCCGTCGATTCTCAGCCTGGACGAACTAGTGCAGCTCGACGTCGAACTCAAGGCCGACTGCCGGCGCCTTTACGGGCACGCAGCACGCTGGTGCGCCGATCAGATGCAGGCTGAACGCGTTGCAGCTGGCCGGCTTGGGTTTCACGATCTGCTTACCCGCCTCGACCGCGCGCTCAAAGGAAACGGCGGGAAACGGCTGGCTGATTCCATACGCGCTCAGTTTCCCGTGGCCCTTATCGACGAATTTCAGGATACCGATCCGCTCCAATTTCGCATGCTGCAGGCGATCTACCCGCTCGACCGGTCGGAGGACGGTCCCGTTCTGCTGATGGTGGGCGACCCCAAGCAGGCGATCTACGGGTTTCGCGGAGCCGACATCCAGACCTATCTCGGCGCCCGCCAGCTCACCATGGGACGCCACGCCACCCTTGATACCAATCATCGGTCGTCGGCTCCGCTGGTACGCGCGGTGAACCGCCTTTTCTGCGGGGCCGAAGCAAAGAGTCCGCAGAAAGGCGTCTTCCTGATGGGCGGCGGATCCGGCGGGTATGCGATGCCGTTCGCTGCGGTGGGGGCCGCAGGACGAGACGAGGAATGGATCGTCCGAGGCGAAACTGCCCCCGTCGTGACACTTTGGCGCGACGAAGCAAATAGCAAAGACGCAAAGGGGGCTACTGAGCAGCGGCACGCAAAAGCTTGCGCAGGCTTGATCGTCGACATTCTCGAGGGTGCGAAGGCAGGAACCGGTTTTCGCGAGCGGCGCGGGGGCTTCTTACCAGCGCGATCGAGTGATATAGCTGTTCTCGTCAATACTTCGCACGAGGCACAGCTGATCCGCCGCGAACTCCTGTCAAAGGGCGTCAGGTCGGTGTTCCTGTCCGAACGCGAGTCAGTCTTCGAAAGCCAGGTGGCAGCCGATGTGCAGCGCTGGCTTGAAGCCTGCGCCGACCCCTCGGACGATAATTGCCTTCGTGCCGCGCTGGGTTCGGCCACGCTGGGACTCGATTTCGAATCGTTTTACCGACAACTCCAAGACGAAACGTTGTGGGAAGCGCGCATCGAACAGTTTCTGCGGTTCCGGGAAGTGTGGCGACGGCAGGGCGTGCTGCCGATGCTCACGATGCTCATCCATGACTTCGGGGTCGCTCGGACTTTGCTCGCCTCCGGTCGCGAGCGCGATCTCACCGACCTGCTCCATCTGGCCGAGTGGCTGCAGGAAGCGAGCAGCCGCACCGATGGCGAGCAGGCGCTCATCCGATACTTCGAGTCCCAAAGGCAGAGCGATGAAAACGCTCAGGACAATCCGCCGCTGAGGCTACGCCTCGAGAGCGATGCCGACCTGGTCAAAGTGGTGACCGTGCACAAATCCAAGGGGCTGGAATATCCGCTGGTATTTATTCCGTTTGCCTGGAGTGCCCACAGGATTGACGACAAGGACTGCCCGGTCCGATGGCACGACGATCAGGGGCGCCTGCGAGTGGACACCTGTGCGACGCCCGACGCGGCGCTGCGCGCTGATTCCGAGCGGTTGGCTGAAGACGTGCGCAAGCTCTATGTCGCCCTCACTCGCGCAAGGCACGCTGTATGGCTAGCCGTGCCGGCGCTATCGGTGCTTCGGGGCAGTGCGCTCGGTCATGTGCTGATTGGCGAAGCCACAGCGACTGAGGACGCTCTGGACCTTGCGATCAACGAACTAGCCTCCGGTGCAGCCGACGAGATTGCAGCGATCCCCTTTCCGGAATCGACCTCGCGCTACGCCGAGCCCAGGCCGACAACAGCGTGGCGCCCGGATCCCCCATTACCCGCGCAAAGCAGACGACCCTGGTGGATCGCAAGCTTCACGCGACTCACGCTTAGGCTCGATCTCGGATCATCGCCCACCCAAGGCACTGCGGAGGCTCCCGTCACCCCCGCGCTTGTCGACGCTACCCGATCACGCCTGAGCCTTGCCGAAACTTCCGAATCGCAAGCGGGTACCGCGCTCGATGACATTTACACACAGTGCGCCGACGACGAGCAGCAAAGCGCTCGGACTCCCGATTCCGTCATTGCAACTGCAGCCCAGGAAAGCAGCGCCAGTGGGCTCTCGGGAGACACAAACGCCGGGCTTGACGGCTTTCCTCGCGGCGCCAAGGCGGGCAGCTTCCTGCACGGGCTGCTCGAATGGATGGGCGCGCAGGGCTTTGGCCGCTGCGCAGCCCGGCCCGAGGACCTCGACGACCTCATCGCGCGCCGCTGCAATCTGGCGGGACTCGAGCGCTGGATCCCCGCTCTGCAGGCCTGGCTTAGAGCCTGGTTGGACCGGCCGATTCCACTCGATTCGCTTGCGCCGGGCCTCGCTCCGCTGGTGCCCTCGAAACTGACTGTCGCCCAGGTCGAACTCGAATTCTGGCTACCCCTGGAAGGCCTGGATACCCGAGAGCTTGATCGAGCAGTGCGTCGCTACACCGCGGGCGGTGCATCCCGCCCTGCATTGAGCGCCAGGGAAGTGTCCGGCATGCTGCGCGGATTCATCGATCTCAGCTTTGAACATGACGGTCGTTTTTTTGTGCTCGACTACAAATCCAACCATCTGGGAGCAAGCGCCTCGGATTACCATTCGGCGAGACTGCGCGACTCGGTCCTCGAGCACCGCTATGAACTTCAGTCGGTGCTCTATCTCTTTGCGCTGCATCGGCTGTTGAGGTCTCGCTTGGGCCCGCTTTATGACTACGAACGTCATATCGGCGGCGCGCTGGTGCTGTTTCTGCGCGGCCATGACGGACCGGCAGCCGGTATTTACGGTGAACGGCCGCCGCGCGCACTGATGAACGAACTCGATCTCCTGTTCGCGGGCGGCTCAGCCTCTCAAAGCAATGCTGCGGCGAAAGCGGAGCAACCGTGATCTCGGGAGCGAGCGACGACCGCACCCTCCCCGGACGATCGCAGCATGCTGCAGTCCCGGTGCTCAATGCCTGGGCGCGCGCGGGATGGCTTCGGGATATCGACCTCAGCTTTGCGGACTTCGTGAACCGGCACGCTGTCCGGGCGAACCCCCTCGTCTGGCTCGCGGCGGCTCTAGCAAGCCATCAACTCGGTCGCGGCCATCCCAGTGTGGACCTCGCCCGCATGCTGGCGGATCCCGATCGCGCGCTCGCACTGCCCCCGGACGATGATCCCGAGGTGCCCGGCGCGAACCCGGCGAGGCCGCGAGTCAGACCTTCGGGCCTGCTGATCAGCGTAAACCTCAACGAATGGCTGGATATTCTCGATGCATCGGGCGTTTGTGGCGGCGACGGCGACGAAACCCCACTCGTGCGAAACGGTTCGCGAATTTATCTGCGTCGATACCGAAGCTATGAACTCTCGATCGCCGCGGCGATCGCCGTCCGCAATGGGTCGGATGCCGGAGCGGCGGGCGTGTCTGCCGCCCCTGCGCTGGTGCGTACCACGCTCGATGCGGTGTTTCGCGACCAACCCAGGCGAAGCGACGAAACCGACTGGCAGCGGATCGCCTGCGCGATCGCGCTGCGCCACCGTTTCGCCGTGATAACCGGTGGTCCTGGGACCGGTAAGACGACCACGGTGATCCGCCTGCTCGCGGCGCTACAGATGCTGGCGAGAAACAGCCCCGCGAGTTCGCAAACCCAACCCGCGACAGCCCGGCTGCGTATAGGACTGGCTGCCCCGACCGGTAAGGCCGCCGCCAGGCTGAACGAATCGATTTCGTCCTCAATTCGATCCCTGGATTTATCGGCGCTTCCCCAGGGAGAGGAGATTCGGCAGGCAATTCCCTCGGAAGTCGTGACGCTTCATCGCCTGCTGGGAGCACGACGCGACGGCTATGGCTTTCGCCACGACCGGTTCACGCCACTGGCCCTCGATATCCTGGTCATCGACGAGGCCTCGATGATCGACCTTGAAATGATGGCTGCCGCATGCGCCGCGCTGCCGGCCAACGCCCGGCTGATTCTGATTGGCGATAAAGACCAGCTTGCCTCCGTCGAGGCTGGCGCGTTACTGGGCGGACTCTGCGAGCGAGCCGATGCAGGGCACTATCTCCCGGAGACTGCGGCGTGGATCAGCGAGGCGAGCGGCGAATCGATCGACAAAAACCTGATCGACTTCGCGGGAACACCTCTGGATCAGACGATCGTCAGGCTGCGTAAGAGTTGGCGCTTTGGCGAGCACTCGGGGATCGGCCGCCTCGCACGCGCGGTCAACGAAGGCGATACCAAGACGGCCCTGCAAATCCTCGACTCGGAGGCCGGAGACATCGAACACCTGCGGCTTTCGCCTGAGCTCGCGGCAACAGAGCAGGCGCGGGGCTATCACGCCTATCTTGATGTCATATCGCGCGAGCGACCGGAGCCCGGAGCGCCGCCACCGGCTTGGGACGATTGGGCGCGGAAAGTCCTCGCTTCATTCGCTCGCTACCGCCTGCTTGCTGCGGTCCGATCCGGTGACGAAGGTGTCGATAAGCTCAATGCACGCATCACCGCCCACCTGCGCGCCGATGGCCTGCTCGGGGCACCCGGCGACTGGTATGAGGGACGCCCCGTGATGGTGACGCGTAATGATCACGGGCTCGGGTTGATGAACGGCGACGTAGGCATCGTTCTCGCGCGCCCGAAAGACGAGCCTGCGGAGCGGGGGCCAGCGTACCTGCGAGCGGTCTTCGCGGACAGCGCGCGCCCCGGATCCATACGATGGATCATGCCCGCGCGCCTGAGATTCATTGAAACTGCCTTCGCGCTGACCGTGCACAAGTCGCAGGGCTCTGAGTTTGAGCATGCTGCGCTTCTGATGCCCCAGCGGTTCAGCCCGGTCTTGACCCGGGAACTGCTCTATACGGCGATCACCCGCGCGAGCCGCCGCTTCACCCTGATCGAACCGCCCGAGGCGAGGCCGGCGCTCGAACTGGCCATTGCCACTCGAACAGCCCGCAGCGGCTGACCCGATCGCCTCAGACACCCCAAACCTGCGGGGCGTCAATTGTCCTCTCTCAGGCGGTCGCCTGAGGCGACTTTGCCTGCGCAGGGCTCGAGGCACCCCGTCACATACATAAAAAATGGGCCGGTGAACCGACCCAAATCGGACAAAGCGACGGCCAGTCGCCCTGCTCCATCCGCCTCGCTCCAGCGCGCCCGCTATTTCCGGGCTTGCACCCCACGACAGGCTGGCCAGCCTGTCGGCATCAGGGGCGGGGACGGTTGAAGTACTCCTCCCAACGGACGCTAACCTCGCTCGCTTCCGTGGCAACACCTGGTGGTAGCGCCTTGCGGAACCGGTCCACTGACCTCGCGCCCAGCAGGCTAATCGACCGCGCAGTAAACACCCCGGCCTCGATAATGCCCTCAGCCCTCACGTCCATGCCCACCGCGAGCGAGCTGCTGCCGGCCAAACCGCGGCCAACAAACGCTGTGGCATCGGTCCAGGCGATCTGCTGCATGGCCGCTTCGCGCGAGGACACGGTCAGCACGCGTGCCCCAGCGTCGATCGCGACAATCCGCCCGCCGGCTGGCCGGACCGCTTTGCTGTCTGCAGACCCGCTGAGGCATGACAGGGAGCTTGCAAGCAGAACATCAGAATTTGCCTGTAACTGCGCGGTCACATCGACTACGAGGCCGTCGACCAGCGTCGCCGGGCAGCCAGGGCGAGACGTGACCCCAGACGCATCAACGGCTAGTTCGCGAACGATGAAGCTGTTGACGTTGTTGAGATCACTGATCGGCCCGATCAGTTTGACCCGAGCCGCATCGCTCTCGATATTGCCTTGTCTGACCTCGATCCGCGCGGCGTCGACGGAGCCGTCGGCCGCAATAACACCCGTTACCTTGACCCAACTGCCTGGGCCCAGCAGGGCTCGGTCTGGGCTCACTTGCGCCGCACTGAACCTGACCAGTGCGCCCTCAAGCCTAAAACTGCCCGCCGTAGAATCGAACGAACTTACCGGTCCGCCAAGCTGAACGGTGGTCGCGGCGGCCACCCCGTCGCGCTCTCCGCCAATGCGAACGGCGCTTGCTACGAGCGTGGCCCCGGAAAGGCTTGTAGACGAAGCGAAGACCCGTACGGCCGCGCCATCCGCGAGTTGCTCCACCGAGGGCGTCACGCGTCCGGCTGCAAGAGCCTGCGAGAAATCGACGGTCAAACCGCCCAATTGAAAGCGCTGCACTCCGGCGGCCTTCACTACCGAACCCGCGACACCAGCGACTCTGAGGCCGGGATTATCGATCCGTTTTTCAACGCGTGTGGCGCGCACACTCCACTGCCCACCGATGAACACGGGCGAGCCGTGTACCTCGACTATGTCGGACACAGACAGCGCACTAAACGAGGTATAGCCCCCGCCGAATGCCGTTACCGGACCGATCGATGGGTCACCATTGACCACCACCGACTGCCCGGCCGCGGTGAAGCGGCCGCCGGCCGAATCGATCGCCGATACGCGACCGATGACTGCTGCATCGACCAACACACGGGTCGCTCTCCCGCTGCCATCGTGGGTTACACGGACCCTGTGTCCGAGTTGCAATGCTGTGTTGGTCGCTGCGCCGTCTGCGTCCTCCGACTGAACCGCCGCCTGCGCATCGTCCATCCTCACCCCGTCAACGTAAACGGACCCGAACCCGGTAACGGTACCGGCTGCGAACTGAGAGGTTGGCGCAGCATCTGCAGCGGTTCGGGTGCCGCCTCCGCCGCCGCCGCAGGCGACCAGCAAAGCCGAACACACCAATGCGGGCCATGGCGTCACGAATCGATCGAGGTTGTGGTCGCGCTTCATTTGTGTCCTTTCGGGGGTTTTGGCATTGAGATCCGAGCGAGGTCTATTGTATATGGGATTATTTCCCATATCAAGGACGCTCTGGAGGCGATGCCCTGGGTCGAAACCCGGGTTCGAACGGTTGCGGGGCCTGCGCGCTGCTGTTAGCGTTCGTCGAGAGAAAGCCGGAGGCAATCCTGCACAGTTGCCTTGGCATCAGCCGGCCTGGCAGCGCCCGGCATGCACCGTATAAACAGGAGGTCCGAATGTTTGAGTCACGCCGCCGTACGCTGATCGCCCTGGGAGCGTCCGCGGTAACCGCGGGACAACCCGCGTTTGCCCAGTCAACCAGTGACCTCAAGTTCGGTGCAATGCCGCTCGGGTCAATCTGGTATGTGTTCGCGGCGAGCTTTGCCAAACACATTCAGCCCGCATTACCCGCGGGCTCAAAGGTCGACATCATCGCCCGTGGCGGAGGCATCGGAAATCCCATCCTGGTCAATGACGGCAAAGCCGATGTTGCTTTCGCAAATGTCATCACCGCGGTGTGGGCGATGGAGGGCGAGGAGGAGATTTACAAAGGGAAAAAGCACCCGAATATTCGCGCACTCCTCGGTGGCCTCAACGAGGTCTGGATCGCGGGCATGCTGACCGAGGACTACATCAAGCGAACGGGCCATGACACCCTGGAGAAGGCGCTCCTTTCAAAGGAGCCCCCAAGGGTGATCATGAAGCCCTCGGGCAGCACGGTACCGCCTTCTGTGAGGATCATATTTGAGTCGCTGGGCCTCACCTTTGACAAGTACAAAGCCTCGGGCGGCCAGATCATCCAGGTCAATGTCAGCCAGATCCCCAACATGATGCGCGATGGCCGCGCAGACCTTTACTTTGAAAGCGTGTCGCCCGGTCATCCTGCCACCCAGGAAGTGACCCTCACCGTGCCGCTCCGGTTCATCGACCTCCCGGAGAAGTCGCTGGCCCAACTGGGCAAGAGCGGATTAAAGGTTCATCCCCTCCCACAGTCGTTCAAAGGGCAGAATGGTCCAACCAAAGCTGCCGATTTCGGCACCAATCTGATCGTGCACAAAGACATGCCCGATGCGACCGCCTACGCCATCACCAAGGCAGTAATCGAAAACCGCGATGCGATCGTTGCAGACAACAAGGCTATGGAAGGCTTTGTAGCCAAGGATGCCTGGCGCCCTGAAAACGTCGGCATCCCCTTGCATCCTGGCGCAGTGCGCTATTACAGGGAGCGCGGCTGGATGTAGTCGCGCGGGGCCGTACCGGCGTCACGCGGCGCGGACACGGTTGCATCCGACCCTCACACACCGCCCTTGGTCCCTGAAACCTTGACCTCTTCCGCCCTTCGTCTATTTCAGCCACGGTTCCTGCTCGCGCTCGGATTCGTACTGTTTCAGCTTTATCTCCTCTACGATCCCCTGCAGCAGGAGATTTCTCTTCCTGTACACATCGGACTCTCGCTGCTCGCAGTGTTCATCTGGATGCCGGCTGGGGGCAGCCTGCGGGCGCGGCTTGCTGATGCGGCGCTTATCCTCGCAAGCCTCGGGATTCTTGCCTACTACCTCACCGAACTCTCCCGCCTCTCCGATCGGATGGAGAACATCGATGACGTTCTGCCAATCGACATCGTGGCCGGAACATTGCTCCTGCTGGTGCTCATGGAGGCGGTCCGACGCGTGGTCGGGTGGAGCTTGATCATCGTCATAGCGGTGTTCGTTGCTTACTGTTTTGCCGGCCCGTGGATGCCTGGCTGGCTTGCGTTTCAGGGCTTTGAGTATTCGCTATTTATCGAAATCATGACCATGGCCTCGCACGGCATCCTGGGTGTCACCACCCAGACATCGGTTGATTTCGTCTGGTACTTCATTCTGTTCGGAGTCGTGTATTCGGCAACGGGCGGGGGCCAGCTCTTTATCGATAGCGCGCTAAGGCTCGTCGGTCAGCGACGCGGTGGCGCGGCAAAGTCTGAAATCGTTGCCTCGGCAATGTTCGGCACGATCAGCGGCAGCGCAGTCGCCAACGTGGTCGCGACCGGTATCTTCACGATTCCTCTGATGAAGCGTACCGGCTACACGCCCGAGGAAGCAGCCGCGCACGAAGCCACCGCCTCTACGGGTGGCCAGCTGATGCCTCCCGTGATGGGCGTTGCCGCTTTTGTCATGGCCGAGTTGCTGGTCGTTCCCTACAGCCGTATCGCGCTGGCAGGCCTCATCCCGGCTGTCGCCTACTACTTTGCTCTGTACATGATCGTCGATCTCAAGGCGCGTAATCGAGGGATCGGCACGCTGTCGGCCAATGACCTGAGCACGATCGAGCCGATCTGGCCCCGCGTGCATATGTTTGCCTCGCCCATCATTCTGATTGCCATGCTGGCAATAGACTATTCGGCCCCCATGGCGGCAATTGTTGCCTCCGCCGTTGCGCTGGTGACCGGTGCCTTGCGGTCCGCCACCCGATTGACACTCTCAGGCTGGGTAGACATGGTCGAAGAGACCGCCAAACAGGCCTCGCAGGTCGCGATACCTATCATCGCAATCGGCATCATCATCGCGGTCGCGATCCAGTCCAACCTTGCGCTCAAATTCTCCACCCAACTCATTTCTCTCTCAGGCGGGACATTGATCGGCGCAATGCTCATGATCATCCTTGGCTGCATCATCATGGGCATGGGTCTTCCGACTGTCGCCGCGTACATCATCGGCGCGATCCTGTTTGTACCGGCGCTCACCAAGCTCGGCGTCGATACACTCGCCGCGCACTTTTTCGTGATGTATTACTGCGTGCTGTCAATGATCACTCCTCCTGTGGCCCTGGCGTCCTATGCCGCTGCTGGTATCGCACAGGCCGACTCGATGAAAACCGGCTGGCTTGCTTTCAAGCTATCGCTGGTCCTATTCCTGATTCCTTTTGCCTTTGTGTTCGACCCTGCACTTCTCTGGAGCGGCGAGCCCCACTGGATTGCTCTTGCCTTCGTATCCGTAATGGCTGCAACCCATGCGTGGGCCGTTATGCTCGAGGGATGGCTCGGACAGCGCCTCAACTGGGTAGCGCGGGGAGTCTTTGGGATCCTTGCGCTAGCGATCCTGTTTGCGCCAACCGGCACCACGATGTGGATTGCCGGTGTCGTCAGCCTGTCGGTCGCTTATGCGGTCACAGCCTGGCTGCAACGCCAAAGCGGCTGACTGTGTCCGCTGGTAAAGGACAACGCTGGGTCGCGGAATCCCGGGAATTTTCCGATCCGGTGACCGCCCGCCGTGTCCGCGCCGTCACCAGCCAGCCCTGCATCCATCACCATCCATTTTTTTTCGTACCCTGTTTTGATCGGGCAATGCGACGATTGATTCTTGTCTCGCACCGAACCGGTAAGCCGCAGATTTTTGCTGAGGACCAGCGGACTCGCGAACTCCGACAACTGACCGATCGTGACGATCTCGCCGAATGGTCGCTTCATCCCTCTTTCGATGGCCGACACGTATTTTTCACGGCGGGCACGAGCGCCTGGCGCCTGGACCTCGAGACACTCGAGGAGGTTGAACTCGCGCGTTTTGGTGAGGTGGCCATGCGCGAGCGCGGCATGGTGGGCGCTGCCATGGGCACGACCGCGTTGTCGCATAATGACCGCTGGTGGGCGATTCCGGTCCGTACAGGCGCCGTCACCTGTTTTCATCTGGTCGATACCGAGCGCGGAGGTAGCACAGTCTTTCTCGAGCGCGACACCATCGGTCATCCTCAGTTTCATCCAAACGACGATTCGCTGATTTATTTCGCGGGTCCGCTCACCAACCGGATCTGGTGCACCATCCGCGACGGCTCACGGGTCTGGAACCCCTATCCCCGCCTCGATGATCAGCAATGGATCACTCACGAGACCTGGATTCCGGGCACACGCGAACTCGCCTTCGTCGACTGGCCGCATGGCATGCGCGCGGTCAATGTCGACACTGGGACCGTGCGCTGGCTCACCCGGTTTCCGGCCTGGCACGCCGCTATCGACGCCACCGGTCGACGTGCTGTCTGCGACACGACCTTTCCTGACCAAGGCATTCACCTCATAGACCTCGCTACCGGCTTGGCCATGCCGCTTTGCACCCCCGGCTCGAGCAACGCAGGCAGCCATTGGAGCGGTCCATTTCCCTATAACAAAGGCCCCGTCGAGGTCTATGCACCTCAGCACACGCATCCCCATCCGCGTTTCTCGCCCGACGGCAAGCGGGTGATTTTCACTTCGGACGCCACGGGGCATGCACAGCTCTATGAGTGTTCCATCGAGGATCTCTGAATGAGCACGCGCACCGTCATGCCCAAGCTCGATGTCTTCTCGCATATTTTCCCGCCGGCCTACTTCGCACGAATGCGCCTGCTTGCCAAAGATCAAGGGGCGATCAAGCGCTGGCTCAATGTCCCCGTTCTCTACGACCTGGGCGCCCGGTTACGAATGATGGATGAGTTTCCCGGCTATCAGCAGCTCCTCACGTTATCGTCACCCCCGATCGAGTTCGTAGCAGGCCCTGAGGAGTCTCCTGCGCTCGCTCGTCTCGCTAACGACGGGATGGCGGAGATTGTGGATAGCCATCCGCACCGCTTCCCCGGCTTTGTCGCATCACTGCCGATGAACAATGTGCCGGCGGCGCTTGCCGAAATGGATCGGGCCATCGGCGAGGCCGGCGCTTGCGGTATTCAGATCTTCACCAACGTCAACGGTCGCCCGCTCGATGAGCCCGAGTTCTGGCCGATTTTTGAACGCGCCACGCTGCATCACAAAGTACCGATCTGGATGCACCCTGCCCGTGGCGCTCATTTCCCCGACTATCTGTCTGAGAAAAAGTCCAAGTTTGAGATCTGGTGGACTTTCGGCTGGCCCTATGAAACCAGTGCAGCAATGACACGCATGGTCTTTTCAGGATTCTTTGATCGTCTGCCGGGGCTGCAGCTGATCACGCACCACATGGGCGCGATGATCCCGTTCTTCGACGGGCGTATAGGGCCGGGACTCGATCAGTTTGGCAGTCGCACATCTGATGAGGACTATGAGGGCCTGCTCGCCCGCATGCCGCGCCGACCGATTGACTATTTTCGGATGTTTTATGCGGATACGGCGCTCGCCGGCGGCTCATCGGGTATCCGCTGCGGACTGGATTTTTTTGGCGTAGACAAGGTGCTTTTCGCCTGCGACTGTCCGTTTGATCCAGAAGGGGGACCCATGTTTCTGCGCACGATCCCGCAGGCGATCGACTCACTCGGACTCTCGGAGGAGGATCGCGGCAAAATCTATCTGGGTAATGCGTTAAAGCTGTTACGACTGCGCGGCAGACGCCCTATCTCCGGTGCGGCCCCATCGTGAAAACGGAGCCCGCCCCCGAGGCCGCACAGCAGGCGCGGCTGGCGATTCGCGAAGGTCGACACACCGGATCCTCGCGCGGGCTCGCCATGGGCTATGTGCAATGCAATCTGGTGATCCTCGCCAGGCAGTACGCCTTTGAGTTTCTGCTCTATTGCCAGCGCAATCCCCGCGCCTGTCCGGTGCTGGAAGTCACCGATCCCGGCTCACCCGAACCGCGTCGGCTCGCGCCAGGCGCTGATCTGCGCACCGATCTCGCGCGCTATGCGATATGGCGCAATGGCCGGCGCGAGGACGACCGAACCGATATCACCGCGCTCTGGCGTGACGATCTGGTCGCGTTTTTGATCGGCTCAGGCATCACTTTCGATCAGGCGCTCGAGCGCGCTGGCGTTCCGACTGACCGCGACCGCTGGGTACTCAATACCGCGCTGCCAACCGAACCGGCCGGCCGATTCTCCGGCCCTCTGGTGGTCACCATGCGCTGGCTCACGCCCGAGCAGGCCATCATCGCCACGCAAGTATCGGCGCGTTTTCCTTTCAACCATGGCGCACCGATTCACATCGGTGATCCTGCGGCCATCGGCGCCGATCTGGCCAGCCCCCTGTTTGGCCCTCCCATCGAGCGCATACCCGCCGATCGCATAGCCGTATTTTGGGCCTGCGGCGTCACGCCCCAGGGCGCGGCAGAACAGGCGGGTCTCGATCTGATGATCGCTCATGCGCCCGCACACAGCTTCATCACCGACCTGCTGGCAGACCGGTTCTGCCAGCCCTGAGCCTTTGCAGTCCCGAGGCCCTTCGGTCACGAGCAGCAGCGCGGAAAATACAGGCCCTGCGATTCGGCCTCCCGAATCAGCGACAGGGCTTCGCGATCCGCGTCGTCCGGAACCGGCAACTGAACGCCATCACCCGCCGGCCCGCTCACAAACGGCTGGTCGACAGGCAGGCGGGCAAGCTTCATAAGCGCTCGAAGCTTGCGGGTGGGTTCAGCGAGCACCGCACCGCTGTCTCGATCGAACACCACGCCGTACAGATCGCGCGCGTCCTTGAGCGACACATAGCCCTCGCGCACATCGCGCCGCACCTGCTCGGGGTCGCGCTCGAGCGGCGAGCCAAAGCCGCCACCCCCGCCCGCACGGAGGATATACCGGTCCCCGGCCACCAGATGACGAGAAAGCACCTTCCCGGACGGAAAGGTCTGCTCTGGCTCGCCCTTGCGCTGAAGCGCAACCTGGTTACCGGCTGCACTGAGGCCCCCAAACAAGCCTGACGGCCGCGAATCGACCCGCTCGATCTGACAGTTAAAGGCGATTTCCCCGAGAACGCGAACGGCCTGCT
The DNA here is from genome assembly GCA_964654745.1 of uncultured Bordetella sp. Taxonomy (GTDB): domain Bacteria; phylum Pseudomonadota; class Gammaproteobacteria; order Burkholderiales; family Burkholderiaceae_E; genus SYIM01. The sequence goes on along the minus strand of CAZZKA010000008.1, from coordinate 10,194 downwards.
CGGTGCCCATGCCACCGCGCTGGCGTCCCGCGCCGCCCGAGCCCTCCCGCAGGGCATACCGCTCGACCAGTAATGGAAATTTTGACTCGAGTTGTTCAGTCGGACTGTTGTGCGTGTCGCCGTCATTGATAGCAACCGTCGCACTCATCCCGTCTTCGTTGTGCTTGGCGCCCCAGCCACCGCCTATCAATCCTCCGGTGTAGAGGAACAGTTTGCCGTCATCGGGATGCCGGCCGCTGATTTTGGCGAGCAGCAGGTCGGCGTGGTGTGCAGCGATCACCTGTTCGGGGATCGCTGGTGCAAGCGCCTTGAAAATCGTGTCGACGATAGTCATCGGATAGGTCATCCAGAATCGCATCGCCGCTGGCTTGACCGCACTCACGATTTTACCCGGAGGCAGGACGATATCGAGCGCCCGGAAGCAGGCATCATTGATGGGCAGGTCCTGAGGCGCTACCAGACATTTAAAGGCCACCTGCGCGCATGAGCGTCCCGCAGTGATGCCTGAATTGTAAAAACCTCGCACCTGATCCGAGACGCCGGACAGATCGACCGTCATCCGCCCGTCGGCAACGATAACCTTGACCCTGACACGTATCCGACGGCCCACATCAACGCCATCGTCGTCGAGAAAGGACTCGGCCTCATACACACCTTCAGGGATCCGCCTGAGCCTGGTCCGCGCTGCAGCCTCGCTATGATCAAGAATCGCTTGAATGGAGCGTTCGACCTGATCCGCGCCATATTTCTCGAGCAATTCGGTATAGCGTCGCTCGCCCATCTTGACCGCCGCCACCTGCGCCCGCAAATCACCAAGCGCCCGCTCGGGCACTCGCACATTCATCCGAATGACTGCAAGGAGTTCTTCATTGACAACCCCTTCACGATGAAACTTGACGATCGGCATCTGCAAGCCTTCGGAATAGATATCGGTCGTCATCCCGCCGGCCGCGCCTCCCACATCCTGCCAATGCGCCATGCAGGCGGCAAAAGCCACCAGCCTCCCCTTCCAAAAAATTGGTACTGAAAATGTCATGTGGTTGAGATGGCTGCCCGTCAGGTAAGCATCGTTGGTGAGCAGCACATCCCCGGGTGAGATCCCGGCTGCGCCGCCAAAGTGTTCGAGTTTGGCCTTGACCGTATCGGACATACCCCGGATGAACATCGGTAAACCGATGCCGATTGAAATCGTGTTGCCCTCAGCATCGAGCAGCCCGACGGTAAAGTCGAGCGCCTCGTAGATGATCATGTTGTAGGCAGTACGCATCAGATTGGTCTTCATCTCCTCGGTGATGGCGACCAGGGCGTTACGCACGATCTCGGTGGTGATCGGATCGGTCTCAGCTGTGGTGTCAGGCAAAGTCATGATGGGCGCACCTCAATGATCAGGTTGCCGAAAGAGTCGACCGCCACCGCTGCACCAGGTGGCACGACCGTGGTCGTCGCATGCTCTTCAATGAGCGCTGGCCCGTCGATACGATTGCCCGCAAGCAGGGCTGGGCGATGGTAGGTTGCTGTGTTGACTGATCCAAAGCCGGTAAACCACACCGGTCGTTGCCCGCGCATGGCAGCCGCAACAGGCGCGCGTTGTCCAGCCGCTACCCGCGGCCAATCCGGTTTGGGCATTGCGCCGGTGACCGTACACCTCAGACTCACAATTTCCGCGCCTTCATCGGGTGATGCATAGCCATAACGCGATTCGTGCGCCGCATCAAACGCCCGTTTGATCGCGCTGCGGTCACGCCGCTCGAACATGACCGCTTCGAGCGCAACCGAGACTGCATGCTCCTGACCAATGTAGCGCATATCGGCACCCACCTCGACCGAGAGCGCTGCGCCAGGTGACAGGCACGGGGCAATCTCGGCGCGTGCCGCCTGCGCCATCTCGGTAAATACGGCATCGACCTGCTCGAAATCGATCTGGGCTAGGCGTGCAAACAGCGTACGTACCGCGTCGCGCCGGAGATCTGCCATCAACATGCCAATCGCAGAGAAATGTCCCGGCGCAAAAGGAATCACCACACGGGCGATCGACAATTCGCTCGCTACCGCCACAGCGTGAAGCGGACCCGCTCCGCCGTAGGCCACCATCGTGAAATCACGGGCGTCAAGGCCTCGCTCGGTCGTGACCCGCTTGACCACATGCGCCATCTGCGCGACAGCGATTCGTAAAATGCCGTCTGCCGCCTGCTCGACCGACAGTCCGGTCGGCGCAGCAAGATCATCGCGGATGGCCCTCTCAGCCGCGACTGCATCGAGTTGCATCTCCCCACCCAGAAAGCGATCAGGCGCGAGGCGCCCCAGCACCAGATTGGCATCGGTGACCGTTGCTGCCTCGCCACCCCGACCATAGCAGGCCGGCCCTGGCACCGCTCCTGCACTATCGGGCCCAACCCGAACGCCGCCGCCTTCGGCGAGTCTCGCGATGCTTCCACCGCCGGTCCCGACCTCCTGAATATCCAGCATCGGAATCTGGATCGGCAGACCCTCCGCATAGCCGCCAATCATGACGCTGTTGGCTGAAAGCGCGCGCCCGTGGATGACCACACCTGCCTTGGCTGTAGTGCCTCCCATGTCAAAGGCGATCGCGTGCGTGAGACCGAGCTGCGGGCAGAGCGCCTGGGTACCGATCACCCCGGCGGCGGGTCCCGACTCGAGCATCCGCACGCACTCGCTGCGCGCACGATCGCTTGCAAACAGCCCTCCCGTTGATTGCATCACGAGGAAGCGACCCGAGAACTGTTCTTTCGCGAGATGCGCATCGATGCCTGCAATGTAGTCACGAACCGTTCGCCCCACCCAGGCGTTAGCCGCCACCGTCGAGGTGCGCTCGAACTCGCGATACTCCTGCGACAGTTCATGCGAAGCGGTAACAAACATATCGGGAAACCGCTCCTCGAAAAATGCCTTGGCTCGCTCCTCGTGCGAGGGATTGGCATAACAGTGTAAAAAAAGGATCGCGAGCGCCTCGATTTTTTCTGACGCCAGCACCTGGGCGATTGCTTCAAATTCAGATTCATCAAGTGCCGTGATGATTTCGCCCGAGGCGCTCACACGTTCGGTGATTTCAAACCTTAGGGACCGCGGAACGAGCGGCTCATGCTTGCGGAAAAACAGGTTATACGCATCGGGCCGATTGATGCGGCCGATCTCATAGACGTCGCGAAAGCCCCGGGTAGTCAGTAAAGCTGTTCGCGCACCTTTGCGCTCGAGCAGCGCATTGATTGCGACGGTGCTGCCATGGAGAAACAGATCTGCCTGACCAAAGCTCGTGCCTGCCTCGGCAACGCCCGCCTCAATGCCGTCGACCAGCCGGGCCGGCGTGGTGAGGGACTTGCCGAGCGAAAGCATCCCACGCCCCGGATCGAATACGGCGACATCGGTAAACGTGCCCCCCACGTCGGCAGCAATTCGAACCGGCATCGCTTTCTCCTGAGCCAAAACCGTTAGCTTTCGTGATGCACTGGGGTCCGTCAAGCCAGCGGCAGCCCAGTCGATCCGGTTTATCGGTCAACGCAGGTTCTGTGTGCAAGCCCTGATTGAGCGCCAACGGTACATCCCCCAGGCCGGACGTTTCGGGTTTGTCCTAGGCGGGTACCCCTGTTCACCCTTCAACTAACAGGATTCCACCCCGTTCAAGGCCTCGATCCGCTACTCTGTTGCGCGTCGCTGCTCCGCGCAATTCAAACCTCGCACCGCGCCATGGTCCTGTCCTTTCGCCCCTCACGCCTACCCCGCCCCGCCTTCGCTCATCGTCGCGTATGGCTGAAAGGTCTTGCCGCGACCGCGCTTCTGTCGCCAATCGCAGTGCCGTCGTTTGCCCTGGGAAACACAGTTGATCTTGACTGGCAGGATTCGAGCCGGGACCGCTCTGTGCCAGTGCGGCTTTATCTGCCCGAACGGCGGTCGACCGAACGAGCGCTTGCTCCGCTGGTGGTGTTCTCGCACGGGCTGGGCGGCTCGCGTTACGGCTATTCCTGGCTAGGTTTGCATTTCGCCGCCAACGGAATCGCGAGCCTCCACGTGCAGCACATCGGCAGTGACCGCACCGTATGGGCTGAACGTGGCAATCCACTAGCGATGTTGGGTCGGCTTCAAGACGCAGCAAGCGAGCGTGAGGCGCTTGCCCGCGTACTGGATCTGCGCTTTGCTGTCGATAAACTTGCTGACAGCAGCTTTTCAGCGACTATCGACACACGACGCGTGGTCGCGGCGGGACATTCATACGGCGCCAACACCACGCTTCTCGCCTCTGGCGCACGCATTGATCGGCCTGGGCAGGACACCCGCCTGTCCGACCCACGCATTGCAGCGGCTGTCCTGATCTCGGCGCCACCGTTTCACGGCGAGGGCTCAGCGGAAAAAATTCTGTCCCCGCTCAACCTTCCTTCGCTACACATCACAGCCACAGAAGATACGATCCGACTTCCCGGCTACTACAGCACGGTGGACGACAGGGTCGCGCTCTTTGAGGCCACTCCAGGGCCGGATAAAACCCTGGTTGTCTACTCAGGCGGCTCACACAGCATGTTCACAGATCGCACTTCACCCGGAGGCGAATCCGTCAATCTTGCGGTCAAAGCGGCCACCCGCGAGCTCGTGCTCGGCTTTATTGAACGGACCCTGCTCGGCACGCCGACCCGGCTCCATGGCTGGCGGGATCGGCATGCAGCGCTCCTCGCACGCTACGTCGAAGCGGGCCAGCGCCCTGCCTGAACTTGCCTAAGCCTGCCTAAGCCTGCCTAAGTCTGCCCAAGCCCGCGTGGCGTCCGCGAGCCGCGTCAGCTCGCCTTGAGCACATGGCGGACGACATCGGCATGCGTGGCAAACCACACTCGCCCTAACGATCTCGCCAAACCAATCAATTCATCGAGAATCCACATTCTGGAGCGATAGCCGATCATATGCGGATGCATGGTCAGCTGAAACAGCCCGCCCTCCCGGGCTGCTGCCTCGAGCTCTCTTCGAAAAATATCAAACACTCCCTCTGGCGGCGTATAGGGACGCAAGCCAGCGAAGCGATTCATATTGAAGTAGACCGCGTCGTCGCGTATCCATTCAACAGGCAGTTCGACCACGCCGGTAGGTTCCCCATCGAGCAGCAACTCGTAACAATCGACATCGGCCATTAACGACGAGTCGTATAGCAGACCCATGTCACGCGTGATAGCGAGCGTGTGAGGGCTGAAGTCCCAGGAAGGTGTGCGAATACCGACTGGCCTTACACCGGTAATGCGCTCGAGAGTATCGGCGCTTCTCAACATCAAGTCGCGCTCGGCGGCCTCAGGCAAAACCGAGTTCCGTTCGTGAATCCAGCCGTGGATACCGACCTCGTGTCCCGCGGCGACAACGCGCCGCTGCTCCTCGGGATAGAGCATGGCGGTCACAGCCGGGACATAGAAACTCGCAGGCACATCGTGTCTTGCGAGGCACTCGAGGATGCGCGGAACCCCTTGGCGTGCTCCATATTGGCCATGTGAGAGCTTGCCGATCGACTCACCGCCCTCGCGTAGTTCGTTCGTTTCATGGTCAGAGTCAAACGAGAGTGCAACGGCGAACTTGGCATCACCGGGCCACGAAGCGGGCTTGAGCGTACGCCCCGCCCGGACACGGTTGACCAGTGCGCGCCAGTGCTCCTCGGCCCATTGCCATGGTTGAAGCTGAGCGTCGCTCATTTCGCCCCCTGCTTCAGACGCGCCGCGATATCAAACGCTGCCCTCGACTCCTCAGCGACAAACCTGGCGAATGCCTCGGGTGTCATGGCGACGCCTTCCAGGCCGAGCGTGTCGAATTGTTTACGAACCTCGGTATCAGCGATCGCTTCACGAACCGCTCCGTGTAGCCTTCGGACAATCTCATCGGGAGCATTGGCGGGCAGCCAAAGACCGAACCAGTTCACTGCATTGAAGCCCGCCAAACCCTGCTCCTGCAGGGTCGGTACATCCGGCATGCCCTGCCAGCGACGCGCGCCGGTAATCCCAAGCGCCCTCAGACGGCCCGCCTGCACATGCTGAAGGGCGATCTGAGTGCCGACAAAAAACATGTCGATACGTCCGCCTATCAGATCATTGATTGCCTCGGGAATCGCCTTATAGGGGACGGACAGGACATCGACTCCGGTCATGGATTTCATCAACTCGGCGGGGATATGGCTTGCCGTACCTAGCCCGGCATTGGCGTAGGTGAGTTTCCCGGGCGATTTGCGCGCGAGTTCAACCAATTCCTTGACGTTGTTTGCCGGAACCGAAGGATTGACCACCAGTGCCTGACCAAAGTTCTGCGCTGCCAGCGTGACGTGAGTGAAGTCACGGACCGGGTCGTAACTGACATTGTCGTTAAAGGGCGGAATATTGGCGTGCGATGCGGTGGTAAACAGCGCCGCGTAGCCGTCCGCCGGAAGCTTCGCCAGATACGCGGTTCCCACCAGCCCACCTGCGCCCGCGCGGTTCTCCACCACCAACGGCTGTCCCAGAACCGCGGTCATGCGCGGCGTCAGGGCGCGCAGCACGAGATCGGGCGGTCCTCCCGGGGGCGAAGGCACAATGACCCGGATCGGGCGGTTTGGCCAGGAAGAGCCTGCGGGCGATACGGTCTGCGCCGACAGCGAGAGTGTAGCCGTTGCCAGCCAGACGCCCGCCAGCAGTTTTGAAAAGCGGATGACAGACTTCATCAGACCCCCGTACACAACTAGTTGACCTCTACCGATTGACCTCGCGCAATCGACGCCTGGATGGCATCGAACACCGCCACATTATGGACTGCGTCAGCGTCGGGCTGAGCCATCGCGCGGCCAGCCGATGCTTCCCGGGCAAAATGTTCCAGCTCGGCGCGTTCAGTACTGGTGTCGGGAAACGTGATCCGCTCCGGTCTGCCTTTCACGGTAACGTTGTCGGGGTCAATCCTGCAAACTTTGAGATCCCAGGTATGCAGGTGCTCGACGTCGCCGACCTCGGCCCAGGCGCGACTGCCAAACACCTGCATTCGCCAAGTCTCTGCCGACGCGATCACTGTCCCCAGATACCCGGTGGCGCCAGTCCGAAAGCGCAAAAGCATAGAGGTCGTGTCATCCATTCCAAAGTCTTGCGCAAGCCGAAAGCTTTGCGCCGTCACCTGGGCAATCGGCCCGGCAAGATAGATCATTGCGTCGACCACATGCACCCCGCGCCCGGTCATCCCTCCCGCCGGACACTCGTCACGGTCGTGGCGCCAGTGTCCTTTGGGAAACCGATAAGCACTCGGTCCGCAGAAATTTCCCTCGATGTGCAGCACTTTGCCGAGCGTGCCGTCATCAATGAGCTCGCGAATTTTTTGCAACGCCGGCTGATACCGCCAGTTGTAGCCGATCGCAAGCGTAACGCCCGCCTGCGCGCACGCGAGCGCGGCGCGCTGCGCCTGAGTACGGTCCAACCCCATCGGTTTTTCGCTGAACACGTGCTTCCCCGCCCGCGCCGCGGCAACGATCTGGTCAGTATGCTGGGTATGGGGGGTCGCCAGAACGACTGCGTCAATTGAGCGGTCGGCGAGCACCGCTTCGTAACTGTCCATCAAGCGTATTTCATGGCGCGCCGCAAAGTCTCTCGCCTTGTCCAGACTGCGGGAAGTGCCTGCGGTAAAACGGATCAAATCGCTCCTTCCGTGGACACAGCGTACGAGGTTTTGTCCCCAGAGGCCCATGCCGACGATGGCAGCTCGAATCATTGCGTTGCGCTCCTTGGGTTATGAGATGTGACAAAGGTCGTTGAGCCGCTTGAATCTGTCAGTGCGCGGTTCCTCATCGACAATTCGTGCAGCGCCAGCGCATGCGGCCTCCCCCCTCAGCCTCGACTACACCCGCCGTGGGCGACGGAAAATGCGCGGCCATGACCATGGTGCCGCTGTCGCAAACCTCATCGAGGAGTCTTGCCCGGCTGCGCGCGGAGAGCTCCGGATCTTCACAAAACCGCGATGACCAGTGAGGGAAGGCGACCTGAACAGGCGTGTGCAAGACATCACCGGTAAAGACCGCCTGTTTGCCTGCGCTGCGCAGCTTCAGCACGCTGTTTCCTGGCGTGTGGCCGGGCAAGGCTTCGATTCGAAGACCCGGAGCAAGGTCATGATTGGGGCCAATTAGATCGGCGCAACCGGCCTCGACCACCGGCAGCACGCTGTCGGCATAGGACCCGTGATTCGGAACCGGCGCGCCCGACGCCAGCGCTTCGCGATGCTGCTTTTCCCAAAAAGTAAGCTCTTCTTTTGAAAACAGGTACCGGGCCCGGGGAAACGTCGGCACCCAGCGACCGTCGCGAAGCACCGTATTCCACCCGACATGATCAGCATGCAGATGGGTGCACATGACGATATCGATATCGTCGGGGGAGAGGCCGCATGCACGCATCTGGTCCAGGAATGCAGAAGAGCGACGTTGATGCCAGGCGGGACGGTGTGGCCGGTCCTTATCGTTACCGACACAAGCGTCCACCAGAACGGTGAGACCGCGTGTCCGGATGATGAAACTGTGAAAGCTCATCACCACCACGTCTTCAGCGGAAAGAAAATCAGGTCGTAACCAAAGATCCGCGCCGGCAGCCGTCAGAGCAGATCGATCAAAACCGGGTAGGAGCGAAGCGACCGGAGCAAACGGCCCCTCCGATTCGACAACGCGGTCGATCCTGAATTCGCCTAGTGTCTGCGTTAACATCGGCGCTTCCTTGAACAAAACGGGCTCGGATGAGCTCGACGCCCGTCACACTACCGCACAGGAACGAGCAATGCACTACCCCTGGTCGCCCGCACCGCATCGAAAACCGATACGCTGGCCCGATGGCAAGCGCCTAGCGATCATCATCACCATGAATTGCGAGTATTGGGACCTCACCAAAGACACGTCCGAGCCCTATTACGCCGGCGGCCCCCCTATGCTCCCTGATCCGCTGCCGGGCAATGTCGCCGACTTCCCCAACTTCACCTGGCGCGAGTACGGGCAGCGCGCAGGCGTGTGGCGGATGTTTAAGCTGTTCGAAGAGCACGGCGTTCCCATGTCGCTCACCATGAATGCAAAAATGGGGATCGAGCGCCCTGAGGTAATCAAATGGGGACTGGAGCGAGACTGGGAGGTCGTAGCGCACAACTACGAGCAGGGCGAGCTTCTTACCCGTTACACATTTGACCGCGAAGCCGAGCGCAAGCTCATCAAGCGCACACTGGACGTCTATGAGCAGGTTTGCGGACGCAAGGCAAAGGGCTGGCTTTCCTCATCGCTGCGTAGCACGCCCAATACGCCTGACCTGCTTGCCGAGAACGGGCTTCTCTTTTTCTGCGACTACATGAATGACGACCAGCCCTACCTGATCAGCACGCCTTCGGGGCCCATTGTTAACGTACCCTACACCATCGAGATCAACGACTTCACGTTCTTTCATCGCCGCGCGATGACGACCTGGGACGCTTCGAGGATGCTTCGCGATCAGTTCGATGAGCTTTATCGCGAGGGCGCCGAGACTGCGAAACTGATGAACATCGGGCTGCACCCCCATGTCTCAGGGCATCCTCATCGCATGCCGTGCTTCCGCGAGTTTCTCGCGCACGCCAAGAGCCGAAACGACGTTTGGTGGACGACGCGCGAGCAGGTGGCGAAATGGTATGTGGAGCAGTGCAAGGACCACATCTGATTCGCCGCTCCTCGGCCAGCGCTGCGAGGCGTTTTTACGGCCTCGTAGCGCACGCACGCCACCGTTGATGCGTGGGCGGCCGCGGGTGGGGCTCGGCCGCTCCTCGGCCCGCGCTGCGAGGCGATTTTTACGGCTTCGTTGCGCGCGCACGCCATCGTTGATGCGTGGGCGGCCGCGGGTGGGGCTCGGCCGCTCCGCTCAACTGCCAGAGGCAGATTCGCTCCGGACCGACCCCACCCACGTCCACCCCTGAGAGAGGTCGCTGCGCGCGCGAGCAGCTGCGGGTCAGGCACACTGCCCCGCACGCTGACCGCATCGCTACCAGTAGGGTTGACTACCGCCCGTCGGCGCAGCCTCGGTATGTTGAGTGCGTATTCCGGTCGATCATGCATGGATGCGGCGCCAAGCGCCCGACTACACGACCGCCAGGCGACGCGAAGCGCTGCGCGGACGACAGGACCGGGCGAGGAGCTGGCCAGACAGTCAACCGACACGCATGTCAACGCGTACCGAGTAGCCCTCGATCACGAGACCACCAGGCGACGCG
>CAZZKA010000007.1:29660-31648 GCA_964654745.1 uncultured Bordetella sp. | reverse complement strand
TTCCCCGGGCAGGCTATCGCTTGCTCGAAATTTTCGGCAACAGCGTGACGCTGGTTTTTTTCGGTCTGGTGACCTGGCAATTTTTTCTTTTCGTTATCGATCAGCACGGCCGGGGCGCATCCACCCGCACGATAGAAGTACCGGTTGCGCCGGCGTGGCTGCTCGCTACGATCGTGCTTGCGGTGACGATTCCGGCGCAACTGCTTGTGATAGGGCGTTGGGTCCAGGCCTTTCGCGGCAAAGCTGAAGAACCGGATCACTGAGGGTCATGGAACCGCTCTTTACCGGCCTGGCAGGGCTAGGCCTCATGTTTTTGCTGATCGCGCTGCATGTTCCCATCGGGATCGCAATGGGCATGTCGGGATTGATCGGCTGTGGCCTTATCTTGGGTTGGGCCCCGGCGCTGTCGCTGCTGTCGACCGAGCCCTCAAGCGCGCTCGGAAGCCTCGCGCTCTCGGTCATTCCGCTGTTCTTGCTGATGGGAAACTTCGCGCATGCGGGGGGGCTTTCGACCGAGCTCTACCGTGTTGCCGGCTCGTTTCTAGGTCATCGCCCCGGGGGGCTGGCTATTTCAACGGTGCTGGGCTGTGCCGGGTTTGGCGCGGTATGCGGCTCTTCAGTGGCGACCGCGGCGACGATGTCGCGCATTGCGTTACCCGAGATGACCGCGCATCGTTATGGCGAGGGGTTTGCTGCGGCGACTATTGCAACCGGCGGCACGCTAGGGATCATCATTCCTCCATCGGTCATTCTGGTTCTTTACGGTGTGCTCACTGAGAACTCGATCACGGCGCTTTTCGTCGCCTCGGTGATTCCAGGCCTCGTGACCGTCGTCTTTTACATGGTTGCGGTGTCGATCTACGCCCGGATTGCGCCAGAGCAGGCACCGGTTGGGCCCCGCAGCGACTGGGCGACAAGGCTCTCGACCGTCAGGGAATGCTGGGCGGTCATGCTGTTGGCGATTGCGGTAGGGGTAGGGATCTACTCTGGGGTCTTTACTGTGACCGAAGCGGCTTCAGTAGGTGCGAGCTTTGCATTTTTCATCGCACTGGCGCGCGGCCGCATGACGATGACCCGTTTTGTCGAATCTATCCGCGACACTGTCACCTCGACCGCGCTGATTTTCGTCATCATCATCGGAGCATCGGTGTTCAGCTACTTCGTGACGCTCTCGGGGCTGCCGCAGGCGATCGTGCAGGGGATCGAGTCGCTTGGCGTTGCCCCGCTGCTCGTCATCGTCATGCTTCAGGTCATGTATCTGATCGCGGGCGCGGTTTTCGATGAGATTGCGGCGATGGTGATCACCCTGCCCTTTGTCTACCCGCTCATCACCGGGCTGGGCTATGACCCGCTCTGGTGGGGTGTGGTGAATGTGGTTCTGATCAGCATGGGAATGATCATTCCACCCATCGGTATCAATGTGTTTGTCGTCCAGTCGATGGCACCCCATATCCCGCTATCGCGCATCTACTGGGGTATTACACCTTATGTCGTTGCCGACATTGGTCGTCTCGCCCTCATCACGCTATTTCCGGCACTCTGTACCTGGCTCCCCAAGGCGGCTGGCTGGTCGTGACTGCCGGGCCGCCGTTTGTGCGGTCCGATCCCCTAGCGATGCGCAGCGTCGTAGGTCGCAACGGCCTTAGAAGTATCGGCATCAAATTTCCCATCAATAAGAATGAAGGCACACGGGCGTATCCATCGGATCTCCTCTTCGGCGTCAGCCTTGGGTTGACGTATTCAGACGACGAAACGTACCAATACTGCCGCGGTAGCTGCGATATGGAGCAAAGTGATGAGAACCGACGCGCCGTGAAGCCAGCGGAACGCCCGTAGATTGCCGGCATCCGAAGTTGCGTTGATCGCAGGCATCAGTACCTGCCGGGTGGGGATAGTCGACAGGGCCACAAGCGCCATCAGCCACGCCGACCACGCATCCAGCGTCCAAAGCAGGCCAGCCGCGATGGCTGCGGTCAGGATTACCCAGA
>CAZZKA010000007.1:0-29560 GCA_964654745.1 uncultured Bordetella sp. | reverse complement strand
GCGATCCGGAAACAATGACCTCGATGATGGCGGTGTCTGCAGAGAGATGTCCGTCGCAGATTTGTATCATCAGAATCATGCTGAAAGTGTTTTTCGACGGCGCTTGTCCGATGTGTGTGCGCGAAGTCGCTGTCTATCGCCGGCAGTCTCCTCCGGACATTTCCTGGGTCAACCTCGCACTACCGGAACTGGACATCCCCTCTGGGAGGGATGGCTCGACCCCCTCCCGCGCGGCTCTGCTCAGCCGCTTTCACGTCTACACCGCAGAGCAGAGATGGCTTCATGGCGCGCCCGCCTTCACGGCTTTATGGTCCCGGCTTGGACGGCCCTGGCGGATGCTTTCCCTGATCGGGAAGATGCCAGGCGGTCTGTGGACAATGGACAAGGTGTATGCCTTGTTCCTCAAGCTCCGCCCGGCGCTTCAGCGGGCGATGTGGCATATGCTTTCGCCCCAGTATCTGCCCGCACCGATGGTGGCAGATATCCGCTCGGACCAGGCCGGTGAGACCGGGGCAGTATGGATCTACCGCGCGATGCTGATGTGTTCGCGCGACCAGACGCTTCGCGAGATGTTGCTGGAGCACCAGTCCCAGGAGTTACAGCACCTGGCTGCGATCAACCGGCTTCTGCCCTGGAGATTCCGAAGCCGGTTGCTGCCGCTGTGGCGGGTCGCGGGCTTTGTCACCGGCGTGGTGGCGGCGCTCGGCGGTCGGAACTGGACGCTCGCGACGATCGCATCCGTCGAATCTTTCGTCGATGCACACTATCGGGAACAGATCGAGCGACTGACGGAACTCGAGTCGGGAAATGCTTCGCCAGCGGCGCGGGCAGACTGCCGGGCGGGCGATGCGAATGCTTCAGCCTGCTCGATCGGGATCTGCGACTTACCGGCGCGACCTGATCAAGTATTCAGCGGCCATCCGAATCTGCTCAGCCTGCTGCATGCCTTGCGAGAAGATGAATTGCGACACCGAGCCGACGCTCTTGGAGCGATGCCAGAACCGTCGCCCGATGAGTCCAGATCGTTCGCCGCACCCGTTCAGTCAGAGAGCGGAACCCTGCTCAGGCTGTGGTGCGGCGTGGTGGGGAAAGGTTCTGCTGTCGCGGTAAGGCTCGCCCGGGTCTTGTGACTCAGATCTTGCACTGCTTGCGTTCACGCAGCCTCTCCACATCGTCCAACAGCCGGTTGGCGAACGCATAGGCCTTGAGCTTGGCGTTTTTCAGGACCTCGTTACGCTTGCCAGCCGTGTCGATACGCGCGACGATCCTGAGGGTCTGCTGCGCTGCGATTTCTCCAAATGAACAAACGGCCTTGATGGCATCGGCCGATGCGGGAGACAGACAAGGCGACAACGCATCCACCAGACGGTCGTCAATCCGGTTGAGCTCCGACAGGGAGGATATGTTGGCAACCGGGACATTGCTGAGGTTATCCGGCAGCGATGCGCAGAGGGCCGCCGCCTGAGCTGTTGAAATCGTCAGGATTACGGTAGCGATCAGGCTAACGGTATGGCGCATGACGTCCGACACCCTCGAGTCGTTCTTTGAACGCAAGTTTAACGCCGACCGGGTGTCAAATTCCAGTCGGATCGCGGCAGGGCGGGTTCTGCGCCGCGTTGGTTCGGACCCCCGAGGTAGCGTAGGATCGAGCGGGTCCGCGACCGACAGTCCGCTGTCCAACCTCCGCCACCCAACCTCCGCCACCCAACCTCCGCCACCCAACCTCCGCCATCCATGAGTCGCCCGCAGAGATGACAAGTCCCGTTTTCAGCCCGGCTGACCGCACGGTATTCGATACCCCTATCGTCAGTAGCCTGCTCGGATGGACTGCGCGACGGATTTTCTCGGCTATGGGTTGGCGATTCGACGGAGAGTTTCCCGAAGACGTACGGCAGGCCGTCGTGATCGGCGCTCCCCATACCAGCAACTGGGATCTGCCTTACGCCCTGCTCGCCGCCTTTGCGCTGGGGCTTAAGGTCCATTGGCTGGGGAAAATACAGATCTTCAGATTTCCGTTCGCCGGCATCATGCGATGGCTTGGCGGCATTCCGGTAGATCGTAGTCGATCCAACAATCTGGTCGACGCGGCGGTGCAGTGTTTTCGCGAGTCATCGCGATCGCTGCTTCTGATCGTGCCTCCCGAAGGTACTCGCAGCGCGGTGCGAGAGTGGAAGACCGGGTTTTACTACATCGCGATCGGTGCCGGCGTCCCGGTCGTGATGGCTTACATGGATCACTCGACTCGACTCTGCGGCGCGAGTCGCCTCTTCAACCCCACCGGCGATGTCGATAAGGACATTGCTGCGATCCGGGCCTATTACGCTCCGTTCAAAGGCTGGGCGCAACGGGGCACACGCAGGCCTTAGCGCTGCGGCGCGCGAGGCCTGTTGCGACTGAAAAGGGTTGGTATGTTCGCGCAGGAAATGACGAGATCGGCGGGTGAAGCGCGGATGAGAGCGTTCGTCCCGCGCATGGGCGATCGCTATTCGCGTGAACGTAATTTCGATCTCGGCCCCGGGAATCATGATCAGGTGTCGTGCTTATCTCCGTTCGTGCGCCGTCGCCTGGTTCTGGAGAGTGATTTGGTTGCCGCTGCGCTCGCCGCTCACGGCGCGGAGCGTGCGGAAAAATTCATTCAGGAGGTATTCTGGCGCGGCTACTTCAAGGGCTGGATGGAGCACCGCCCGGCGGTTTGGCAGACCTACGTACGAGGTCTCGCCGCCGACCTGGACCGACTTGGCGGGGATCCGGCGCTGCGCGCGCGCGTGGCTGCAGCCGAGGCCGGCGCCACGGGGATCGAGTGCTTCGACTGCTGGGCGAGGGAACTTGTCGATACCGGGTATCTGCACAACCACGCGAGAATGTGGTTTGCATCGATCTGGATCTTTACGCTCGACTTGCCGTGGCGAGTCGGTGCAGATTTCTTTTATCGGCATCTGCTCGATGGCGATCCGGCGAGCAACACCCTCAGTTGGCGCTGGGTGGCTGGCCTGCATACGAGGGGAAAAGCGTACGCAGCTGATGCCGGCAACATTCGCCGCTATACGCGGGACAGATTCCAACCCGGGCCCGGCGATTTCACTCAAGTCGGTGAGGGGCTGGCGCTCACCGAACCGGATGGTCTGCCTGAGCGCGAGCCGCTTCGGACAGTTCGCCCCCCTGATCCTGCAGCGCCCGCAGCGGTGCTGATCACCGAGGAGGACTGCCGGCTTGAGGACTTCGGACTGCAGCGAATCGCTGCAAAGGGCGCTGCCACGCTTGCCGTGAGCAGGTTGCGCTCAGCGCGACCGGTCGCAGAGCAGGTGATCCGGGCCGAAGCCGAAGCCCTTGCCGATGCCGCGGCCCGCAGCGGCTTTACCTGCGCCGCTCTTGACCGGCTCGATGCCGAGACGCTGGCTGATTGGGCCCTATCCCTGGGCGCCAGCCAGATCGTCACACCTTATGTTCCGCAGGGGCCGCTGCGCGATGCGCTCGTGGCGTGCGGGCCCGGTTTGGCTGCACGTGGAATTCAGCTCTGCGAGTGGCAGCGCGACTGGGACCGGTCAGTGTGGCCGCATGCCTCGGCCGGTTTTTTTAAGGTCAAGGAAAAGATCCCGGTCATGCTGCGCACACTTTTGAGCCGCTGAGATGAACTCGCTCAGCCCCGGTTACACGGCACTCGTGATCGGCTCTTCAGGGACGATTGGCGCAGCCTTTTCTGAGGAGATCGCCGCCGACCCCTCCTGTGGGGCCGTGCTATCGCTCAGCCGATCGAGTTGCCCGGGATTTGACCTGCGCGATGCCGCGACGATCAACGCAGCGCTTACCGAAGTCGTCGGGGATATGCGCCCCGCGCTGGTGATCGATGCGAGCGGGATATTGAGTGTGGATGAATCCGGGCCGGAAAAATCGCTTGCGGTGGTGCGTGATGAAGCACTCCGCGAACTGATGCAGATCAACGCCTTCGGACCGCTCCTTCTTCTCAAGGCGCTTGTACCGCTTCTTGCCAAGGGCAGATGCGTCTACGGCAAGCTCTCGGCTCGCGTGGGCAGCATCTCCGACAACCGGCTGGGCGGATGGTATGGCTACCGCGCCTCAAAGGCTGCGCTCAATATGCTTTTGCAGACGGCGGCGATCGAACTCCAGCGGCGCGTGCCGCATCTGGTCGTTGCGGCGATGCAGCCGGGGACTGTGGTCTCTGCGCTCTCGCAGCGATTTGTATCTGCCTCGACTCCGACGGTCGCAGCGCGCGAGGCAGCCTCGGGACTGCTTGCGGCGCTCGATCGGTTGCCGGCCGGACCGCGTGCGCACTTCATCGATTACCGGGGAGAGAATATTCCCTGGTAGGTTACAGGCCCGTAAAACCCAGCCGGGCGAGGGTCAACCGGTCAGGGTGAGCGCCGCGTATGCTCCGAGGAGTAGAGCTGCGATGGCGCCAAGCGAAAGATGCAGGCGCAGTTGACGCCACTGCGCAGGCAGGGCTAGCGCTGTGGCATGTCTGAGGTCGAACGCCAGCGCAACGGCAGCGGTTGCTGCGAGAACCAAGCAGCTCCCCACGACCGGGAGCAGGAAACCGGAGAAGCCGATCAGCGCCGGCAGAACGCTCCAGATTAAAAGTCGCCTGCGCACAGCGCTGTCGATGCCAGAAGCAATCAGAGCAAAGCCCCACGAGAGCGCGCCTACAAAACTGATGATCGCGAGGCCGTAGGCCTGCAGCAGTTGCAGGCAAGTCGCGCGTGCCGCGGGATCAGCGATCGTCCATGGGCCGATGGCCAGCGCGAAAAAGGGAATCAGGCCGCCGTATCCGAGCCGGCGCAAAAGCGGCAGCGAGTCAGGCCAGTGGTTATCTTGCATCGGCCCGATTCTACCGGCTCGATCGCCGCGCGCGCCGTGGTTTACCGGCGGCTGCTCGTACCCCGGCTGAGGACATCCGCGACAGGACATCGAAGACGGCTGCCGTATCGTGCTCGCCGTGGCCTAACCCCACCGCGGCATTGTAGAGCGCGATGGTCGCGCTAAAGAGTGGCGCTGCCGTGCACGTCTCGGCTAGCGCCTGGCCGATCAGCGACATGTCTTTTTGCCAAACTGATACCTTCATCGTCGCCTGGTCCCAGCCTCGCTCGGCCATCATCGGACCGCGAACTTCGAGCATCCGCGATCCGCCCGCGCCCCCCGAGAGGATCTGAGTGGCCTGTTTGCCCGGGATACCCCAGCGTTCTCCCAGGAGCAGGGCTTCGGCTGCGGCGACGTTGTGCACGGCGACCAGAAGATTGGCCATGAGCTTCATCTTCATACCATTACCAAAGGCTCCCAGATCGTGATGGGCTTTTGCGAAGCCCTCGAAGACCGCCCCGAGTCTGCGTATCTCTTTTGGGGATCCGCTGGCGTAAACCGTAAGGTCCTTGTTGCGCGCCTGTGCGCCGGTGCCCGAAAGCGGGCAGTCGAGCAGTGTCGCGCCGCGATCGGCGAGGAGGCGGCGCGCTGCCTCCTTGTCGGTAACGGCGAGTGTGCTGGTCTCGATGACCACGAGACCTTTGATGGGCGCATCGGCCAGTTCGCGTATGCACTGATCGAGCGCGCCTGGCGAGGGCAGGCAGGAGAGGATCACCTCTGCGCGTGTCGCCACCTCCGTGACGCTGCGCGCGGCCTGGCCGCCTGATCGGGTCAAACGAGCCCGCAGCTGAAGCTTGGGATCGAAACCAACGACATGGAACCCGGCCTTGATCAGATTACCCGCTATGGCACTACCCATGATGCCCAGACCCAGTATGCCTATCGGTGCCGGAGCCATGATCGCGGGTGGGCGGGGTGAGCTGGTCTTCGGTTTCACTTGATCTCCTTCTCAGGCCTCCGATACTCTTGACCGACGCGCAACCCGACAGAAACCTCGTTGGATCAACCGGAGAGCTTTCGATGTTCTACACCTGTCCACGATTCTGCACCGATCCTCGCCACCGGCATGGGGACGGGGGTGTTTTTTCCGGACTTGGCGAGGTGCGAACGGGTGCGATGCGCGCGTTGCCCGCGTCGCGCGCCAAAGCGGGGTCTTCCGCCTCCGTCGCTCCGTCGACCCGGCTCGGCAAGGCGGGCAAAACCAGTGCCGCGCACAAGGTCATCGATATCCATTGCCACTACCTTAATCCCGAAGTCAACCGAAAGACCGCGCATCTCAAGGCTGCCCAGTACGACCCGACTGTGATCTTTGCCAACGATCTGACCAACGAGACCAATCTGAGGCAGATGCGCGACCGCGCGCCCAAGCTTACCGGCGTCGACGAGCGGCTGCGGGACATGGATCGCATGGGTATCGACATTCAGGTCGTTTCCCCGGCGCCCTATCACTATTTCTATTTCACCGAGCCAGCGCTGGGCGCAAAGCTTGCACGAGAGGTCAACGAGGGCATCGCCGAGCTGGCGATCAGACATCCGGACCGATTTGTCGGCATGGGTTCGGTACCGCTTCAGGATGCTGATGCTGCGGTGGAGGAGCTTGAGTACGCAGTGCGGGTGCTGAAGCTGCGCGGTGTTGAGATCAACACCAATGTCAACGGACTGAACCTAACTGATCCTGCGCTAGGCCTGGAAAAATTCTTTGCGAAAGCCAATGAACTGGCAACCGTGGTCTTCATGCATCCGCTCGGCTACACGCAAGCCGAGCGTCTGCGCAATCACTATTTCAACAATGTGATCGGTAATCCTCTGGATACTTCGGTTGCGGTCAGTCACCTCATTTTCGATGGCGTTGCAGCGCGCTATCCAAAGATCCGCTTCATCGCCGCGCACGGAGGCGGGTTCATTGCCCATTATTGGGCAAGGATGGATCATGCCTGGCGCGCTCGCCCGGACTGCCGCACGGTCCTGCGGCGCAAACCGTCGAGCTATCTGGAGAAGTTCTATTTTGATTCGATAACCTTCGACCCGCGTATGCTCAGGCAGCTGGTCGAGCGCTGGGGCGCCGAGCACGTCCTCCTGGGTACCGACTATCCGTACGATATGGGAGAGGAAGACCCCCGCGGGCTGATCGCCGCGCTCAAAGGCCTGAGTGCGGCAGATCGCAGGCTGATCGAGGGGGGCAACGCGAGGAAACTATTCAGGATAAGGTAGGACGCGGATGGTGGAGGATTGCCCGGGCAGCCCGCCACGCGATCATCATGACCGCGGCGTTGATGTTGCCACCGACCAGGTCGGGCATAGCCGATGCGTCGACAACGCGCAGCCCCTCGATGCCCAGGACGCGCAGATCCCGGTCGACAACTGCCAGATCATCGCTGGCAACACCCATCCGGCAGGTCCCGGCAGGGTGGTGAACGGTGCCCGCCCGCGCTCGCAGATAGGCCTCGAGCGTCTGCGGTGAATGGTCGCCGGGATCAAGGCCTACGTGGCTGCGAATGAAAGGCTTGAGCGCGGGTGCAGCGGCGATCTCACGCACCAGTTCGAAGCCTTTCACCAGATCGCTGCGGTCCCTGGGATCGGTAAGGAGCGCAGTCTGAATCCGCATCGGCGAGGCGGGGTTATTGTCGCGCAGACTCAGACTCCCGCGCGAGCGTGGCCTCAGCAGCGTGACCAGCATCGAAAAGCCGTCCGGCCAGGCCCTTCGCCACGGCCAAAGATAGGGCAATGCGCTGACCGGCGCGCCGTGCAGCATTACCTGGATATCCGGCGCGACGAGCGCCGGGTCGGTTTTAAGGAAGGCAGCGAGCGGACTCGGGATATCCGTGGCAAAGCCACGACCCGCAATTGCAGCGAGGGCAAGATCGAAAGCGATGCGATCGGCCCGCATGTGCCGCTGCATGCTGCCAGCGCCCGCGCGCTCGAAGGCAAGCGGCATCATCGGGTGGTCCTGAAGGTTACGGCCGACCCCCGGCAACGCATGCCTCACCTTGATCCCGTGCTGTTGCAATTCCGAGGGGTCGCCGATTCCGGACAGCATGAGGATCTGAGGCGAATTGATGACCCCGGCACACAGGACGACTTCCGCTGCCGCACGGGCCCGTTGCCTCACGCCACCGGCGATAAATTCAACGCCGACCGCACGGTTACCCTCGATCACCAGGGATGTCACCAGCACCCCGGTGCGTACGCGCAGGTTATCGTGGCCGGCGACCCGGCTGAGGAATGCGCTCGCCGCTGAGCAACGCCTGCCTGCGCGGATCGTGAACTGAAGCCTGCCCACGCCGTGCTGCTCTTTTCCGTTGTAATCCTCTGAAAGCGGGTGGCCGCTCGAGATCGCGGCATCGATCACCGCTTCGGTGAGGGGATCCTGATAGCGACTTTCGCGTACGTTGAGTGGGCCGCTGGTGCCGCGCAGACCCGACGCGGGTCCTTCCCAGCATTCCTGCTCGATAAAGCTCGGAAGAACCTCATCGAAGCTCCACCCATCCAGACCGCCAGCGGCCCACCGGTCAAAATCGGTGCGGTGTCCGCGGACGTGAACCATCGCGTTGATGGATGACGATCCGCCTATCACCTTGCCTCGGCGGATTTCGATACTGCGGGAGTCGAGCGCCGATTGAGGCTCGGACAGGTAGCCCCAATCATGCAGGCGCTTCTGGCGTATGCGCCCAAAGCCGAGCGGAATATGTATCCACGGATCGCGGTCCCGGGTACCGGCCTCTAGCAGAAGCACCCTGCGACCCGCGCTTACCAGGCGGTCGGCGAGCACGCAGCCCGCCGATCCCGCACCGACGATGATGAAGTCCCAGTCGGGTTCGGTCATCGCGCCGTGACCTCAGTGTCAAAGAAAGGGTCTGCAGTCTGACATCGCGTATCCCGGCGCGGCCGGTTGCACCTCATTGGCTGAGGCCCGCGGTCTTCAGAAGCGAAGCATACTTTTCTACTTCACCTCGCACATAGGCGGCAAATTCGCCGGAACTGCGCGTATCGGGCTCTCCGCCGAGATCGCGCAGGCTTTGCGCCATATCGGCTGCGCGGAGTACCTCCTTCATTTCACCCGAAAGTCGTGTGAGGACGGAGGCGGGAACGCGCGAGGGGGCGAAGATTGCAAACCACGCGCTGATCTCGAACCCAGGGACGCCGCTCTCTGAAGCCGTCGGCACCTCGGGCAGCAGCGGGCTACGCTGCAAGCCAGTGACCGCGAGAGCCTTGAGCTTGCCGGCGCGAACGCTGGCAGCCGAGGTTGTCACCAGATCAAACATCACCGGGACGTGGCCACCCAGAACATCGGCCAGTGCGGGAGCGCTACCGCGGTAGGGGACATGCACGAGCTTCAGATTAGCGCTCAGAGCGAGCAACTCGCCCGCCAGATGGTTGGAGGTGCCGGCGCCCGCCGAGGCATAGCTGACGGCTCCCGGCTTGCGCCGCGCTTCGGCGAGCAGGTCGCCGAGCGTCGCGTAGCTCGCCCCGGGATTTGCGACCAGTACGAAGGGAATCGAGACGAGCGGCGCGACGACGGCAAAGTCCGCAACAGGGTCGTAACCGACTTTGTTGAGCGCCGGATTGATCGCGTGAGAGCTGACCGTGCCTATCAACAGCGTATATCCGTCCGGCGCCGACTCGGCTACGAACCGTGCGCCGATCGCGGTACCTGCGCCAGCCTTGTTTTCGACCACGACGGCCTGGTCAAGGCGCTTGGCCAGGCGCTGAGCGACTGATCTGGCCAGAATGTCAGCGGACCCGCCGGGCGGGAAAGGAACGACCAGCGTAACTGGGCGAGACGGAAAGGTCTGGGCCTCGGCCGAGGCGAGGAAGACCGTGGCGGACAGCGCCGTACAGGCCGTTGCCGCAAAGACAAGGATTTTTCGTTGCAGGGTCATTGGGGTGTCTCCCTTGGGTTCCCGGGGTGCTGATGCGATCGGTGATCTTCGGAGGTGGATGTTGATCTGTCCAATACAGAACGTCGTCAGCGTTGATAGGACCATTGAATCATCCGGCTTGCGTGGAGCGAACGGATTGTTTCACTGCGCGGGCGGCAATCGAAAGAAACGCATCGACGACGGGATTGTCGTTGGCAGCCAGTCGCGCAAAGGTCAGGCGGTAGCCCGCCCTGCCGCGCGTATCAGCGATATCAACGAATGAAACATCCTCCATGCGCAGCCGGCGCATCGATTCCGGGACGAGCGCGATACCCAGACCGCCGGCCACCAGCGTCACAATGGCTTGCATTTGCGAGGCTTCCTGAACGATGCGGGGAACGAACCCGGCAGACTGGCAGGCCTGGGTCAGGGCGGTGGCAAATCCCGCTCCTTCGCTGCTCGGAAAAGCGATGAAGCTTTCCGCCGCTAGCTCGCGCAGCTGCACGCGTTCACGTCGGGCGAGCGCGTGGCCGGCTGGAACAGCGACGGCGAATTTTTGTGCCTTGAGGTCAATGAGAGTCAGATCACGCGTATCGGGAACCGGGCCGACCACCAGGGCCAGGTCGGTTTCACCGTTACGCAGCGCCTGGAGCTGCCGGCGGGTGTTGTCGGCGGTCAGCCGAAGCTGTACGGTGGGATAACCTCTCTGGAACTTCTTGAATATCAGCGGCAGGAGGTCGAGCGCCGCGCTGGGTACGAAAGACAACCTGAGCGAGCCTTCCAGACCCTGGCCGGTGCGCCGGGCTCTCTCAACAGCCTGCTGCGCCTGCTGCAGGAGCCGGACGGCGTCGCTATAAAAAATCTGCCCCGCCTGGGTGAGGCGAACATGGTGTTTGCTGCGGTCAAAAAGGCTGGTTCCAATCTGGGTTTCAAGATTGCGGATGGCCACTGAAAGAGGTGGCTGCGACATGTGGAGTCGAATGGCAGCGCGCCGGAAATTGAGTTCCTCGGCAACGACGATGAATTGTCTGAGCAATCTGGATTCAAACATACCGGTCCCCGCAGGATGGCGAAGGGCTTGCGCAGGATGCCTTACGGGCGATATCTTCCATGAATAAGCATTTGCTGAAAATAGTATTGGATGTATCAACGGCGATCTCGTAGCATCATCGTACAGTCCCAAAATGCAAGGTATTCCACGGGCTGGTGCACATCCGAGTGCCCCGCGTCCCGGCTGATCCCGCGCTTTGCCCGCCTCGCGAGAGATAACGTCATGCAACCGTCGCTCCTCGAAGAAATCCCCCAGGTGCCCAATCCCTATCCGGTGGTCTCCAAGTTGGAGTATCCCGAGGTATGGAGGCTGTGTACGCAGTCTCGCGAACTCGCATGGGACCCCGCGGGCATTGACTTCGCGGATCTGCGCGGCGCGGATCTTCCGCCCGAGGTTCGGCAGGCGGGAGCAGAGTGGTGGAGCCTGCGCGCATGGATGGAGCACGGCGCGACCCCTTACGGTGCCGAGCGCCTTCGTGAGGCGATCTTCAGTCACCAACCCTTCGAAATCAAGCAGCACATCACCAATTTCATCGCCGAAGAATTTCGTCACCACGAAGCAAGCTTCCGGATCGCCGAGGCGCTCGATGGCTATCAACCGACGCCGCGGGCTGACTACTTCAAGGACATCATCCCCCGCTTCCACGACGAGAAAGACGAAAAGGCGATGAGTTTTTTCGCCGGACTTTCCGTTAATACGTTGTTCGAGCAGCTTTCCGGAGAATTGCTCCAGGCCCGCTACGAAAATGCCCGGTTTCAGTCGGTTCGCGAGGCTTGCCGATTGATTCTTCGGGATGAAGCGCGTCACATCCAATTCGGCCGCATCATCATGCGTCGCTTCTTTAATGACCTCGGGGCCGATGAAAAGCGCGTCATAGGCAACAAAGTCGCCAAGAAGCTTCGGGGCAGTCTGCTCAATGGCGTCTACGCAGTGGTGAACCTTCCGCCTGATGAGCGCGCACGGTCGGGTCGCAATCGTGCGCTCGCCGCCGAGTACGGCCTCGGGGCGACTCATCCCGATGCGGAGATCGATATCATCCGCCGGGGGGTCAATCAGATTCGCGAAGACGTTGGCGCCTACGGCGTTGAGATCCCCCACATACCCGAAATCGACGGCGCAACCGTTCATTGAGTCCCGTGCCGATTCAGTCTTTGCGCGAGCCTGAACTCACTGCCGCGCTTCGCGAGATCGGACCGATCTGGCACCGTGACATCCGCGCAGCGGGTGACCGGGTTAGGGCGCTTTACCAGCCTTACCTTGCGGCTGCGCCTCGCGGGGGTGTCGAGGTGATTCGGGATGTCGCTTACGGCGGCGATCCGCGCCAGGTTCTGGATGTCTACCGGCCGTCTGGCGCTCGCTCGGCTCCGGTCGTTGTTTTCGTTCACGGCGGTGCGTTTATCCGCGGCGATCGTAATGTCAGCGATGAAATCTATGCCAATGTGCTGGTCTGGTTTGCCCGACACGGATATGTCGGGGTCAATATCGAATACCGTCTAGCGCCCCAGGCCCCCTATCCCTGCGGGGCCGAAGATGTCGCTCTGGCCTGCCGATGGATCGTGCAGAACATCGCCGGGCACGGGGGGGATCCCGCAAAGCTGCTGCTGATCGGCCATTCAGCGGGCGGTACGCATGTCGCAACCTGCCTCAGCGATCCCGCTCTCGCGGCGGTGAGGCCCGATGTCAGTGCCGCCGTGCTCATCTCGGCGCGTTTGCGAGCCGATACGCTTGCGGCCAATCCCAACGCGGGCGGCGTACAGGCTTACTTTGGGATGGACGAATCCCTCTACGCGCCTCGCTCGCCCGTCACCCATGCTTCGAGGCTTGCCGTACCTGTGCTGGTTGTCAACGCCGAGTACGAGAACCCACTGCTCGATCGCTACGGCCTCGAGTACGCCGCTGCCGTGGCCGCTCATCGGCAGAATGCGCCAGTCCACCTCGCGCTCATGGATCACAACCACATATCTATCGTCGCGCACTTCAATACTCGCGAGCAATTGCTGGGCGAGCAGATCCTGGTCTTTTTCGATCGGTCCGTCTAGACCCGTCCAATCTGGTTCGAGACTGGCGAAGCGGCTCATCCGAGGATGAATTCAGCGGCTCGCTCGCCGATCATCATGCTCGCTGCGGCGGTATTACCGCTCACGATCTGCGGCATGACTGAGGCGTCGGCAATCCGCAGCCCTTCGAGGCCGACTACCCGCAGGCGAGGGTCGACGACGGCCATGGCATCGCCGCTCGGCCCCATCCGGCAGGTGCCGACCGGGTGATAAGTTGTCCCCGAGTTGCTGCGTATAAAGGCTTCGAGGGCCTGGTCGTCCTGACAGGCTTCGCCGGGTCCGAGTTCGATACCGGCAGCCCGTGCGATCGGGGCTCTCGCGAGAATATCGCGGCCTGTACGAAGCCCTTTGATGAGCAGTTCGATGTCGCGCCGGTCTTCGAGGAATCCGGGTTCGAGAATCGGCCTGGCGCTCGGATCGGCGCTGGCGAGCCGGATGCGGCCGCGGGAATACGGACGCTGAACGTTCACGTGGCAGACGAAGCCGTGTTCGCGCGGCAGCGACCGGGCGCTCACCTTCATTCCGACCATGAAGGTGAATTGCAGGTCGGGTCGATCGGAGTCAGTCGAGCTGCGGATGAAACCGCCAGCCTCGGCTGCGTTGGAGGCGAGCATGCCGCGCCGGCTGAAGAGGTAGCGAATCGGTGCAAAGACCGCGCGTAATGCGCTTTTTCGATGCAGCGCATAGGACTGTGCGCTCTGGTCGAGCACCGAAATCGACACTGAGGGATGGTCGTGAAGATTGCAACCGACTCCAGGTAACTCGTGCCGGACACGAATACCGTGGGCTTCGAGTTCGGTCGCTGCGCCGAGACCCGAGAGCATGAGGAGTTGAGGGGTATTGATAGCGCCCGCGCAGATGATGACTTCAGAGCCGGCATGCAGTTGCAGTCGCTCTCCACGGTGCTGCAGCACCACGCCAGTTGCGCGTCGGCCGGCAATGACGATGGCCTCAACGAGGGAGTCGGCGTAGAGCCTGAGGTTGGGGCGTTGCAGAACAGGCCAGAGGAAGGCCCGCGAACTCGACAGCCGCTCGCCGTTTCGGTGATTCAGGTGAAATGTACCGAAACCCTCCTGCTCCGACCCGTTGAAGTCGTCGTTACGCGTGAAACCCGCAGCAACGGCTGAATCGACGAATGCGCTTGCGAGTGGATTGGGCTCGGCCAGGCGCTGGACATCGAGCGGACCGCCCGCTCCATGGAACGCGTTGGCGCCAGCCTCGAAGTTTTCCATTCGTTTGAACGCAGGCAGCACATCTCCATACGCCCAGCCCTCATTGCCGCGGGCCGCCCATTCGTCGTAGTCGAGACGATGACCGCGGACATAGATGGACCCATTGACCGAGGTACTGCCGCCCAGCAAGCGCCCTCGAGGGCAGGGGACCCGACGATGCCCGATCGCCGCGCCGCCCTGGAATTCGTATTTCCAGTTGTATCGGTCGTGCGGCAGCAGAAACACGTTGCCGATCGGCAGCATAGTCTTGATCCGTGCCGCCCAGCCGCGGTCCGACGGACCGGCCTCGACTAACGCGATGCGCTTGGCCGGATCAGCCGACAGTCGATTTGCGAGCACGCAGCCCGCGGCCCCGGCGCCCACGATGATGAAGTCAAAATTGTGACGGCTCATCATTCAGGCTCCAAGGAAAGCGCTCGCCAGACCGCCCTCAGCGAGGAGAGTTGCCGAGGGGGCGCTGCGGACAAGCCGGCCGAGTTTGATCACATAGGCGCGGTCGGACACGGCGAGCGCCTTGTGGACATTCTGCTCGGCAAGCAGAACCGAAGTGCCGAGTCGGGTAATGTCGCGGACGCGGTCCAGCACCTCGTTGGTGAGAATCGGCGATAAACCGAGCGAGGGCTCGTCGAGTAGCAGCAGCCGGGGCCGCAACATCAGCGCGCGACCGATCGACAGCATCTGTTGCTGCCCTCCGGATAGCGACCATCCCATGGAAGCGGATTTTTCCTCGAGCGCGGGAAACATCCGGTAAATCTCCCTTATCCGGGAACGGCCGCCATCACGGTCACGGGAAGCCACCAGCAGGTTCTCGTCGACGGTCAGCCCTGGAAACACCCTTCGCCCCTCGGGCGAGTAGCCAATCCCTCGCAAGGGACGCGCCTGCACGGACTGTCCCGAAAGTTGCTCGCCCGCGAACTCGATTGATCCCCTTGAGCAGGGGAGCAGGCCCATGATGCACTTCATCAGGGTGGATTTGCCAGCCCCGTTCGCGCCGATGAGTGCGACAGCCTCACCTGCGTCTACCGTCAGGCTGAAGTCGTGCAGTGCTTCAATCAGCCCGTAGCGCGCCGAAACTTCGCGGACCGCGAGCAGCGGTTGGGACCGGCCGGGGGCTCTGTCGATGGTGGTCTGCGGGATGGCGGCCTGAATCATCCGGCCTGATCCTGAAGTGCGGGCTGAACGGGATCCGAGCCGGAGGGCGCTCCGAGATAGGCGCTGATCACCTGGGCGCTGTTGCGAATCTCTTCAGGTAGCCCCAGAGCGATCACCGAGCCCCGGTCCAGGCAGGCGACGCGGTCGGCCAGGGGCATGAGGAACGGCATGTTGTGTTCGATCAACAATACAGAAAGTCCGTTTGCTGCGAACCGGCGCAGCCGCGCTGCGAGATCGAGTTGTTCGGATTCATTGAGACCCGCTGCGGGTTCGTCGAGCAGTAGCAGCACCGGATCCAGGGCGAGCGCTCGGGCAATTTCGACCTTACGCTTGATTCCGTAGGCGAGCCCACCAGCCGGTTGCCAGGACAAACTTTCGATGTCGAGCGCCTGGAGCAGCGTCGCGGCATGGTCCCGGGCACGCTGCCACGCTGTTTCGCTTCGGCCCGGGATGAAGGCATCAGTGAGCGCCACATGTTCAGCGGCAAAGCGCGCGACCGCGACGTTGTCGATCACGCTCATCTCGTCGACGAGATTGATGTTCTGAAAGGTGCGCGCAACGCCGCTGCGTGAGATGCGAAAGCTCGGCAGGCCGGAAATCTCACTGCCTGCCAGCATCACGCGTCCCGCATCGGCACGGTAGGCGCCCGAGACAATATTGATCAAAGTGGTCTTGCCCGAGCCGTTGGGTCCTATCAGACCGAATATTTCGCCTGCACGGACATCAAGATTTACAGATGAAAGCGCAGTCAGGCCGCCAAAGCGTCGAGTCACGCCCTCGATGCGCAGTAGCGGCTCGCCCGGAGCTACCGGCGGGCGCCTCGTGGCGCGTGATAGCGATGCAATACCCTGCTGAGGCTCGGCAGTCCTCGCAGGTGCCGCTTGCCGCTCGGCAGCAGCTGGAGCGCCAAACCAGCGGGAGCGCAGCCTCTGCATCGAGCCGATCAGTCCTTCAGGGGCAATCACTATCATCGCAAGCAGCACCAGGCCGTAAGCAATGAGGTAGGTTTTTTCCAGGTCGCGAAACCATTCGGGTAGATTGACCACCAGCACGGCGCCAAGGATTGCACCGGCCACGTGCGTACGTCCTCCGACCACTGCGATCGTCAGGCAGGCAACCATGATGGGAAATTCGAGCGCCTCGACGCTAACCACCCGGACGGTATGCGCGTACATCGCACCCGCAATGCCCGCATACAGGGCAGAAAGCAAAAAGGTGGCGTAGCGCAGGGCGCCGGTGTCGACGCCGATCGACTGCGCGGCAATCGGATTTTCACGTGCGATGCAGAGCGCGGCGCCGTAGAGCCCGCCGGTGATCCGTCTCGAGGCCCAGGCGCCCAGGGCGACGAACCCCCACACCAGCAAGAGGATGCCGTAGCCCTTGCCGAACTCGATACCAAGGATACGCATCGGCGGAATCCCGGCCAGCCCGTTGGAGCCGCCGGTCACATCCTGCCACGCGATGGCGATGAGCAGCATCACCTGCCCGATACCTAGCGTTGCGAGGGCGAAGTAGTGCGATTCAAGCCGAAGCACCGGGGCTGCAACGATCATGGCGAGCAGCACCGGTATGGCGGCGGAAAGCAGCAGAGTCAGTTCCCCGCTCATCCCGAATCGGGTGGCCAGGATCCCCGTCACATAGGCGCCGATGCCGAAGAAGCAACCCTGCGTGAGAGCCAATGCGCCAGCATGTCCGAAGATCAGTTGAAAGCCCAGTGCGAGCAGCGCATAAATCCCCACGATCGTGAAGACGCGCAGATCGTAGCTTGAGGTAAACAGGAACGGCCAGGCAGCGAGCCCAAGCGCTCCGGCTAGCAGCGGCAGACGGATGTCGGTGCCCAGCCAGGTAGCAAGACGCTTCATACGCGTTTCTGGACCGCCTCGCCAAACAGGCCCTGCGGCCGGAAGAACATGATGGCGAGGAGCCCCACGTAAAGCAGGATCGACGACATGGTCTGCGAAAACAGCCACGGTGCGGTGGACTTGAGAAGCGGAACCAGGACTGGCAACGATGGGTAAAGCACCTCGAAGAGCGCGATGATCATCGCTCCGCATACTGCGCCGTAGAGATTGCCCCAACCACCTATGGTGACTGCGATATACGCCTTGAGAATGTAATTGGAGCCATCCGTGGGCGATGAAAAGAAAGTGTTGGCAAGCATCAGGCCGGCTGCACCCGCCAGCCCGGCGCCAATGGCGAAAGTAAGTGCGATCATGCGGTTGACGCCGATGCCGACTGCCTCAGCCATCTGCCGGTCCTGCGCTGTGGCGCGAAGTCTGCGACCGAGGCTGGTATAGCGGAAAAGCAGGTGCTGCCCGGCAATCAGGAGGGCGGCGACGGCGATGATCGCGATGGCCTGCTCGCCGAGTGTGACGCTCCCGAGGCTGACCTGCCCCTCGCCGAACAGCGCCGGGCCTTTGCGGGGTTCAGCGCCGGCGATGGCATTGGTAGCGTTCTGAAAGATGATGCCGAGCGCGATCGTCGATATGAAAACCGAGACCGGGGGCCGGTCCTTGAGCGGAAAGTATGCTGCCAGAGAAAAAACGACCCCTGCCGCCGCCATGACACCGACCACTAGCGGCAAAAGCATCGCTCCTGGCCACTGGAAAACGCCGTGCAGCGCGATCGCTACGTATCCTCCCAGCATCACTGCATCGCCGTGCGCGAAGTTGACGGCGCCGGTCGCGTTGAGGATCAGGACAAAACCCAACGCCAGGAGCGCATACGACGCTCCCAGCGCCAGCGCATTGAGGAGAAGCTGCAACACGGCGGCGGCGATTTCCCTTTGCTCTCTGAAGAGCGTCAGTTGTAACGCTTGGCGATCTTCGGAACGCGGCTGTTGCCGTCGTAGCAGATGATGATGGCCGAGTGCGCCATGTTGCCCTTGCCGTCGGATTTATAGCTCATCGCCAGGCCCTGATAGCTGTTGGAGGCGAGATGGCGGGTCACGGCATCAGGGGTGGTCGCGCCCTTTTGGACGGCATCGAGAATCATTCCGACCGCGTCGTACTGGCCGACCGCAAATCCATCGGGCTCGGTTTTGAACTCGGCCCTGAACTGTTGCGTGAACTTCTCCATTTCGGGGCTGTTACCGCTTGCGATCGGCGCTGCGTTGGTTTCGGCGCAGACGTTCTTCAGTTCGGCGGGCTCAAGCAGAGCGGCGGTTGAGGGCTGGCCCAGAGCCGATCCGGTCACGATGGGAACCGATACCCGTGCTGCCGCTGCCTGCTTCAGGAAAAGCGCCGACGGCCCGCCATGCAGGTGCAGCATCACCACGTCGGGGTTCGATTGTTGCACCTTGCCGATCACCGCCGACATGTCTTTGACCTGAACCTCCAGCGCTTCTTCCATCACCGGCGCGAGGCCGACCTTTTTCAGCTGCTCGATGATCTGTGCGCGCCCTCCCTGGCCGTATGCGGTGGTCTGATAGACCAGGGCGATCCGCTTTTTCTGCATTTCTTCGACGACATAACGCACATGCGCTGCCTTGGCCGTCGCGTCGCCTGGGAAGAATCGGAAGACGTACGGATTTTTACGCTCGGTGAGGTCGGCCGTACCCGATACGGTGGCGAGCGGAACTTTGTTTTCGAGCGCGATAGGCATCATCGCAAGCATCTGCGGCCCAAGCATTGATGCCACGACGGCAGTGACCTTGCCCCGGGCCAGAGCCCGTTCGAGCGCAGTCGAGGCGCCCTCGGGTGAGGCGCCGGTGTCGGTCACCGGCGCATTGATCTTGACCGAGCCCGGCGCGTTGCGAATCGCAAGCAGGGCGCCGTTGCGCTGGCTCGTGCCCTCAAGCGAGAGGAATCCCGTGACGGGTACCAGAACGGGGAGTCCTATCTCGGCCTGCGCGTGCACTGCAGGGCTCAGAGCGGCTGCGCAGATGCCCGCGCAGATCAGGCGCAGGGTGGGGGACTTGGACATTTGAAGCTCCTCCTGAGTGGTTATTGGGCGAGCGCCCCGCCGGTTACGACAAATCGATGTGCCGATTGTCTGGGCAGAACCTGACGAGGCTCAATCTTGATTTTCCTGGCGATGGTAGGGGCCGCACGGAGATACATCCAATACCTTTTATCGGCCGTTGTCATATGAAAAACAAATCACCGCTCCGAGGCCAGCCGTCGTGGCGAAGCTTAACCCCGCGTCGGGCGATCTGCTAGAGTTTTGTGGGTCAAAACCTGCCCCTCAATCAATGACTGCGGACAGCCTTCGGGATCCGACCACGGCGAATCGGATCGCATCGACCCTCGCGGGGCGAGTCCTGGATGCCGAGATTGCCCCCGGCGCGCGACTGCGCGAGGTGCCGCTTGCGCAGGAATTCGGCGTCAGCCGGGGCTCGATTCGTGAAGCCTTGCGAATTCTCGAGCGCGATGGCGTGGTCCGGATCGAGGCGCGCCGCGGCGCCCAGGTCACCCGGCTCAGCACTGACGAACTGATCGAAATTTTTCAGGTACGGACGGTTTTGCTCGGGCTCACCATGGCGCTTTTCTGCGACCAGTGTGACGATGCGGATCTCGATTGGATGAGAGGGCGCATCGACAAGATGAAACGCGCCATGCGCGAACCCGACCCAAAGGCTGCAGCGATCCATGCCGAAGCCTCGACCGAGATGGTGATGCGGGCGCTCAGTCGCGGCGGTAATCAGCGGCTCGCGCGCCTGCTGACCCAGATGTCAGCGCAGGTTGCGCGGTATACCCGGCTCGGACTTTCATCCGCTGAGCGCCGTAAACAGTCTCTGGAGACCTGGCGCTCGCTGGTTCAGGCGCTCGAGCAGCGGGACAACAAGGCCGCAGAGCGTGGCGGCCGCACGCTTGTGACCAACACCTTTCGATTTGCTCTGGGGCAGATCGCAGGTCTTAACCCTCAGCCCTGAACGCATCGGCCCGGCGCCCCGAGTTCAGTCCAGGCGCTGCACCCCGGCGCGCTCGACCACGTCGGTCCATTTCTGGATTTCGGCGCGGACGAACTGCTCGGTCTGCTGTGGCGAGAGGGTCACGGGAAGTGCGCCCTGATCCAGGAGTCGCTGACGAACATCAGGAAGACTGAAGATCGCTTCGGCCTCGCGCGCGAGAAGGTTGACGACCGATCCAGGCGTTCGGGCAGGCGCAGCCAAGACGATCCATGTAGCCACCTCGAACCCCGGCATGCCGGACTCGGCGAAAGAGGGTACGGCTGGCAGACTCTCCATCGCTCGGGCGCTACCGACGGCGATCGCGCGGATCTTGCCTGCGCGAATGTTCTGAATCGAGGCAAACAGATTGTCGAACATGACCGGGACATGGCCTGCCATCAGGTCGGCGATCGCCGGTGCGCTACCCTTGTACGGAACGTGCACCAGTGACAGCCCGTGCTTCTGTGCGAGCAGTTCCATGGACAGATGGGGCGGCGAACCGTTGCCGGGTGAACCGTAGCTGATCCGCCCGGGCTGCGAGCGGGCCCAGGCGATGAACTCGTCGAGGGTCCTCGCCGGTGCGGAAGGGTTGACGTTCAGGACCAGGGGTAACTGTCCGACAAGACTGATCTGCGCGAAATCCTTGATGGGATCGTAGGGCAGCTTGCGAAACAGCGCGACGTTGGTGGCGTGGGGGCCGTTCCCGCTCACGAGCAGGGTGTACCCATCCGGACGCGCGCCCTGCACCGCCTGGGTTCCGACAATGCCAGATGCGCCGCCGCGATTCTCAACCAAGAAGGACTGGCCCAGGCGCTTGCTGAAGTGTTCGGCAAGCAGGCGCGCGATGAGATCGGTCGCTCCTCCCGGTGCAAAAGGGACGACCATCTTGACGGGTTGCTGCGGCCAGGGCTGGGCTTTGGCGGGCGCGGTAAGTGAGAGTGCAGCAGCCGTCGCGCCGAGCAATTTCAGTACAGTTTTCAGCATGATGTTTTTTGGTCGGGATCGGGGTTTAAGGGACTTGCGGCAGCGGTTCGGGTCGAACGCGCGCTTTGTATCGAGAATCTGCATCACAGCCGATCCGGGTCAGTCGATAGTGGCGCCCGAGGAGGCGACCACTTTGGCCCATTTTGCGATCTCGGCGGCGACAAATGCCCCTGCCTCGGCCGGGCTGCCCCCCATGGGATCCATACCGAGGCGGTCGAATTGTTCGCGCATGTCGGGGCTTGCTATGAGCATGGCGAGATCGCTATTGAGGCGCTTTACCAGCGGCGCGGGCGTGGCGGCTGGCGCGAAAATCCCGAACCATACGCCGGTCTCGAAGCCGGGAAACTGTTCAGCGACCGCTGGCAGGCCTGCAGCCTTGGGCGAGCGGGACGCCGAAGTGATCGCTATACCCCTCAGGCGGCCGCTGCGAATCTGCGACAGAGCTCCGGAAAGATTTTCGAACATCATCTGGGTATCGCCCGCGACAACGCCGGCAACGGCTTCGGGTGCGCCGCGGTACGGTATGTGTTGAATCCGGATATTGGCCGTGGCATTGAGCAGTTCGCCGGCAAGGTGTGTACTGGTGCCGTTACCACCCGAGGAGAAATTGAGTTTGCCCGGATTGGCGCGCGCATAGGCGATCAATTCAGAGAGGCTTGCCGCCGGTAGTGATGGATTGACCATCAGTATGTGTGGCGAGTTGGCAACCATGACGATCGCGACGAAATCGCGCTGTACATCGTAGGGCATGCGCGGCCCGTACAGGCTGGAGTTGATTGCGTGCGAACTCGTCGAGCCGATCAGGATCGTGTGGCCGTCCGGGGCGGCCTGTGCGACAGAGCGCGAGCCGGTATTGCCGCCCGCGCCGGGCCGGTTCTCGACCACGACCGGCTGGCCCCAAGTCGCCGTGAGTCGCGTGGCCATCGCTCGTGCGATCAGGTCGCCGGCACCGCCGGGCGTGAACGGTACGACAAAGGTCACGCGCTTGCTGGGAAACTCCTGCTGCGCATGCGCTTTCGGTGCCACGACAGCGCCGGCGAAAGCGAAGAGAGCGAGCAGGGCGGTCCGTGCAATCGAGGTCGGGACAGTCATGGCAGCGGTCCTCTCAGAAAGGCTCGTCGCCCTCAATGGTGGTACGCCGCATCAGTCGCCGGTACTTGTTATCGAACTCGGTCGCCCGGTGCATGGTCGAGCGGTTGTCCCAGAACACCAGGTCCCGGGGCTGCCAGCGATGGCGATACACAAACTGCGGCTGGGTGCTGAATTCGGTCAATTCGCAGATCAGTCGTCGCCCGTCGTCCTCAGGCATACCGTCGATGGTACGGGTGAGGCCCTCGCTCACATAGAGTGCCTTGCGGCCGCTCACCGGATGGGTGCGGATGACAGGGTGGGTGACTGCAGGGGCCTGCGCTTTTTCGTCCTCTGTCAGGGGTTTACGGTGCGACAGATACGTCTCGTAATGCCACGGATAGTCATGAACCCCTCTCAGCGAGGACAGCCGGTCGCGCATCGCGGGTGAGAGCGCATCGTGTGCGGCAAACATGGTTGCGAACTCGGTATCGGCGCCCTCGGGCGGACATTCGACGCCATAGAGCATCGAGCCCAGCATCGGTTTACGCATGTAGGACATATCGGAGTGCCAGACCATGCCGGCGCGGTCGGCGCCGATCATCTCGCCCTTGTCATTGCGGACATTGGAGATATAGGTGACCTCGGGAAAGTTCTCTACCGAGAAACGCCGGACGATATGGCCCACGAGGCGACCGAACCGTGATGAAAAATCGACATGCATCGAGGGCGGCAGGTCCTGATTGCGAAAAACTACAACGCCGTGCGCGACCAGCGCCTGGTTGATGCTCTGGAATTCGGCCTCGGAGATCGGCTGAGACAGGTCGACGCCGAGTATCTCGGCGCCGATATGTTGGGTAAGCGGCCTGACCTTGATGGTGTCGGCGGTTGCTGCGGAGGATAGCTGGGCGGACATGGTTTCTTAAATTGTCGGACAAGATGTCGACAAATAGTAGTCGGTTAGAAGGGCGGCGTCAACGTCCCGCCTTGCTGGCGCTGCATCGGTTCAGGGCAGCGTTTGGCAGGAGTAGACTCACGAGGGACCGATTCTGCACGCCGCCTGGCGTACGGCGGTTTCGCGGAGCCCTGCCTTGAACGATTCGCCCCGGACGCTGTCGATCTTTCGCGTGCTTGTCTGCGCCTCCGCGATAGTCGTGCTCACCATGGGAGTGAGGCATGGCTTTGGCCTTTGGCTTCAGCCGATCACCCAGGCGCATGGCTGGGTGCGCGAGGATTTCTCCATCGCGATTGCGACGCAAAATCTTGTCTGGGGCCTGACGGGGATCTTCTCGGGCATGCTGGCTGACAGGTTTGGTGCGTGGCGAGTGATTGGCTCATTTGCCCTGCTTTACTCGGCCGGACTCCTCGGGATGGCGTGGTCGGACTCGCCTCTTACTTTTGCTCTGACCGCTGGCGCGGTCATCGGCATCGCCCAGTCCGGAACC
Source organism: uncultured Bordetella sp. (assembly GCA_964654745.1). Classification (GTDB taxonomy): domain Bacteria; phylum Pseudomonadota; class Gammaproteobacteria; order Burkholderiales; family Burkholderiaceae_E; genus SYIM01. The sequence goes on along the minus strand of CAZZKA010000007.1, from coordinate 5,949 downwards.
ACTTATTCCGTAATTTACGGGGTGATCGGGCGCAACGTGCCGCCTGAGCGCAGAGCGTGGGCCATGGGCGTGGCGGCGGCGGCCGGCTCTTTCGGTCAGTTTTCGCTGATGCCGATCGAGAGTTGGCTGATCGCGTCTTTCGGCTGGCAGCAGGCGCTGGTTTTCCTGGCGATCGCTCTTTTGGTCGTCGTGCCGCTCGCGCTGAGTCTGCGCGAGCCGGGCAGCGCCGGCGGGGCCGTCGCGAAACGGGATCAGTCGGTCGGTGAAGCCCTGCGTGAGGCGTTCGGATACCGGAGTTTTCAGCTGTTGATGGCGGGCTACTTTGTGTGCGGATTCCAGGTGATGTTCATGGGGGTCCACATCCCGAGCTACGTCAAGGATCAAGGGCTTGATCCGCAGGTAGCCAGCTTCGCCCTTGCGCTGATCGGTCTATTTAATATTTTCGGTACCTACACCTGCGGCTCCCTCGCTCAGCGTTTTCCCAAGCACCTGATCCTGTCCGGGATCTATCTCGCCCGCGCGATAGGGATCACAGTCTTTCTCGCAGTCCCAATTTCAGAACTGACGGTCTACCTGTTTGCAGGCTTTATCGGTTTTCTATGGCTCTCGACCGTTCCGGTCACCAGTGCGGCGGTGGCGCAGATTTTCGGTGTTGCCCATCTGTCGATGCTCGCCGGTTTTGTATTCTGCAGCCATCAGATCGGCAGTTTTCTCGGCGTCTGGTTCGGCGGGTGGCTTTATGACAAAACCGGCAGCTATGACCTCGCGTGGTACACGGCGGTCGCCCTGAGCCTGATGGCGACCGTGGTTAACCTGCCTGTCAACGAATCGCCGATTCGCCGTGGCGCGGGTGTGCCGGCGTGAGCGTGGGGACGATCTTTGCGGGGCGCGCGCGGTTCGTACGCACATTGCTGGGCCTTGCAGCGCTTGCCCTGCTCGCTGTGATCACGAGCGGATATCTGCAGCCGGATTTTGTAGCCAGCATGGCAAACGGCTTATGGCTATGCCTATGAGCGGTTGCTGATTGTCCGGCTGTTTCGCCGCGCCGATCGCGCGCGAACCGCTGACACCAGCGCCCTTGCGGCGGTGGTGAGTTGAACCCCAGCCTGCGTGATCAGGCAGATCGTCAAAGGGGGCATTTCCTCGCGAATTTTCAAAATGCGAATCCGACTGCCGGCGGCTTCGGCAATCGGCCTGGGTACGGATCCGACAAATCCATTGTGGCTCACCATATCGATGGCGGCCCAGACGGTATCGAGTGCGACCCCGCAGTGAGGGGGCGTCATACCGTGATCGAGAAAAAGCTGGCGCACGGCGGCTCCGGGGCCGTTTAGCGGTCCGGTGATGATCCAGGGTTCGGATTGAAGCGCTGCGAGCGTGCGAACATGGGACTTCGGATGGTCGCGCGCGACGACAATAACGCGTTCGACCTGAAAAAGCGGTTCGGCGCGCAGGTCACCGCCCAGACCGCCATCCGGAACCGGGCCGATTGCAAAATCGATCCGCTGCTCGCGAAACGCGTCGATCAACTCCGGGTAAACGATTTCCGCGACCGTCACTTCGGTACCGGGCAGGGTCTGCAACACCTGTTGAATTGCCCCGGGAATGACGAGCATCATCGGCACTGGCGAGGCGGCGAGCGAGATCTGACCGCCTTGCTCGCCGCGAAGGAGCAGCAGGTCCTCTTCGCAGCGTTTCAGTTCCGCTGAAATCAGACGCGCTCGCTCGGCGAGCCGCTGACCGGGTCGCGTGAGGATGGTGCCGAGCGGGCCCCGCGCGACGAGGGATACGCCCGAGGAGCGTTCGAGTTGACTGAGTACGCGTGATAGCACCGGCTGGGTGACACCCAATGCGCGCGCCGCGGCGCTGATGCTGCCCGAGTCGGCAACAGCGAGCAGCGCCTGGAGTTGTCGAAGCGTCATTGAATCGTCTAGCAAGCCATGCTCCCAGGACATGGGCTATGACGATATCACTCCTTCCCCACCGCTCCCAACTTGAGTACAAGGAATAATTGCTTTAAACAGGTAACCGCCATGCCGGGTTCACTGAGAGATGATGGTGCGGTCGTGATCGCGGGGGGCGGCATCGGAGGGCTCAGCGCCGCGCTGGCGCTCTCGCGTCAGGGCGTCGCGGTGCGCGTGCTCGAGCAGGCTGAGGCTTTCAAGGAGGTCGGGGCGGGACTGCAGGTGGGCCCCAACGCGTTCAGGGTGTTCGACCGGCTGGGTCTGACCGAGGCGGTGGCCGATCTGGCAACGTTCCCACAGGCGATGGCGATTATCGATGCGCTGGATGGCAGCACGATCGCTTCGCTGCCGCTCGGCGATGCTTTCGTCAAGCGCTTTGGTTTCCCGTATGGTCTCATGCATCGCGCAGACCTTCATCGCGTGCTGCTCGAGGCCTGCCGCGCGCGATCTGATATCGAACTCCTCACTGATAGCCGGCTGACCGCCTTCGACGATGGCGGTTCGCAAGTTCAGTTACGCACTCAGAACGGACAGACGCTACGAGCGCGAGCGCTGATCGGAGCCGACGGCCTCTGGTCAATGATCCGACAGGTGTTGGTCGGCGATGGCGAGCCCAGGCTGGCAGGGCATGTGTGCTACCGCGCCGTCGTACCTGCCGAGCGTATTGCGCAGACGCTCAAGGCCAACTCGATGGCGCTCTGGGTAGGACCCAAACTCCACATGGTGTTGTGGCCGATGCGCCGGGGCCAGTTCTATAACGTCACGGTCGTCTTCCACAGCGACCGGCTCGACACCGGATGGGACGCAGCAGGTAATCCCGAGCCCATGCTCGCGCACTTTGCGTGTGCATGGGAGCCGGTGCGAACCATGCTCGCCTCGATTACTGACTGGCGGACCTATGTGATGCGCGACCGCGAGCCGGTGCGCCAATGGAGCAGGGGCCGTGTGACGCTTCTGGGGGATGCGGCGCATCCCATGCTTCAATATCTGGCGCAGGGCGCCTGCATGGCGATGGAAGATGCTGTATGTCTCGCTGACTGCATCGCGGCGGAGCCTGATTCGATCGAGCGTGCGTTCCTTGCCTACCAGGAGGCGCGCTATCTGCGTACGACTCGCGTGCAACTCACCTCGAGACTTTACGGCCATGTTTATCATGCCGAAGGCGCTTCAGCCGACCTGCGCAACGCCTTTCTTCGGTCGCGTACAGCTGAGCAGACGTTCGATTCGATGGCCTGGATTTATCAACCGAGCTGATCCGTGCGGCGCGATATCTGGTCGCGAGCCCGAATTACCATCATCATGAGGAGACCGAAATGAGTAAAGCGTTGTTTTCCCCCGCCCGGTTGGTGCGGGCGGCGCTGTGCGCAGTCTTAGCGGCGGGCGGTAGTCTGACCGCACTTGCGCAGGACTTTCCCTCCAAACCGATTCGCCTGGTCGTTCCCGCCTTCGTCGGCACGCCGATTGACATCATCTCGCGACAGGTTGCGCTACGACTGGGTAACGATCTCGGTCAGCCGGTTGTGGTCGATAACAAACCGGGCGGCACGGGAATTGTCGGCGCGACCGAGGTGCTCAGACAGCCTGCAGACGGTTACACGCTGATGACGTTGTTCATGCCGATGACTGTGGCGCAGTCGGCCAATCGTCAGGTTAACTATGATCTGCGCCGCGATTTCGCACCGGTGGTGCAGACCGTGTTTTCCTACAATGTGCTGGTTGTCCCACCCTCGGTACCTGCTAAAACGCCGGCAGAACTGGTTAATCTTTTGAAGTCCCGCCCTGGCCAGCTCAATTTCGCCTCGGGAGGCGTGACCTCTCCAGCGCACCTTGCCGGTGAACTGCTGATCCTGCAGACCGGCACCAAAGCCACACATGTGCCCTACAACGCTTTTCCCCAGGCGATAGGTGATCTTTTGAGCGGGCGCATGGACTTCATGTTCGCGGCCACCCCGCCTGTTGTAGGACATATCGCTGCGGGCAGACTCCGCCCGCTTGCCGTCACCGGTGATCGCCGGGTGGCCGCGCTCAAGGATGTGCCGACCATGGTTGAGTCGGGCTTTCCCGATTTTGTCGTTCGTGACTGGCAGGGGATTCTGGTCAAGGCGGGCACGCCGGGTCCGGTGATCGAGCGCATCAACGCAGCGGTGCGGAGGGTGGTGACGCAGCCCGAAACGATTGAGGCGATGGCCAAGCTCGGCGCCGATCCGGCCGCAGCCTCGGCCGAGGAATTTGGCAGGCTGGTAGCCTCCGAGGTTGATGCCTGGGGCCGCCTGGTCAAGGCAGCCAATATTTCCATGGAATGAGTGCCGGATTGTTGCGATGACCGTTGTCCGCAATGTTTTGTTCATCATGGCTGACCAGCTGCGCTGGGACTATCTGTCGTGCTACGGACGCTCGCCGGTCCCAACGCCCAACATCGATCGGATCGCTGCGCGCGGGGTCCGCTTTGACCGCGCGTACTGCAGTTCTCCGGTCTGCGGTCCGTCCCGGATGTCGTTCTACACGGGGCGTACCGCATTCAGCCACGGCGCGAGCTGGAATTTTGTGCCGCTGCCAGCTCACGAATGGACGCTCGGCGACTACCTCAAGCCCACCGGTGCCCGCGTTGCGCTAGTCGGTAAGACCCATATGATGCCGGACCTCGAGGGGCTCAAGCGTCTGGGCGTTGATGCGCGAGCGGACTTAGGGGTGCACTGGGCACAGTGCGGCTTCGAGCCTTATGAGCGTGATGACGGGGTTCATCCTGCCGGAAAATTCGATCCGGATCTGCGCTATAACCGCTGGTTGCGTGAGCGCGGCTACGCGGGCGCCAACCCCTGGCACGACCATGCGAATTCAGCGCTTGGTCCGGCCGGTGAGGTGCTCTCCGGTTGGGCGCTGCGCCATGCGCGCCTGCCGGCTCGGGTCGCAGAGTCGCACTCTGAAACCGCGTATATGACCGACCGCGCGCTGCAGTTCATCCAGGAGACGGGCGAGAGGCCATGGGTGCTCCACCTGTCCTACATCAAACCTCACTGGCCGCTCATGGCGCCCGCGCCTTATCACGCGCTCTTTGGACCGGATGACGTCCCGCCTCCGGTACGTAGCGGCGCGGAGCGCGGACAGGCGCACCCGGTAGTCGGCGCATTCATGGATATGGAGTGCTCGCGGACCTACTCCGACGAATCGATGCGTCGAAACATCGTACCCACCTATATGGGGCTGATTCGACAACTGGACGACCATATCGGTCGCCTGCTCGATGTGCTCGAGCAGAGTGGCCGTATCGACGATACGGCGATTATCCTCACCAGCGATCATGGCGACTATCTCGGCGATCATTGGCTCGGGGAAAAGGAGCTCTTTCACGAGCCGAGCGCGCGGATTCCCTTCATCATCAGCGATCCTGATGCAGGGGCTGACGGGAGCCGGGGGGCGGTGGATTCGAGTCTCGTCGAGGCCATCGATGTGGTGCCCACCATCATGGAATGGATGGGCGTGTTCGATCCGGGCCAGAGGCTCGAGGGCCGTTCGCTTGTCGGTATGCTGCGAGGCCAGTCGCTCCCCGGATCGTGGCGCGAGGCGGCGCTGAGCGAAATCGACTATTCCTTTTACCGCGCCCGGCTCACGCTCGGCGTGGCTCCGCAGCAGGCGCGCGCCTGGATGATACGAACCGCTCGCTGGAAGTATGTGTACTACAAAGGCTTCCCTCCGCAGTTGTTCGATCTGCAACACGATCCCGATGAACTGATTGATCTCGGCAGGGAGCGGGGTCTGGAGGCCGTACGCGCCGACTTGCAGGCTATGCTCCTCGATCGGTTAACCGACCGGCGCAATCGCGTCACCGTGCCCGACAATATTGTTGCCGACCGAACTGACGGCAGCGAGCGGGTCGGCGTAGTAATCGGTCGCTGGTAACCACGCTTGCCCTGAGGTCTGTGGGCGAGGCGTTGCGGGTAGTCAGTGAGCCACAGCCTCAGCATGCGCCGGCGCAAGTCGAAACCCT
>CAZZKA010000006.1:0-34498 GCA_964654745.1 uncultured Bordetella sp. | reverse complement strand
CCTGCCCCGACGGCTTTTTCTCTGAAGCCTGCGCCGGCTGCATTTTGAGAACAAGGATTTTTCTATCGATAGCCTTATCGACTGCCTGCTTCTCCTCGCTGGTTACCGATTTGGGCTGGGACAGTTGGACTCGAATCTGGGGCATTTCAATCAATCCTCAACAGCAAAGATATTCAAACTCTCAAGGCGGAGGGGAGACTTGGTGCATCCAACTCAGGCTCTGAGCATGCTGCCCGGAGGCGGCCCGGGCGGTTTGTCTGCTCCCCCCGGCGATCGGCTACCGTCTGCGATTGCGAGAGTGAGCTCTGCAAGCGCAAGGCCTCGGTCCAGGCCGTCCGCGAGCAGCGCCTCCAGGTCGCCGGCGGCGGTCTCCGCGATACGCCGCTGGGTGTGCAGTCGCAACTCGCCATCGGCCCCAACTGTCGCAATCCAGTCGTGTTCGAGCCGGGCGGCGTCGTTGAGCCTGTGCAGCAGATCCCCGAGTCCGGCGGGCCAGTTAGTCTGGCCACCCACGATGACCTCGGCCAGCAACCGGTCGTCGGCCCGCGGGTCCGCCGATACCGCAACGATATGACCCATAGCCTCAAACTCGATGCCGACTGCCTCTGCGCTGGTATCGAGCCCCACCGACTGGCAAAACGAGGCTAACAAGGACTGCAACTGTGGTGAGATATTCGCAGCCATACTTTTTCCTTTGACAACCTGGAAAGTCTAAACCGTTTCGATTTTCGAGTGGCGACGTATTTCCCAATAGGCGAGGAATATGTGGCAACTGACCCGCGCGAAGGCGGATTGGGGTATTCCGCCGGACTCGCCGTAAAATCGCCTAAATGTAAAGGGAAAAACGTGACAACGCTCATCACCGGTGCGGGGCTCATCGGATGTCTGACGGCGGACCTGCTCGTGCGCTCAGGCGTCAGGGTCGTGATGCTCGACCGCGCGCCCAACGTAGACCATATCGCCTCGGTATTGCCGGTCGACGAGGTGGCGATTGAGGTCGGCGATATTCGTGACCGTGACCGTCTGTTTGCGTTGATCAGCGGGCACGGTGTGACCCATGTCATCCACACTGCGGCTGCCTTGAGCATGTCGATCCGGCGCGAGCCCGCGCTCGCGGCGGAGGTCAACCTCGGCGGGACGGTCAATGTACTCGAGGCCGCGCGCACCTTAGGACTCCAGAGAGTAGTCTGCGCCTCTTCCACGACAGTTTATTACCCAGTGTTTCACAGACGTCAGGAGCACAAGGTCTCTGAAGACTTCAGTTTTCACTCGGTGAGCGAGCGTCCGGGCAGTCTGTACGCTGCGAGCAAACTCGCCGGAGAGTTTTTCGCTCAGCACTACGCCGAGCACTATGGTGTTGATGTCGTGACGCTGAGATATAGCGCAGTGCTGGGGCTTTGGGCGGGGCCCAACTACTCGGTTCCCGGCCGGCTCGTCGCCGAGTTACTGGGTCAGGGGGCGCGTGGCGGGCACGTCCATATCCGAGACCCTCTGCTGATGTGGAGCGGCGGAGAGGATTTCATCGATGCCCGCGAGGTCGCTCGCGCCAATGTCGCCGCTTTGAGGGCGCGAGAGTTGCCCTCCAGGGTTTACAACATCGCCAGCGGGGAAATGGCGACGTTTGCCAACTTCGTCGACGCGGCGCGTACGGTCAATCCGCGATTCGTCATCACTCACGACGAGATTCCGCAGGCTGGTTTCGCTGGATTTGCTTATCCGCGCGATGTCGCGTTCGACGTCGGCTTGGCGCACCGCGAACTGGGTTTCAGGGCTCGCCACGATCTGGTCGACTCGTTTCGCGCTGCTCTGCCCTGGGTCGATCGCGGATGACCTGCGAATGACGGTCGATGCTGTCAGCGGTGAAAAACAAAATCCTCGGACCGGACCGACTGCATCTGCCGCCAGAAGTCTACGGTGCTGAAAGGCCAGTTCTGCGTCACGCGCCCGGTCTCCGACTTGTACCAGTTACTGACGCCATCAACGCCATATGCCATCCGGCGAGCGGCCTCATCGAGTCGTTTGTTGTATTGAACTGTCGCATCGGGACGGCACTCGATGGCGCGCGCCTGCTGCCGCGCGACTTCAGCAAGGCAACGGAGGGTGTATTCAATCTCAATCTCGGAAAAAAGCACCAGGCTGCCGTTAGTAATGAGATTAGTGTTTGGCCCGTAGAGCATGAACAGGTTGGGAAATCCAGGAACGCAGACGCCCTGAAAGGCTGTCGGTTCGGCTCCCCAGTGCGAATGCAGGTTGAGTCCGCCGCGCCCGCGGACTTTGAGCGAATTGAGAAAGTGAGACGCATGAAAGCCAGTTCCAAAGATGATCGCATCGAGCTTGTGCGAAGTACCATCTGCGGTGGTCAAACCGCTCTCATCTGCGCCATCGATCGCGGCAGTCACGACGTTGACATTGGGTCGGCGCAGCGCATCAGACCACGAACCGTCATCGCGTAACATGCGCTTGGCATAGGGCGGATAGTTAGGTGTCATGATGCGTTGCAGATCTGGGCGGCCCGGGTAGGCTTGGACGATCTCGGCCTCGAGCATCTCTCGCAGTTGCTGGTTGAGTACAGACACCGACCCACTGCGCCGCCAGGCGGGATCGACCATTGAGTAGCGCCGCCGGCCTTCAACCGCTACCCAGAACTGCTCGAACCGATACCAGGCGTTGTACCCGGGCAGGTGCGAAAGCAGCCAGTGCAAACCCGCTGGCAACTCGCTGGTGTAGGAGGGCGTGTGAACCACCCAAGGCGGAGTTCGCTGGAAAACAGTCAGAGATTTGACCGCTGGGGCAATCTTGGGAATGACCTGAAAGGCGCTCGCGCCTGTGCCAATCACACCCACCCTGAGGCCTTCGAGGTTTACATCGTGTCGCCACTGCGCGGTGTGCCAGGCCGGCCCCTTGAATTGATCTAGACCGGCTATTACGGGTAAGCGCGGCTTGTTCAGTTGGCCGACTGCACTGATGACTGCGTCGGCGCGAAGTGTGTGTCGGATGCCTTCCTGCTCGAACTCAACAGCCCAATTGCAGGCTACGTCGTCGAAGTTTAGCGCGCGCACGTGGGAGTTGAATCGGATGTGGCGGATCAGGTCGTAATGCTGCGCCATGCCCTGGAAATACTGCTGCACCTCGTCGCGAGGCGAAAAAAAATGCCGCCAGTTGGCTTGTTGGGCGAAAGAATAGCTGTAGCAAAAATTACTCGTATCGAGCCTGCATCCGGGGTAGGTATTCTCAACCCATACCCCGCCAATCTGCGCCTGTCGCTCGAGTACGGTGTGATCGATTCCGAGTCGAGACAGGTGCCAGGACGCGACCAGCCCTGACATCCCGGCGCCGACTACCACAACCCGGAACCCAGCCGGAAGGCCCAGTCTGGGCGGCCCGTCCGCTCCCACTGGCGTTGCCGTTCCCAGTTCGTGAGTGAGCAGGCCTGCGACCGAGGGATCGACTTCTCCCGTAATGAAGGCCATCACTGCCCTGATTAGGTCGGCCGATGGCACCGGTGCTGCCGCCTTGCCTGTTGCTGACCAGCGAGAGATCAGAGCATGAGCCTTTTGCCGTGCAAGGCGCTGGGCAGCCTCAGGCAGACCCGCTTGCGGACGGGGTCGTTGAGCCTGGTCTGCCATGTCCGGCTGCCACGCTGGGTCGATGGCAGACAGGTCACCGGTGAGGCAGGCTAGCGCTGGCATCAAGGCGGGCAGATGCGCGTGCATCAATGCCCGTTCAAGACCAGGACCTTCGAAAGAAAATGGACTGGGCTCAGCCAACATTCCAATAGCGCTCGCGAAGCTTCTGCTTAAAAAGCTTTCCCGTCGGCTGCCTTGGCAGATCATTATCGAAATCGATGCTGCGAGGACACTTGAAGCTAGCTAATTGTGTGCGGCAAAACGCGAGCAAGTCCTCAGCGAGCGCTGGGCTCGCTGAAGCCGGGTCTGAGAGTTGAATGACCGCTTTGACCGCTTCGCCTAAGTCCTCGTCGGGAACACCGATAACGGCAACATCGGCTACGGCCGGGTGAGCGATCAGCGCATCCTCGATTTCCTGAGGGAAAATGTTGACCCCTCCGCTGATTATCATGAATGCCTTGCGGTCTACGAGATAGAGATAGCCATCCTCGTCTACGCGACCGATATCGCCCAGAGTGGTCCAACCGAGTGGGTGTCGGGCCCGCGCCGTGCGCTCTGGATCGTTGTGGTATTCGAACTTCGGACCATCTGAAAAATAGACGGTACCTACGCCACCAGCGGGAAGTTCGCGACCTTCGTCATCACAGATATGAAGCACCCCCTGCGAGGCGCGACCTACCGAGCCGGGGTGCGCCAGCCACTCCTGACACGTGATCGAGCAAAACCCGTTGTTCTCGGTGCCCGCGTAATATTCGTGAATGATCGGTCCCCACCATTCGATCATCTGTCGCTTGATATCGATCGGACAGGGCGCTGCTGCGTGAATTGCCACGCGCATTGAACGCAAGTCAAAGCGGCGCTTTGTCTGCTCGGGTAGTTTCAGCATGCGCACAAACATGGTCGGAACCCACTGACTGTGGGTGATTCGATACTGCTCGATATAGCTCAGAGCCCGTTCGGCATCGAACCTCTCCATGATGTAGGCGCAACCCCCGAGTTTGATAGCCGTGATCGAGTGCCGCAGAGGCGCCGCGTGATAGAGCGGCGCGGGCGAAAGGTAACGACAGCCCGGGTAATAGTCAAACAACCTATCGAGCAGATCAACCACCATCGTTCGGGTACCTGCAGGCAATTCCGGCATTGGCCACTTCACGCCTTTGGGGCGACCCGTGGTCCCGGAGGAGTACAGCATGTCCAGGCCCTGAGCGCTATCAGCGATTGGGGTGCTCGGTGCGCGGTCTACTCTCTGCTCCCAAGACTCGAAGCCCTCCGGGCAGCCATCGAATGCAAAGCAGGGGATTTCCTGCGGGAGCTTTGCTCTTACCGACTCGGCGAGCGATGCGAGGTCGGCTGATACCACGAGCGCCCGTGCGGCGCTGTCGCGTACGATAAAGGCGATTTCATCAGCAAGCAGGCGCGTGTTGATCGTTGTGTAGTAAACGCCCGCGCGGTCTGCCCCGAAGCAGGCCTCGAGCAGGCGCCGATGGTTACGCATCAAAAACGAAACGTGCATGCCACGCTCGACCCCTAAGCCGCGCAGGGTGTGCGCGACTTGATTGGCCCGGCGATCCAGCTCGGAAAAACTGACGCTTTCACCTGTTTCGCACATTACGAAGGCTGGCATGTCCCGCATATCCGGAGCGGGCGGTAGGGGGAATAGCGGGCGGGGGAAACCGTCAGCGGTCGACGAACTCATAACCAATCCGATCAAGGAGCATTTCGGTCGCGCCGTCAGTAAGCGTCGCAATCTGGGCTGAAGCCAGGTGTCGCATAAAGGGCTGTGCATCGAGTAAACCGATTGCCCCCATCAGGTGCATGAGCGATGGGATCTGACGCTGCGCTAACTGCGTTGCAACGACTTTAGCGCTCGCCGCCTCGGTCCTGACATCTGCGCCCTCATCAACGCGTCTGGCTGCGTGAGCTACCAGAGCGCATGCCGCACTGAGTTCGACGGCGGCCTGAGAAAGCGACCAGCGCCAGCCCTGATGCCCGACCAGCGGACTGCCGAAGCTTTTGCGTTGGTTACCGTAGGCGATTACCGTGTCAACACAGGCCTGCACCATGCCACAGCAGATCGCAGCTACATAGATGCGCGCTCCGTTGATTGACCCCATCGCGGCGCGAAAGGCGAGGCCAGGCGGTGCGATCAACTCATCTTCGCCGCAGCAATAGTCATTCAGCCGAAATCCGCCAGTGCCGAGCGCCCGCGCGGACGTCGAGGCTGCAGGAGGCAGGCGCTCAAAGCCCACGCGGTGGGTGTCGATGATGAATGACGCGATTCCTGCTGCGCCGGATCCCGGGTCGGTTTGCGCGTACACATGGACGCAATCGGCGCGATCCGCGTTGATGATCCAGGCTTTTTCGCCGTTCAGGCGCCAGCTCCCATTTTTTCGCACAGCGGTGGTTTGGATGGCGGCGGCGTCTGAACCGGCAAGGGGCTCGGTAATCGCTGTGCATCCGACACGCTTGCCCGTGATGAGTGGGGCGAGCCATTGACTGCGCACGCGCTCAGAGCCCTTTCGTGACAGTAGCGCTGCAATATTGTGGGTATTGAGAATCGTCATTGCGAGCGCGAGATCAACCCGGCCCAGATGACTTGCGACCGCACATTTATCGCTGAAGGATGCGCCAAGCCCGCCGTCGGATACGGATACTTCAAGCGCGAGCAGTCCGGCAGACCCCGCTGCTGCGAGCAGCTCATCGCTGAGTGCGGCGGGAATGAGACTGTCATATCGAAGCAATTTCTGGTGTGACAGCCAACGCTCACCCCACTCACGGGTGAAGGTATCGGCCCGATCGGATGCTGGCGAGTCAGCAAGGTGCGGGCTGATAGTCACGGGACAGATCTCGCGCGTAGCCACCTGTCGCGGACCGCCCGCCATGCGGAGACTACTAGCGGCACGAGGCCGCGCGGCATGAAGATCGTGGCGATCACCAAGAGCAGTCCATAGGTGACCAGACGATAGGTTTCGGCCACCCGAAGGTACTCGGGAAGAAACACGACCGCAAAGGCACCGATCACCGGCCCACTTAGCGTACCGCTACCGCCCAGGATCACTGCAAGGATGGCGTTGAGGGAGTGCTCGACGCTAAAGGGGTCCGGATTCAAGAAACCTATGAAGTGAGCATAGAGCCCACCTGCAAAACCTGCGAGGCTGGCACTCGTGACAAAGGCGAAGAGTTTGTATTTCCAGGTGGCCACACCCACCGCCTCGATCAGCGTCTCATTTTCCCGGATGGCGAGCAAAACGCGACCGACGCGCGAATGAAGGATCAGCGCACAAACGAGGCTTGCGAACGCAGCCGACGCCAGTACGAGAAGATAGTAGCCCCCTCTAGTCGAAAGATCCCAGCGCACCCAACCTAGATCGATGGAGGCTGGGCGCGGCACATTGAAAATGCCCGCCTCGCCGCCGGTGAAGCTTTTCCAGGTCATGAGCACAATGAAGATGACCATGTTGTAGGCGAGCGTGACAATCGCGAAATAGTGACCTTTTACCCTCAGGCTCGGGTAGCCTGCGACAAGCGCGAAGAGCGCAGTGATGACTGGCGCCACCGCCATCGTCGCCCAAACGGGCCATCCGGCCTTGACGCTCAGTAATGTCGATGCGTAGGCGCCGATGCCCATGAACCCGGCCTGGGCGATCGATACATAGCCGGTGAAGCCCTGGATCAGGTTCTGACCTTGAGATACGACGACCCAGATGAGACCGAGAATCAGGAGCTGGAGGAAGTAGGGAACCGACACGACCGAGGGTATCCAGGCGGCCGCGATGCTCAGGGCCGCGATGGTGAAGACCGAGCGCATGATCGGCGTCATCTGCGACCCATCAGTCCTTCTGGTCGAACCAGCAGTACAACGATCATCACCAAAAAGGCGATGACGTCTTTGTAGGCTGATGAGATGAAGCCCGCAGCCATGGACTCACTGACCCCCAGCACGACACCACCCACTATCGCGCCTGGAATTGAGCCCAGTCCCCCGAGAATCAATACTGCGAAGCCTTTGACGACGAGTGATTCGCCAACACCGGGTGCGATCGCAAGCAGCGCCCCCACCAGGGCGCCTGCGGCGGCGCCGACCGCCGAGGAAACGGCAAAGACGATGGCCGAGACCTGGTTGACATTGACGCCCATGAGGATTGCGGCCGGGCGATTTTGGGCGACTGCCCGGATTGATTTGCCGGTTTTGGTGTGACGGATCAGCCATGAGACGGATACGATCAGGGCGAGTGATGTGAGGATGACTGCAAGGCGCAGCTCCGCAACGGCTACACCGCCGAGATTCAGTACGCCGCGATAAGGCGTCTGGATGATGACCTGATCAGCGCCAAACGCAAGGAGGTTGCCGCCTTCAAACATCATTGTCAGGCCAAGCGCGATGATAAATGCGTTGATATGAGGAGCGTCACGAACGGGCCGATATGCAAGTCTCTCGATGAGTAGTCCCAGCGCCGAGCCAGCCACCATCGCAACCGCCATGGCACCAAAAAAACCGAGCCCGAAGCGCTCGATGAACAAAAACGTCAGATAGCCCCCGGACATCGCGACAGACCCGTGAGCGAAGTGCGCGATGCCCAGGATGCCGAAAACCACTGTGAGGCCGAGCGCGATCAGCGTATAGACTGCACCGATCGCGAGCCCGTTGAGGATCTGCTGCAGAACCTCTGTCATGGTGTTTTGCCTGCCTGTCTCCGCCGGCGGGCGCGTCGCCCGAGCGACGCGCCTCGAGCCGACTGGCCAGGTCTAGCGCCGCAGACCGCGCAGGAATCCGGAATAGGCAACAGGGTCAGACGGCAGGTCCGATACGTAGACCCACTTTCCTTTCTGCCACTGGAATGCGCCGTTTGATGTGTAGGCCTGACCGTTTTCATCGAACATCGCGCCTTTGACCGGGAGATATTTCATGACCGCCTCTCCGGGGACCGGTGCCGTCCTGATCTGCTCGATCACCTTTTTGGGATCGTCAGCCGACCCTGCGCGTTCAATTGCCTGTTTCAGGACATACAGCTGATCATAGGCATAAGGTGAGCTGGGTGACGGCGCGCTTCCAAAGCGTTTGGTGTAGTCGGCCACATACTTTTTCGCGTTGTCGTTGAGAGCCTCGACGGTGAGTTCCACTGGCCGGAGATCCCAGACGCCTTCCATCTGCTCACTCGACAGTACGCGCAGGAACTGTTCCTCGCTGCCGCTGGTGAAACCATAGCGTGGGATCTTCATGCCGAGCTCGAGCGCCTGGCGATATACGAATGCCGACGGCTCGACATAGCCCAAGACCAGGAGCGCCTCCGGGTTGAGCGCCTTGATCTTGGTGAGTTGCGGAGTCATATCGCGGTCTTTGAGTCCGAACGTTTCGCGCGCTACGATCCGCCCACCCGCCTTAGCGAACTCCTTTTCGAAGGCCTCCATGTACTGGGTGTAGAAAGAGACATCCAGTGACCCGATCACGGCGATGGTCTTGACGCCATGCTTTCCTACGAAGGTTCCCGCTGCCGCGCCAGTGAAGTCGGCGGGGGGGCGAGTGCGGAACAGATTTGGAGCGCCTCGTGCGGTGATCGCACGCTCAGCGGCGTTACCAACCAGCATTGCGACGTTTTCCTTGTCGATGAACGAGGCGACTGCACTGGTCGGTCCCGAGCAGCAAAATCCCAGGACATATTTGACGCCGTCGCGATCGATCAGCTTGCGGACGCTATTGGTACCCTCGGTAGGGTTTGCTTTGTCATCATAGGCAATGACCTTGATTTTGTAGACGTCCTTGCCCGCCTTGATACCACCTGCGGCGTTGATGGCGTCAGCCGCCATTTGCACCGAGTTGGCCTGCGGCAGACCGTAGACGGCGCCGGGGCCGGTGAGCGAGTCGCTCACGCCTATTAATAATTGTTTTTCGGCTGCATTGACCGCGAGGCTCGCAAGTCCAACTGCGAGTCCGACGGCGGCAAGCCTAAGTCGGATCGGGGTGGATATGTTCATTGCTTCAGTCTCCCTTGAAATGTTATTGGTCAGAGAAAATGCTACTGCTGCGGTGAATCAATGCCCCAGGTAGGCTCGGCTGACGGCCGGATTCGATTGAAGTTCAGAGCCTGTTCCCTGCAGAACGACTTCGCCTGCCTCGAGCACGTAGGCTCGATCAGCGAGTCGAAGCGCCATGGATGCATTTTGCTCCACCAGCAGAACGGTCATCCCGTCTGCGCGAATTTTTGCAAGGGTGCGTTCCACTTCCTCCACCACTCGTGGCGCGAGCCCGAGCGATGGTTCATCAAAAATACACAGTCGTGGTTTGGCCATCAACGCTCGGGCGATGGCGAGCATCTCCTGCTCCCCTCCCGACAGCGTTCCCGCTCGCTGGCTGATTCGCTCGCCCAGCCTCGGGAAGAGCGCGAGCATTCGGTCCAGGTCCTCTTTTTGCGCGGCATCCCGCCGGGCGTGAGCGCCCATTTCGAGATTTTCCCGGACTGACATGTCGGGAAATACCTGCCTGCCTTCAGGGCACATCGTGATACCGCGACGAACAATCTGGTGGCCAGTCAGGGCGTCGATGCGCTCCCCATCAAAGCTGATGGTGCCGGAGCGCGCTGAAAGTAACCCGCAAATGGTCCGGAGCGTAGTGCTCTTGCCCGCGCCGTTTGCGCCAATCAATGCGACGCACTCTCCGGTCTGCACTGACAGGTTGATACCGCGAAGCACATCGAGCTTCCCGTAGCCAGCACGAAGGTCACGCACCTCAAGCATCAATGACTCCCTGTGCCCAGGTAGGCATCAATCACCGCCGGGTCAGCCTGAATATCCTGCGGCGAGCCTTCGGCGATCTTGCGACCGAAATTAAGCACCACGATACGGTCGCAGACCTCCATGATGAGCCCCATATGGTGCTCGATCAGCATAATCGTGATGCCACGATCGCGGATACGGCAGATCAAATCAGCGAGAGCCTTGCGCTCGATCGCGACCATGCCGGCTGCGGGCTCGTCCAGCAAAACGAGCTTGGGCTCGGTGGCCAGAGCGGTCGCAACCATCACGAGCCTTTGCTGCGCGGAAGAAAGCGCCGAGCATTGTCGATTAGCGCAATCAGACAGGCCGGTCCACGAGAGGATATCGATCGCACGTGCGCGCTGATCATTTGATTCATGTCGCGCCGCTTGCGTTTGCAGGACTGCCTCTGCCACACTTGTCCGGTAACGTCCATGACAGGCTGCATGGACCTGGTCGAGGACGGTGAATTCAGAAAAAAGCGTCGTGGTCTGAAAGGTCCGCGCGATACCGAGCGCGGCCCGAGCGTGCACCGGCAGCCCGTTGATCTCCTGCCCTTCCAGGGTGATCGTGCCGTCCGAAACGGGCAACGCTCCCGAGATCAGGTTGACGGTGGTTGACTTCCCCGAGCCATTGGGTCCGATCAGGCCAATGATTGCGCCAGCCTCAATGTTGAAACTGAGGTCTGAGACGGCTTGAACGCCACCGAAGTTGCGATGGACCCCCGTGAGCGAAAGTAATGCGGGCGACTTCGATGCGGCGCCGTCAGGGGAAACGGCGCTGCTCGTGACAGGCGAGGGCGATTCCGGCAAAAGCGTCATCCGGGGATCATACGCTGCGGCAGCACCCGCTTCGGTAACGGATCACGTTTTTCACCAATGCCTAAGCCCTCGGCGCCTTTAAGCCAGCCAACACACGCTCTGGCGTGAGCGGCAAGCGACGGAACCGAACTCCGGTCGCATCGAACACCGCATTGGCCAGCGCCGCGCCGGTCGGTCCTTGAGAGGCCTCACCCGTCCCGAGATAAGGAGCCCCGGGTCGATCGATGAGAACCACTTCCACTGGCGGTACCTCAGAAAAGGTGAGAATGGGATAGCTGCTCCAGTCGGAGGACAATACCCGCGTGTCGTCGAAGCGGACTTCTTCCTTCAGCGTCCAGCTGAGCGACTGGATAAGACCTCCTTCGATCTGATTGACCACGCCATCCGGATTGACGATGTGGCCACTGTCGGCAGCCGCGACGGCACGCAGCACGCGGATGTGGCCACTCGAACGATCGACCTCCACCTCAAGCGCAACCGCACAGTATCCTGCGACATTTTTGTAGCGGGCAAAGGCGATACCACGGCCCTTTCCCGGGGCCTTTCGCCAATTGGCCCAGCCGAAGCGACGCGCGGCGCCATTGAGCACATCGCGCGCGCGCTCGTCCTTGAGATGGCGCAAGCGATAATCGAGCGGGTCGGCGTTCGCGGCAATCGCCAGTTCGTCAATGAACGATTCGATTGCGAACACATTCCCATAGGCCCCCAGTCCGCGCGTGGAAGAGACTCGCAGCGGCATTTCGGTGATGAAGTGGGTACGAACCCGGTGGCCTGGGAAATCATAGAGCGCGATAGCGTTCCGGTCGGCTGCATAGTTGGGCGGTCCGAGATTGCCGGGCAATGGCATGGCGAAGGGTTTTTCAAGGTAACGCGCCGAAAGCAGATTGCCCGGCTCCCCGTTCGGCCGGGTGCCGTGCGGGGTAGACCAAAGCTGCAGGTCCCAGTCGAGAACGTTGCCCTGGGCATCGAGCGTAGCCTGGGTATCGATCAGCATCGCCGAGCCGTAGGGCTCCCAGAGGTGTTCCTGTTCGCGCGTGAAAATCACGCGAACCGGTCTGCCGGGTATCGCAAGCGCGATAAGGGCTGCATCAGCGGCGGCATCATCGGCAAGGTTATGGCCGTAGCAGCCCGAGCCCTGCACGTGCTGAAGCCGTACCTTGTCCACAGGCATCGCGAGCATCTTGGCGATGGCTTCGCGAGTCTCGAAGACCGACTGGCTGTGGGTCTGGACCGTGAGCAGACCGTCAGCACTCAGCGTGGCGATGGCAGCCGACGGACCGATCGACGCGTGCATCTGGTAAGGGCGGTAGTAGGTCGCACTGAGGGTGCGGGCCGAACCCGGCCCACCCGAACGCGGTTGATTGCGCGTATCGATCTGCCGCGACGGCGCTCCACGCAGCCATTCAGCCATGCGCTCATGACCCGGCATGGCTTTATCGACTTCCCATTTCGCCGCAGCCGATAGCGCCCGGGCCGCGTCAAGTGCCTGCCGCTCCCGCTCAGCCGCCACCGCCAGAAAGCTGCCGTTACGTACGACCCGCACGACGCCGGGCATGCGCTCAACCGCCGCAGTATCGACGGACAGCAGTCGTGCCCGATAGGTAGGTGGACGCACGACCTGCCCGTGAAGCATGCCCTTGGGTCGCTGCTCATGGACGAAAATCGCCTGGCCCAGGAACTTGGCTTCGAGATCGGGCCGCGGCTGTGAGCGTCCGATATAACGGTGTTGCTCTCGCGCCTTTTTCGGCGCCTTTCCAGTAGCTTCGCGCTGCAGGGTATCCGGTTGAACGAGTTCTCCGTAGGCTACTTTCGCACCTCCCGGTGCACTCACGACGCCATCGCGTACGCTAAGCGACGCAGCAGGCTGTCCGAGCCGAGCGGCTGCCAGGTCGACCAATATCGCGCGCGCCTCGGCGGCAGCCTGTTGAACTGCCGGTGCGCTGTAGGGCATGGACAGCGACCCGGCTGTCACGCCTTCGTTGGGGACTAGCGCCGTATCGCCGGACACGACCCGGATACGACCAAATTCAACGTCGAGTTCGTCAGCGCAGAGTTGAGTCAAGGCGGTGATGATGCCTTGTCCGAGTTCAACCTTACCGAGCAAAAGCGTGACCTCACCGCTTGCTTCGATCCGAAGCCAGGCACTGAGGCGCCGGTGGCGGTTCATATTACCGGGGAGTACGGGGGCTGCCGTCTGCGCGAGCGCATCTTCCACGGGGATCGCAAAGGAAATTGTGAGCGAACCCGCGGCCTTGAGAAAACGGCGCCGGGTAGGGGATAAGGAAGCGAGAGTCATGTCAGGCCCCCTTTGCTGCGCGAAGCACGGCGCGAACAATACGGTTGTGTGCACCACAGCGGCACAGATTGCCGTCGAGCGCTGCGCGGACCTCGGCATCAGTGGGGCGCGGATTGCGATCGAGCAGAGCCTGAGCCTGCATGATCATGCCAGCGCTGCAATACCCGCACTGTGCGGCCTGCTCGTCGATAAAGGCTTGCTGGAGTTTGCCCGGCCGGCCATTTTGCCCGAGACCCTCGAGCGTGGTGACGCTGCGGCCGCCGACAGACGAGAGCGGGGCGGTGCACGATCGAACGGGATTGCCGTCCACCAGCACGGTGCATGACCCGCACTGCGCCCGGCCGCAACCGTATTTGGCACCGTTGACGTCATGATCATTTACGAGCGCGCTCAGCAGCGTCTCGTCAGCAGGGGCGGCGCTTCGCACCGCGCGACCGTTCAGCCTGAATTCAATCACCAGTATCTCCTCGGGGTCCGGCCGGCGGCGCTCAGGTGTCGGGTGCCGGATGTCGTAATGATTGGCGCCTGCCTCAGATCGAAATCCTGCCCAATCCCTCGCTCAAGGGCAAGGGGAGGGCTCGTGAGCTCATTTTTTGCCTAATCCCAGCCTCGCTGCGCCCTCGGTGTAAAGCGCGATCCGTTCTTTCATGAATGCATCCATCTCTTCGACGCCGATATTGATGAGTTCAAAACCGCTTTTGGCGGCGAGCTCTTTCATCTCAGGATCCTGATTGAGTGCACGCCAGAGGTCGGAGATGCGTTTCTGAGCGTCGATCGGCGTCGAGCGCGGTACACCGATCCCGCGATAGGCTCCATCGACCCACTGCACGCCGAGTTCCTTAAAGGTCGGAACATCCGGCAATAGGGGATGGCGCTGCTCCATCGCTACAGCGAGTGCGCGCAGACGCCCCTTTTGATTAACAGCAAAAGCGGTGTAGCTCATGGCACCGTCGATCTGGCTTCCCAGGACCGCCACAGACATATCGCCCGTACCCTTGAACGGCACATAGGTCGTCTTGAAGCCGAACGCCGCGTTCAGGCGTTCGTGCGCGCCATGGTTGGCAGAGTTGAGCCCCGAGCCACCCAAAGACAACTTGCCGGGATCTTTCTTCGCTGCTGCCGAAAAATCTTCAAAAGTTTTGAACGGGCTTGCAGCGGGCACCACGAGCGCATCGGGCGTGTAGTGAAACCAGAAAACAGGTGTGACGTCGGCAGTCTTGTACTGCACCTGACCTTCGATCGGTTGAAACACGATATGAGGCAGGTTGATCCCGACGATGTTGAAGCCATCGCCTGCCAGAGCATTCATCTGCGACCACATCAAAGCGCCGCCCGCGCCCGCCTTGTATTGCACGATCGTATCGATCACCTGGCAGCGTTTCTTAAGAACAGTCTGCTGGTGACGGGCAGACTGATCGGACTCACCGCCCGGTGGGAAGGCCTGCCAGTAGATAATGTTGCGCTCAGGGCAAACCTGAGCGTTCGCAGAACCCGACCACGTGAACGCGCCTGAAACCAGCAAACCGCTGATGGCAAGTAAGTGAACGCTTTTTTGGAAATTCATAACGATTGTCTCCAGTTGTCTTTATGTTGGACGCACTATCAGCATCAATCATCCTGCGATCGCTGAACAGACCGCTTGCGTGACCTGCTCGGTGCCTGCGCTACCGCCGAGGTCACGGGTGTGAAGCGCGGGGTCGGCCGTCACGCGCTCAACGGCCCGCATCAGCTTCGCCGCTGCCTCATGCTCGCCAAGATGTTCGAGCAGCATGACGCAACTCCAGAAGGTGCCCACTGGGTTTGCGAGACCCTTACCCATGATGTCAAAGGCCGAGCCGTGGATGGGCTCGAACATGCTCGGATAGCGTCGCTCCGGATCGACGTTGCCGGTGGGGGCGATACCGAGGCTTCCGGCCAGGGCTGCGGCAAGGTCGCTCAGGATGTCAGCGTGAAGGTTGGTCGCCACGACAGTGTCGATGCTTGCAGGGCGGTTGACCATGCGCGCTGTCATGGCATCAACCAGCTCTTTGTCCCAGCGCACATCGGGAAACTCATCAGCAACGGCCGCTGCGATCTCGTCCCACATCACCATGGCATGACGTTGTGCATTGCTTTTGGTGACAACGGTCAGTTGCCGCCTTGGACGCGAACGCGCGAGGGAAAAAGCAAATCGCATGATCCGTTCGACGCCGGCGCGCGTCATGACCGACACGTCGGTGGCGACTTCGATCGGATGACCCTGGTGCGCACGACCTCCCACACCGGCGTATTCGCCTTCAGAGTTCTCGCGAACGATGACCCAGTCGAGATCTCCCGCCGCGCAGCGCTTGAGCGGAGCATCAATACCGGGCAGGATGCGGGTGGGGCGCACGTTGGCGTATTGGTCGAATCCCTGACAGATTCGAAGTCGAAGTCCCCAGAGCGTCACATGATCGGGGATCTTGGGGTCGCCCGCTGAGCCGAACAGTATGGCGTCCATCCCGCGAAGCAGGTCCAACCCGTCGGCGGGCATCATCTCGCCGTGCGCTCGATACCAGTCTCCGCCCCAGTCAAAGCGCTGGAACTCGAAGCTGAAGCGACCCATACTGCGCGCGAGCGCCTGGAGCGCTTTTTCGCCCGCGGGAATGACTTCCTTGCCGATGCCGTCACCAGGAATGCTGGCGATACGATAGATGCGTCCGGAGGATGTCATTGCGGATCCCTGATTCAATGTAATGTGGCTTTTCGCCTCATTCTGCCTTGCTGAGGTTCCAGCCGGCAAGCGGACCGTATGGGGTCCGGCTGGGCTTTTTTCCGCTTGCTATCGAGCCGCTATCCGTTGGTAAACGAGGGGCTGAGCGCGTTCGGTTGACTCGGCGAACCGCCTCAGAGCCTCGCCTAGGTGCAGTAGATCGGGCTCTTGAAACGAAAGTAGACGACCGCGATGCGAGTCGCCAACGCCCCCAAAACCACTACCGCGACGGCGGCACTCAGGTGCATCGGTTCGTAGCGCGCGGCTGAACATCACGTGCACCGGTTCTTCGAAAAAAGCTTTTTCGGAGACGGCAATCCGGTCGCCCCATCCATGCCGCCAGGTGAGCGTCGCGCCCACCAGCGAGTCGACCGGAGCGGCATCGATTTTTCCGGCCAGGAGGTTATTGAAGTTATCGAAGTCGGAACTGGCCTGAACAATCCGGCCGGCATTACGCGGGTCGTCGATGAAGCGCTTGAGCCTTTCTCCGTAAAAATAACCTTCGGTCACCCCCAAGCGGTAGGGGCTTGATTCAAGGATACGGATCAACTCCTCGTCATTGCTGAACGCGAAGGCGGGGCTGTCCTTGGTGCGAAAATACAGAACGATTCTTTCGGTGCGGTAAGCGTTCGAAAATAAGGCGTATTGCTCGCGTTCGGCCGTTCGGAAAGCACCGACCGCCAGATCGCGTCTGCCGTCCTCAATCTCCCTTTGATGCTGATCCCAGGCGACCAGATCCAGACGCACCTCCCGGCGCACGCTTGCGAAAGCCGCGCGTACCAGTTGGACGTCCAGTCCCGTAAGCTTCTTTTCTTCGTTTTTCCCGACCGCGTATTGATAAGGGTCGAAGGGATACCATCCGCCGCGAAGTGTCTGGCCATCGGTTTGTGCCAGTTTGCACCCAAGTCGGCGCCGAACCCTGTGCTCAGGTCTTATCCGCGGTAAAGCCTGGCTGGCAAACTGCAACAACCGCATCGCAAATGCGGCGCCGATGCGCGCTGCTACCGATAGCAAGTGGGCGGTGATACGATCCAAGAGGGTACTTTCGGAGCGCCGCCCCTGCTTGCATGGGAGCCTGCGGTCCCGGTCCTTTGTTAGACGAACGTCCGACGGAGAGTTTAGTGTTGAGGCGAGTTATCTTCCCGTTCATAGGCTTGGCCATGGCGTTTGGCGCGGGCTCTTCCATGGCGTCGTCCCCGGGCGCCGCTTCCGCGCCGGAGCAGACCCGGGCGGTAGTCCTGGTTTCCGGCGGCGCGATCAGCACCCCTTTTACGACGCCGACTCAGGCCTGCAGGGATGGTGACGGTTATCTCGCCGCGGGCAACACGTACACGGCCCTGCGCAAGTTTTTACTTGATAAGGGCAAGCGCGTGTTTACGGCGCCGGCCATGGATACGTGGGGCGTTGTCAGAGAGCCCGCCAAGGATTCTGTGGGCCCGTTTGCCGACTGTCCGCCGCAGTTGCCTGAGTCGATGACGATCATGGCAACAGGTGACTGGAACGCAGGGGGCGAGCGACTGGCCCGCTTCCTGGGCTATCTTCATTCCCGGTACGGTGTCACGGATGTGGACCTTGTCGGGCACTCCAACGGCGGTATGTGGACCCGCGCAGCGATAAAAGTGCTGAAGGATACGAACGCCCCGATCAAGGTGCGTTCGCTCACCACGCTTTCCGCGCCCCACACGGGCGCTACCCCGCCCCGTTTCCATGCGGGCGAGATCGACCTGTCAGCGTGCGCCGGGGTTGCCTTTTGCGAGCAATCGGTTAAGGGGTGGAGCGAGGTCGTGAGGACCACGGACAAAGGGCTCAGTGCCCTCAATACGGTGCGGTATACCTCTGGGCCGAATGGATGGAACGCTGCTCAGGGTGATGCGCTCCGAGGGATCCCGGTCACACTGCTGGCGGGCTCCTACTTTCAGGCCCCCAGAGGCGACCCTTCGCTATGGCCCTATGACGGGACAGTTGCCCGCTTCAGTGCTTTCGCGCAAGGGGTCTCGTCCGAGATCATTCCTTGGCGGGCCTGCTGGCAGGGACCGCTCGTTCACTGGATCGGTTGGGCGGATCTGCTTGGTGTCCCGAGGGACAGAGCGATTACCGATAACCCCGAGGCCATGGCCCGCGTAAACCAGGCGATCGATGAAGCGGGCACGGCACTTCAACGACCAGACCGACAGGGGTGTAGTTAGCGGGGTGCCTTTAGGGGCGCCTCGTAACGGTGAGCACGGCGGTCGATTCAGGGGTAGCATCGGATCGCTTTATTGATCTGAGAGGATCGTCTTGAAACATAAGCTTTGCTTAGCTCTGGCCGCGTTGGCCTGTTGGGTTCCATGGAGTTTGGCCGGCGCGCAGAGCGCCAACTGGCCATCCAGGCCTATTTCATTGATCGTTCCGTTCCCGCCTGGGGGTGTCACCGATCTGGTGGCGCGCGAGTTGGCCAGGAGCTTGACTGAGGGACTGGGCCAGACCGTCGTGGTGGAAAACCGCGCCGGCGCAGGAGGCAATATCGGCACTGCGGCGCTGGCCAAGGCCGGTCCCGACGGGCACATGCTGGGTGTTATGACCGTCAGCGCAATGTCGATCGCGCCGCACATCCACAAATCGCTGAGTTTCAACCCCAGCCGCGACTTCACCCCCATCACCAATATCGTCAATACGCCGGGAGCGATTCTGGCCGGGGTCAAGACTCCCTACAACACCTTGTCCGAGATGATCGCGGCGGCTAAAGCGCAGCCCAACAAGATTTCCTATGCGAGCGTAGGCCAGGGCTCCCTTCCGCACCTGATTGCCGAGAAGCTGGCGGCCGATGCCGGTATCAAATTGACGCATGTACCCTACAAGGGCGCTGCGCCAGCTATGCAAGACCTGCTGGCCAATGTCGTTGACCTGTCGTTTGAGAGCGCTTTGACCAACACTGTCGCCAACTTTCAAGCTGGCAAACTAAAGGTCCTGGCCACCACTGGCTCGGTTCGCGTGCCTATCCTGGCGAATGTCCCCACCGTCGCGGAGTCGGGCTATCCGGGCTTTGTGGCGCAAGGCTGGTTCGGATTCTTCGGACCGGCCGGGCTGCCAACGCCCGTGGTCAGGCGGCTCAACGAACTCGCTACGCAAATGCTTCGAGATAAGGCGATGATCGAGCGCTTTGAGAGGCTCGGTATCCAGCCCGATCCCTCCAGTCCCGAGCAGTTTGCGCGGTTTCTACAGGAACAGGATCGCGTCTGGGCGGGCATCGCCAAGGGTTTGAATCTGCAGCTCGATTAAGTCCCGATTGAATACGCGACTGCCGCCGGGCTGGTGCCCCCTCGACGTTCTTCAGCTCGGCTTACGAACCGGAACCGGGCGCACGGTCTCGTTAGCCAATTCTTGCCGCTTCATTCCCCACAGCATGACGCCAATCGATACCGTGGCGCACATCATCATGCTCAGGTAAACCGGAATGGGTGTGTTCTCAAACTGATTGGCCCACCACAATCCGGCGAGCAGTACCGCTGCACCGGATGCGGCAGCGACCTCGATGCCCGCACTCAGGCGCATCGCCGTCGGCTCCTTATTCATGAGCAGATCTTGAAGAATGCCCCCGCCTGATACAGCGATAGCAGCGCAAAGGATGGCCCACACCCAGTGGAGGTCGCCGCTGACCGAGACCAGAACGGTCTTCATCGCGATGATCGGGATGACGATGAGCAGAACATACCGGGTAAGGGTTTTGAAACCATTTCCGTCGAGCAGAGTCGGCCGATATCGCAAGAAGGCGTTCATCGCGGCAGACGCCAGGATGATTGCTACGGGTTCCGTCGGAACCACCAAAAATTTCGGCGGCCAGTTCGCGCCCCCTACGAGCAGGCTCATGAGTAAGCCGCCACCCAGCGGGGTGATCAGCGCAATGACCAGCTTACCCCAGGGGCCGTATCCGGCCCGGTGCGCGATCAGAAATCCGGATATCCCGAAGAGAATCTTGGCGAAGAGGTCGACGAGGTCAACAAAGTCGCTTGCTGCGACCTCTGCAAGGTAATAGCGCGTTGCGGGGAACAGAAGTTGACGCTTGCCTTCGCGCGCAACCATCTCGTTGTAAATCGAGTGCGTCCAGAGCTTATCGGTTTCCGTGCGCGACAGGGGTGACTCGCCGACGAGTCTGATCGCCTCGGACGTCCACTGTCTGAGGGGCAGCAGGCCAAATTCGGAGCCGGCCGGAATCACTGAAAGCATGGCTTCAAGCATCAGTAGCTGGTGCTGCCTGTCGGCATTCGGCGCACGACGCAATACATATTCGACGGCAAGCGCGGGCGCTATCCGCGCCTGCGCCCAACCTTCTTTCAAGGCGCGTAGAAACCGAGTCAGTTCGTCCCTACCTTGGGCGGCATTCAAGCGGTCGGCCCGAACATATAACCCATCTTCCAGGTGAGAGAGGTTCAGCGATTTCGGGGTAACCCACAAGGTCTCCAGACTGGTGAGCCCTGCAACTTCTGCCAGCAGCTTTTCGTTGTATGCCATGGCCGTCACACAGGGAAACTTCCCACTGATCAGATCAACGGCATTCGGGGCCTGTATCTCAAAACGAATTGCTTGGGGATCGACGCCTCGTTTGCTCGCCATGTGTCGAACAACCGCGTCATCCTGCAGGTCCCAAAACCCGACCGTCTTTCCCGAGATATCGGAGAGGGTCACGATGCCTTCGCGGGTCCGGCACAGCAACCCGAGCGAGGGTTTTTGGACGACTTGTGCAACATTGACTACTGGAGCCCCCGTGCGCGCATGTCGCCACGCTTCGCCCATCCATGCCACCGCTACATCCGCCCGGCCCTGCTGCACGGTCTCTATCGGATCGATGCCCGGGCCTCCGGGTATGAGCTCTACGGTCAGACCCGCGCTTTTGAACAGACCGCGGTCCATCGCCATATAAAGCCCGGCGAACTGGGCCTGATGGAGCCAATGAAGTTGAACCCTTAAGTGGTTTTTACGCTCCACCTCCGGAGCCGCCCAGGCGACCACGCTGAATGCAAGACAGATGAGAGCAGAAAGCACGCGGATCGCGCCCGCGCAGGTCTTCTCGACTCGTCTTGGAAAGAAGTGGTTCGTCATAGGGCCAGTCCTAATTGGGAGCCAGAGGCTACGCCTCCGGACTTCCTGGGTCCGGGGCGTGCGCATCGGGGGTCTGCCGATCAAGCGCCACCTCGTGCAGCTGCCGCCGCGCTGGCCGCGCTCAATCATCCAGTATCAGCGCGGCACCACGTTCGCCAACCATGATGGTGGCTGCGTTGGTGTTGGCTGATACCACGCGGGGCATCACCGAGGCATCAATCACCCGGAGCCCTTCCACCCCCTGCACGCGCAGTTGCGGATCCACCACCGCCCGAGCATCACTGCCCATCCTGCAGGTGCTGGTCGGATGAAATACCGTGCCACCAAACTGGCGCGCGAAATCTTCCAGACTGGTGTCACCAGGTAGCTTTTCCTCGACCCACCGGTCAGCGAACGCCGGCTGGCGATAAATTTCGCGACACATCCGGAGACCTTCGACCAGCGTTTTCAGGTCGCGCTCCTCGGTCAGATAGTTGGCCGTGATGCGAGGAGCCTCGGTTGGATCGGTGCTGCGAATTCGGACCGATCCGGTCGAGTCGGGGCGACACTGACAGACCGATACGGTAAAGCCCGGAAACTCATGAAGCGGCGTGCCGGGTTTATCAACCGAGAGCGGCATGACGTTGAACTGAATGTCGGCACGCCCACCCTGCGCGTGCGAGGAGCAGGCAAACCCGCCCACTTGCCCGGCCCCGACAGTGAGCGGCCCACGCGCATCGGCGAGCCATTGCCAGCCCATTCTAGTGAGGCCGGCAAGACTGCGAACCTGGTTGTTGAGCGAGATGGGATCCTTCAGCCGTACGATGGTCCGCGCCTGGTAGTGATCCTGGAGGTTCTCGCCCACCTCGGGGGCGTCATGAGTGACCGGGATGCCGAGCGCACGCAGATGATCGGCCGGCCCCACACCCGACAGCTGCAAGAGTTGCGGCGACTGCAGGCTTCCTGCGGCCAGGATGACATCGCCGTCGCAGCGAAACGCGTGGGCGACGCCGTTGATGTGTGTCTCCACCCCAACGGCGCGACCAGCCTCGAACAGCACACGCGAGACCAGCACGCCGGTACGAACAGAGAGTCCGGCATGTCCGCTCACGGGTTTCAGGAACGCGACCGACGCGCTGCTGCGCCAGCGGCCCAGAATCGACAACTGATAACGCCCCACGCCGTAATCGGTCTGCGCGTTGAAATCGGCGTTGGCGGGCAGCCCGAACTGCTGGGCCGCTTCGAGCCACGCCAGACAGCTCGGATCGTCATTTCGCAACTCTGTCACGCCCAATTCGCCGTCGGTGCCGTGATAGTCATTTGCCACACCGTTAAAACGTTCGGACCTGCGAAAGTACGGTAGAACCTCGCGATACGACCAGCCTGTGGCACCGGCACGCGCCCAGTCGTCATAGTCGGCATGCTGGCCGCGGATGTAGAGGAGGCCATTGATCGAACTCGACCCCCCCAAAATCCTCCCGCGAGGCCAGATCAATCGTCGGTCACCGGTCTGCGGCTGCGGCTCGACCTCGAAGAGCCGCGCGAACCGCTGATCGAAGATGGTGCGAAAGTAGCCGACCGGCAATCGGACCCAGAACGCACCATCCGGCCCCCCAGCCTCAAGAAGGAGGACCCGACGGCCGGCGCGCACCAGCCGGTTGGCCAGCACGCAGCCGGCTGAGCCGGCGCCGACGATGATGTGATCCCAGCGGTCAGCCCCCACAGCCTGGTCCTTAGCCCGCCACGTTGTTCAAGAGTAGCGAGGTATCGAAATAGGTTTTTGCTGGCACCGGATTCTGAATGCCACCCACCCGCGCATAAAAATCGGTGACCTGCTGCAGCCACCCTATTGCAGTGCCATCCTGGTAGAGCTTTCGCCACTCGGCCGCAGGGTAATAGCGCGAGGCCTTGAAGTGCTCCTGCAGCTCCTCGAGGGGAACCTGGGCATAGTTCTTTGACTGAATCACGGGCAGGATCTCGGCGGAATTCCGTATCAGGTCGTCGTTCGAGGCCGCCCAGCCGCGAACCACACGCTCGAGAATGGGACGATTTTTCTCGTAATAGTCAGCACGCACTGCCCATCCCCCCACAATTGCCGACTTCGGGAAATAGGCCGACGCATCCACCAGCATTTTCGCCGACGGCACGCGGGCGCGCACCTGAATGTTGAACGGCACCCAGAGTGCCACCGCGGGCACAGCACCTGAAATAAAACTGGTGACCGCGACCGCCATGCCCTGATTGACGAGTTCCACATCCTTGGCGGGATCCAGCCCGTTGGCGCGCAGTGCAGCGTCGGCGAAAACATGGGCGGTCGTGCCCAACGTGGTGGCGATCTTCTTTCCCTTGAGATCGGCCCAGCTCTTCACGCCCTGATCTTCGCGAACCCATAGCTGCGCGGTGGCGAATTCGATGTTGTTGATGAGAAAGGCTTTGCCTTGACCTCGCGCCGGGAAATTGGAGATCACCGCGCCGGTTGACAGCATATCGAGGCTGCCGCCGATCATGGCGTTGAACAACTCTAGGCCGGTGTTGAATTTGACCGGATCGAACTCGATGTTTTCCTTAGCCCAATGGCCGCGATGCACACCCGTCCAGATCTGACCGGTGACTGCGAGTGTATCGACATAGCCCACCCGGATGCGGGTTCGGCTCTGGGCAATGACCGGAGCGCCCACGCCCGCCAGCCCGAGGGCCGAGGCACCTGCCGCCAGCAGCTGGCGGCGATCTGTTTTGATGTAATGGTTCATGCTGTCTCCCTTTACCGGTCTCGGCCGGCGGTGGTGTTGAAGAGGCCATCTTTCGCCTGTTCGAAGCGGCTACGCATATCAGGCGGCACCTATACCGGCCGAGCCGAGTTGCTGCTGCACCTCGTATTCAGCCATGACCAGTTCGCGCACATGGGCCTTGAGCGCACCGAATTCGGGTGTCTCGTGCAGACCTTCATGGCGGGGGTAAGCAAACGGAACATCGATGATTGCCTTGATGCGCGCGGGCCGTGCAGTGACCACAATAATTCGCGAAGCGAGGTAGATTGCTTCATCGACCGAGTGGGTGATCATGATCACCGTCTTACCCTCGCGCTCGAGCACCTCCAACAGCAGATTCTGCATCTTGGAACGGGTCTGCGCGTCGAGCGCGCCAAAGGGTTCGTCCATCAGCAGGAATTCGGGCTGCGCAGCATAGGCACGGGCAATGGCCAGTCGTTGACGCATACCGCCTGAAAGCGTTTTCGGAAATGCCTGCGCAAAATCGGCGAGTCCCATCAGTTCGAGATACTTCTGACAGACGCTTTGCTGCTCGGAGGCTGGAACCCGGCTGCTCTTCAAGCGCAGACCGAAGAGGATGTTGTCGCGCACGGACAGCCAAGGGAAGACGCCATATTCCTGAAAAATCACCCCTCGGTCGCGTCCCGGTCCGGTGATTGGCTGGCCGTCGAGCGTGATCCGCCCTGAGCTCGGCCCAACGAAGCCCGCCACCATATTCATGAGGGTCGTCTTGCCACATCCCGATGGCCCCACGATGCAAATGAACTCCTGATCGCGCACCGTGAGCGACACCCGATCGACCACCCTCAGTGGTCCGCGCTCGGTCTCGAATTCGACAGAGACATCGTCAAACATGATCCGCTCGGCATTCACAATGCGCGCTCCATTACTGCGCCTCGACCCGGTCCTGCCAGCGAATCAGACGACGCGTGAGCGCGCGCAGCGCGAGGTCCATACTGAGCGCAACGGTACCAATGCAGACGATCCCGACGTAAATCACATCGATCTGAAAAAACGACCCAGCGCTCTGGATGAGCGCGCCCAGCCCTTGCTGCGCGGCCACCAGCTCGGAGGCCACCAATGTTGCCCAAGCGACACCCAGGGCCACTCGCAGCGCGGTCAGGATGTGCGGCATGGTGAGCGGAACGATCACCTTGAAAAAAATTTCCGGGTCGCTCGCGCCGAGCGTTCGCGATACCTTGATGAAGATCGGGCTGATCTGGGCGACACCCTCATACATGACGATCACACCCGCGAAAAAGCTCGCGTAGAAAAGAATGATCACCTTGGCAGGTTCATCGATACCGAAATACACGACCACCAGCGGGATCAGGGCGATCGGTGGCAGCGCCCTGAAAAAATTGATGAGCGGATCGAGAAAGGTCCGTGCGTTGCGATACCACCCGATCAGGAATCCGACCGGCACAGCAAGCAAGATGCCGAGCAGCACGCCCAGGGTCACGCGCTGTGTGGAGCGCCAAATATCTATGGCGAGCCGATCTCCGAAGAGCAGGCTTATGAGCTTGCTGCCGACCTGCGCGGGCGTGGGCATCAGGCCCGGATTCACTAGGCCAGATACGGCGACTGTGTGCCAGACTGCGATCAGCAGGCACCAAGGTAGAACGAGAAGCGCGGCATGGCGCATACGCTTCAAGATGACTGACTCCGGGATTGTTGTGGTTTCGCCTCGAAGATACACTAGAAGCGCTTGCAAAACATCCTACTCATTCAAGTTTGAAAGGCCCGCTGCGTGCCACGAATCGCGCTTCAGGTTCACCCTTCGGACAATGTCGTCACGCTAATCGATTCTCTTATTGACGAAACTTGTACGCGGTGCGGGCTCACGCTGCGCGAGCCGATCGCCTTTGGCCATAAGGCGGCCTCGAAAGACATCGCCGAGGGCGAGCCCGTCATCAAGTATGGAGTCGTCATTGGGCTTGCCACCCGATCGATCGCAACAGGCGAGCATGTCCATGTCCACAACTGCCGCTGAATCATCGCCAGGGTTTGCCGGCTATCGGCGGGCTGACGGCCGCGCGGGAGTTCGCAATCACCTTGCGTTGGTATCCACCGTGGCGCTTGCCAATCGTATTGCGGAGCTGTCGGCGGTACGGTTCGATACCTCTGAAGCGCCAGGCAACGATCCCGTCCTGTTGGTGCGAGGCGAGTTTCAGCGCGGGCTGCAAACTCAGGACGCAGTGCTGCAGGACGAGGTGCTGTTCAGGCTCATCACCCATCCCAACATCGGGGCGGCGGTCGTGCTGTGCCACGACCGGAGTACCGCGCACCGCTGGGTACAGCGGCTTGCGGACGGCCACACCCCGGTGCGGGTCCTTGCGGTAATGGAGTATCACGGCATCCAAGATGCCATCACTCAAACCGTGACGGCGCTTAGCCAACTCGCATCCGTTATTCGACCCATGCAGCGAGTGTGGTGTCCGTTTTCTGAGCTCAGATTCGCCCTCGAATGTGGCGGCTCTGATGCCTCGAGTGCAGTGTGTTCGAATCCGGCGATCGGTCGCTTCGTAGATCGTGCAGTCGCGCTCGGCGCGAGCGTGATCGTGTCCGAAACCGCAGAGTTCATCGGCGGCGAAGACGTAGTGCGCGCGCAATCGGCTAACGCCGACATCGCCCGGAGGATCATCGAGCGGATCGCGCTCACCGAATCACGGATGACCCGCGATGGTGACCGCTATCGGGGTACCAACCCGACAGCGGAAAATATCGAGGCTGGCCTCACCACGCTGATCGAAAAGACCATGGGCGCGCTGTGCAAGATCGGTCGCGCACCGTTTGTAGACTGCCTGGATTTCGGACAGGCGCCCTCGCAGCCGGGGCTGTCTTTCATGGACACGCCGTTCTTCAGCCCCTGCTCGATCACCGGTATGGTCGCAGCGGGTGCCCAAATCACCCTTTTCTCGATGGGTGTCTTCAACCCGTCGGGCAATCCGCTCGCCCCGACGATCAAAGTGTGCGGTAACCCTGATACGGTCAAACGCTGGTCGGACGGAATTGACGTGGCGCTGGTCGATTTGATCGAAGGTCGGATCGATCTCGATGAAGCGGGTAACCGGGTATTCGCAGCAGTTCTTGAAGTGGCCAATGGTGCCCGGCCCCACACCGAGTCATGGGGCGAGGGTCAGTTCATCATCCCGCGTCTGCTCCCCACCTTCTAAGCCGGAGTTAAAGGTCAGCTCCGTCATCGCGGCGCGATAGCGACCGCGCCCTGCCTCGGGCCCCATGCCCGTAGCCAAATGGGAACGATGACGTTCACGGAGCGCCGCGCCGGTTAGTCTGGTGGTCCCTACCCCACCCGGCGGCATCGTCGATTCCACAGCCCGCATGGTGGCCGACCCCATGGGACGGCTCCTGGGTCAGCCGGTTGTGGTGGATAACCGCGGCGGCGCGAGCGGCACCGCTCGTCCAGAACGGTAACGTAGAAGCAGTTGGGGCGTTGGTGAGCAGGTGTCGGTTTAAAAGACACCTAGAAGTCGCCCTGCAATCAAGCTAGGCCGCTCCCGCCCAGATCGTCGTGCAACACGACACCCGATCTCAAGACCTCTCCGCCTGACGGTGCGTAGCAGTCCTCTGCCGCCTAGCCAACAGCTGGTCAGTTGAACCGCAGGCCTAGCGTCTTCACAATCTTCTGCCACTGCGCGGCTTGCGCAGGTAGCATCGCCGAAAACTCCGCGGGTGAGTTACCGATCGCAACCAATCCAGCCTCTCCAAGTCGAGTCTGCAAGTCTGAGGAGGTGAGGGCGGCGCGATACTCAGAAGACATGCGCTCGATGAGCTGCGCCGGTGTACCGCGCGGGGCGAACAGGCCCCACCATCCGCGGTGAATCTCGGCGTCGATCGCTGCAAAGCCGCTTTCCAGAACCGTGGGTACCTGGGGCAGGGCGGTCAGGCGCTGTGATGCCGCGACCGCGATCGGTCTTACCAGCTTTCCCTGGAATTGGCCTCGCAGCGATGCGTAGCCGATGATCATGAGCTGCACCTCGTTGGAGATAAGGTCGTTGGCCGCGGCCGCGGCTCCTTTGTAAGCGATATGGACTGCGCTCAGGCCCGCTGCACGCGTGAACAACTCGCCGGCAAGATGGGGAGGAGTGCCCGGGCCCGGCGACGCGTAGTTGAACTTTCCAGGGTTTGCGCGGATATCGTCGATCAGATCACGAAGCGTTGTGTGCTGAAGCTTGCTGTTCACCCAGAACACCAGAGGCACTTCAACCAGCTGCGTGACTGGCGCGAATTCCTTCAGCGGATCGAAGGGCGGCTTGTCGGTCATGAACTGATTGGTGACCAGAACATTGCTGGGCGCAATCATGAAGGTGTAGCCATCGGCGGGCGAGTTGAGCACCGCCTGCGCGCCGATATTGCCACCGCCCCCGGGGCGGTTCTCCACCACGATGCGCTGGCCGAGGCGCTTTTCCACCTGAGAATTCGTGAGCCCGACTACGGTCTCGACAACGCCACCGGTGGCTGTAGGCACCACGATGCGGATGGGCCGCGATGGCCAATCCTGTGCCCCGGCTGAACCCATCGAGAAAATCCCCACTGCAAGGGAGACGGCGGCGAGCGCGTTTGCTGCCTGGCGGCCCGGCTGCCGAGTCCCGGAGCGCGATGCAAGTTTGACCATGATGCGATGCCCTCGGTTCAGAATTTCGGAAAGATCTGTCGGTCGGCAAGCCAGCGCGACATCTCCATGCGCTTGCCCACTGGCGCACTTCGAAAGCCTTCGTGCAGTTCCTTGTTCGGCCAGACGTGCGATGCGGTAACCGCCATCCGGGTGGTGATCGTCTCGCGCGTGACGTTGAATACCATCAGATCTTTGGCGAGAGCCAGCGGTCCTGAATAATGCGTTCGGATAGCTGATTCGATTTCGGGTGCGGTGTCGAAGTCGTTGAAGAAGTGATAGGCGACCGCGAGTCGTGGGTTGCATTCCGCGAACACCTTGCCCGCTTCTACTGGATCCGAGTGAACGATGGTGCCGACCGCGCGCGCCATGCGCTCGGGATAGCCAGAACGCTCCATCAGCTGCTTCACGGTATTAAAGGCCTCGTGCACCAGCAGATCGGCGTTCTGGCCGTTCTCGACCATGAACCACGACGGTGTGGTGTCGCCCGAGTACACAAAGCTCAGGCTATTCCAGTCGAGCCGGAGACTTACGGGGCCGTCATAAATGTGAACTGCCGGAAAGCTGGTGATCTTTACGCCGTTGCGCTCGTAAATGACGTGAACCCGCGAATAGTCGAACTCATGCACGTTGACTTCGGCGCCCAGCATGTTGGCCGTACCGCGGCGCGTTTCGGTATCCCAGGCATAGGACTCGCGCTGCTTCTGAATGAAGTGTGCAAAGCCGAAGCGAGGTTCGTTGCTAGACGGGCCATACACCTCAAGCGGGACCGAGCGGCCGCCCAGCCAGCTGCCAATCCAGATCTGGGCGAAGTCACCCACATGGTCGGTGTGCAGGTGCGTGGCGAAATAGGCGGTCATGGCCTGATAGGGGATCTCAAGCGCGCAGAAATTGGTCTGCGTTCCGAAGCCGAAATCGAACATGAATTTGTCGCCGTTACCCAATTCGATCAGCCACCCTGCGTTGGCCTGTGCGGGGCGCAGAAACG
Source organism: uncultured Bordetella sp. (assembly GCA_964654745.1). Classification (GTDB taxonomy): domain Bacteria; phylum Pseudomonadota; class Gammaproteobacteria; order Burkholderiales; family Burkholderiaceae_E; genus SYIM01. The sequence goes on along the minus strand of CAZZKA010000006.1, from coordinate 4,830 downwards.
GCCGGCCCGTGCCAAGGGCCGTGACTCTCATTTCGTCGAGTGCGAGCGGCTCGGTATTCGGGAAATAGTGTTCTCGGTAGGTGGGGCTCATCGACTGCTCCTGGCGGATGTCCAACGGCCTGCAACGCAGGCTTATGGACTCTACGCTTTGACGCGTGACCTCGCAGAAAATGTGCCGATTTGAGGTGTCGAAAATCTTGCCCGCGCAGGACCTTAGTCGCTATTTTCGCTATGGTGTAGTTCGCGACGCGGTGGTTCAGTATGCAGCGTGAGGGTCTGCTTCGAATTCACCACATGGTTTTAATCTGAGGGTTGGACAAAAGCCGACCCAAAAGCTCGTTGGCTAATAGCTTGTGAGGAATGTATGTCAACAATCTTGAATGGACTTGTGCTTGCCTTTTTCTTGTCCTGCAGCGTGGCTCATGCGCAGGCTTGGCGGAATTGCATACCCGGTTCTATGGGGCCAGGCGGTTGCGACTCAATGGGTCCCGGCGGTGGCCAGTCAATGGGCCCTGGGGGCGGTCAGTCAATGGGGCCAGGCGGCGGTCGGTCAATGGGTCCTGGCGGTGGCCAATCAATGGGTCCTGGCGGTGGTCAGTCAATGGGACCGGGCGGCGGGCAGGCGTTAGACCGCGATCGTCGACAGGGCCTCGATCCGAACACGTTAAGGCCCTATCCGTGTAACCAGGGTGGAAGGTGCTGAGCCGCACACGCGACGCCTTGCAGGAGTGCTGAGGCTTCCCGGTGAGACTAAAGACTCTCTTTTAGAACTCAAGCTGATGATCTCTCGGCTTGGGGACGCCCACCATCCTCACCTGAAGTTAGGCGGGCCGGGGTATGTATCGATGGCCCAGCGGTCTCCCTTGGTCGCGATGGGTACCTGTCGCAGGCCAAACCGCTTGAGCTCTTCGAACGCCGAGTCATCGGCTAGCACGTTGCGCGACAAGAACGGCACGCCGTTCTTTGACAGAAATTCTTTGGTGCGAAGGCAGCTGGTGCAGCCCGGTTGCCAATAGACTCGGATGGCGTCGTCTCGGATCGGGGTGGCGATGGTCATCGGCGGCGTATCCGTGGGCAATGTGCAAAACGCCGATGATCAGGGAAAGTTGGCGAGACGGCAACCCGTCTCGCCACCGCAAAGCACTGCGGTCGCTATGGCCGCGCGATCGTTACGCTGGAAATTACGTTCGAGGTTGCGTCGTACGTGAATCCGGTTCCAGAGATGCTGCTAACTGCGTAGGTAGTCGTCGCGGTCTTGCTGGATAAAGTGCCGCTCGACAGCGTGCAGGTTCCTGCGGCGTCAGTGGTGCATCCCACACTTTTGCCGCCGACAGTGAAATCGCCTCTGACGATTGCGCCAGAGGCGGCGCTGCCATCGGCGCGTTTGACTCTCACCGTGACGCGCGCCGCCCAACCATTTCGCTGCTTCACCGCAGAGCCCGACAATGCACCGACTGAAACCTTGACGGTCACAACAGGCTGTGGCGGCACTGGTACCGAGGTGTTGGCGTCGGCGTAGAGCAGGCGATTGGGCGAGTCAGAGCTAGCGCCTTGAATTGTATTGGGCGTGGTGGCGCTGATTAGCTGTTGTGCGATAGACGAGGGCGAAGGGTCGGTGGCTACCTCGAGCAGCTGGGCCACCGCTCCGGCAACGTGCGGGCTGGCCATCGACGTACCGCTCAGTGTGGCGGTAGCTGTTGACCCGGTGTACCAGGCGGAGGCAATCGATTCTCCCGGTGCGAACAGATCGATGCATGAACCGAAATTTGAAAACGATGCACGCTGGTCAGAGGAATTGCTTGCCGCAACGGTGATGGCCTGGGGAACACGCGCAGGGGAATAGTTGCACGCGTTAGCAGCGTTATTGCCTGCCGCGACAACAGCGATAACGCCACGGGCGATAGCTCCTTCGACGGCCTGGTCGAGCGTGCTGGACGCTGTGCCGCCCAATGACAGATTCATGAGCGACCGCGCTGGCGCGTTGGCGGCGACCCAGTCAATGCCTGCGACGACGCCACTCAGCGTGCCCGATCCGGTGCAATCAAGAACGCGCACTGGAACCAGCGTGACTGACTTGGCCAAACCTGCGACGCTCCCGCCTATTGTGCCGGCAACATGAGTGCCGTGCCCATTGCAGTCTTCTGTTCCCCGACCATCAGCGACTGCGGTGTAGCCGGCTGCGAGACGGCCTGAGAACTGGGTGTGCGAGCTCAGGATACCGGTGTCTACCACGAAGGCACGAACGCCGGCGCCGCTGGCTGTCCAGCTGAAGCTGCTGCTGAGGGGCAGGCTTCGCTGGTCTGCCCGATCAAGCCCCCATGGGGCCTGGGTTTGCGTCACGAGTTGTCGACTGACGATGCTGTCCACCTCGACCCGCTCGACGTTTGGATTGTTGGCCATCGCGTCTAGAAAAGCGTCAGCGGCTGCGGCAGGCAGCGACACTGCGAATCCGCGCAACGCGGTTTCGTATGTGTACTCGATACGCGCGCCAGCGGCCGATCCTGCCGGTCCACCCATGAACTGCTCTCGCGCCTGGCGACCCTCTGGCGCGCCGAGGTCCGATCTGAACACCACGATGTATCGGGTACGGGTCTGGGCCTGACTGGCCGCCTCCAGCGCGGCAACCCGCCCGGACTGTTGCGGGGCGGACGCACCCGCTGCAGAGATAATCGGATCGTTCTCCCGCCTAGCGCGGATTTCTTCGATTTTTGCGCGGATGCTGCGGGCGCGTTCGACGGGCGAACCCTGCGCTGCGTTGCGAGGGTCTGGGAGCAGTTCACGAACCGCCTCGGCGATATCTTCGCGCTCCCCTGCGATGCGAGCGACTGCGGCCAGCGTCGCGGTGCGTGCAGCCGCGCCAGTGGTGAGCGCGGTCTCTGCTTTGGTCGCAGCGCTTGCTGCATCGGCGCCTTCGCGTGTGGCCTGTTCAGCGGCCTCACGGCGCGCTTCGTCAATGATCTCGCGACGAACGTCGCCTAGTCGCACTGTCATGAAAGTGGCGTAGGCGGCCACATCCGGATCACGCCCCCCGGTGAACCGCGCAAACAGCTCTTTACCCCTCAGGCGGTTATCTGATTGCCTGACAGCTTCCTCGGCGGCTGCGAGGGAGACGTGACTGCCGTTTAACACCTCGTGCGCAACCAGCGAGGTGAGGATATTGACAGGCATTTCTGCGCGAACGGCTCTTACCGATCCGTCGGCGTTTTGCGCCAGTGCTGCAGCCGCTGGTGCAAGGTAGGTGAAGCCAGACTTCCCCGCTTGGGCAAGTGTTTGTCCGTTGTCATCGCGGTCACGTGCGGTGGCAGGAACATGCGAGACCAGCATGGCCGCAGCGAGCGCCGCCTGCGCGATCTGCAGGCCCTGCGGGATGACGAGCGCGAACTTGCCCTGGTCGTCCGATACGGTTGATTCCGGCTCGTTATCGTCACGGACCTTGTTTCCGTTCAGGTCCAGAAAGACGGTAGCCCCACTGATCGGGCCATCTTCGATGACACCATTGAGCGTGATGCCTTGAAGGGCGCCGCCGTTAACGTTTGATTCCGGCGAGCTGCCTGATCCTCCGCACGCAGCCAGCACTAGGAAAAGTAGGGGCGATGCACGTCGGGCCGCTGAGAGAAGCGGGTGCGCGGTCTGAGGAATGCTTTCAGCGCTGTACGGTAGTGCGCTGCGGTTGTGTTTGGGCATGGGCGGGCCACGAAAGGGAACGCAGGAGCCGGATCGGCGTGACGCACGATCACTTGGTAGTATAAGGAAAAAATCCCGGGTTTAATGTGACCTAACGCACTTTTTTCGTCAGGTTGCGTAATTCGCGAAGAATTCCTGAACCGCTTCAATCGCGTGATCCGCATCGGCGTCGTCCACATCCAGATGCGTCACCCAGCGCTGCACTACCGCCGAACCATCGCTGGTCGCACGGCCGGTGACACGGATGTCATGCTTGGACAGATGGGCTGCGAAGGCCTCGGCGATCGCGCCGTCGATTCGAATAAACAAAATATTGGTTTGAGGGGCCTCGACCATCGCGAGCCGTCCTAGATGGTTTGCTGCGGCCTGCGCCAGCCCGTCCGCCAGACGTTTTGCGCGCTGGTGGTCGAGTGCCATTCGGTCGATATGGTGATCGAGCGCATGATGCGCAGCCGCAGCGAGCAGGCCCGCCTGGCGCATGCCACCACCCAGCATCTTGCGCCAGCGCCGCGCGCGCGCAATCAGCGGCTCGGAGCCCAGCAGCAGTGAACCGATTGGCGCACCCAGGTCCTTTGAGAGGCACATGGAAACCGAGTCGAAATTGGCGCAGATCTCGCGGGCAACCTGCCGGGGATCGGCGCCCGCCTGACCTGTCGGATCACCGCCGCGCTCGCCATCAGCGCGTTGTCGCGCAATCTCGACCGCCGCGTTGAAGAGCCGTGCGCCATCCAGATGCGTGGCAAGGCCGCGCGCGGTGGCAAGCTGCCGGACCGATTTCAGGTAATCCAGCGGCAGCACCTTTCCGCCAGTGGTGTTCTCCATGCAGATCAGCCGCGTGCGCGCGAAGTGTGGGTCGTCGGGCTTGATCGCGCTGTCGATTGAGGCCAATGGAATCGTGCCGTCCGGGGCGTTTTCGAGCGGTTGCGGCTGGATGGAGCCCAGCACCGCCATGCCGCCTGCCTCCCAGCGGTAGGTATGCCATTGCTGCCCGACGATGGCTTCCTCGCCGCGCTCGCAATGCGACATCAGGCCCATCAGATTGGTTTGTGTGCCCGATGGGGCGAACACTGCCGCGTCAAATCCGAGCATGTCTGCGGCATAGGCTTCGAGCCGATTAACCGACGGATCGTCGCCAAACACGTCGTC
>CAZZKA010000005.1:0-35613 GCA_964654745.1 uncultured Bordetella sp. | reverse complement strand
TCTCGATAACAAGGTTTCCCAAACGATCGACGACCATACGGTCGCCGGGCGCGAGTACGGTTGTCGAGGCATATTCTTCGACAAGCGCCGGGCCGGTGATGCGGTTACCGGCGAGCAGACGGTCGCGCCGCCAGGTCGGCGACTCTACCCACCCGCCCGCCGATGAAAAATAAACCTGGCGCGATCCGGAGCTCGCGCTTTCGGGCGGCTCGGCTCCGCCTGCTGCCAGCAGCGGCAATTCTGGTTTTTTAAGTGCGCCCGCCACTGAGGCGCGCACGCTTACGATCTCCGCCTGCTCGGTCTCCGAGCAGTAGCCGTATCGCTGCGTATGCACGCGGTCAAAGGCCTGTTTAATCGCTGCGATATCGCGATTTCTGAAAGCGACGATTGGAATTTCGACGGTGACCGCATGCTCCTGCCCGACATAGCGCATGTCGAGCGCACGGCTGACGGTTGGCGCGCCATGCTCTCCGGCAACGCCATGGATGTCGGCTTCCCCCTCCTTTTCCATATCGGCAAATACAGTCTCCAGGGCGTCAAAGTCGATAGCGGAAAGCGTGATGAAGATCGTCCGTACGAAATCCCGGCGCAGATCGGCCACCAACATCCCGAAAGCTGAAAAATGGCCCGGTGCAGGCGGGATGATCACTTTGGCGATGTGAAGTTCGCGAGCCACCGCCGAGGCGTGCAGAGGACCCGCTCCGCCGAAAGCCACCATCGGAAAGTCGCGGGCGTCGAGACCGCGCTCGGTCGTCACACGCTTGACAACCGAAGACATTGTTGCCGCCGCGATGCGGACGATCCCTTCTGCTGCCTCTTCCGGGCTGATATCAAGAGGTGTTGCGATCGATTCAGCAATGACGCGACGCGCTGCCTCGGCGTCGAGTCGCATATCGCCACCCAAAAAACGATCTGGCGCCAGGCGGCCAAGGAGAAGATTGGCATCGGTCACCGTCGGGTTACTGCCGCCCAGCGAATAGCAGACCGGCCCGGGAACTGAGCCGGCGCTCTGCGGGCCGACCCGCAGCGACCCTGCCGGGCCCAGACGAGCGATGCTGCCGCCGCCGGTCCCGACCTCCTGTATGTCGATCATCGGGATCTGAACCGGAAGACCCTCGTTGTAGCCACCAATCATCGAGTTGGAGGTCATCAGCACCTCGCCGTCCAGAATGACGCCCGACTTCGCCGTCGTCCCTCCCATGTCGAAGGCGATCGCCTGATCAAGGCCGACGCTTTTGCAAAGCATCCTAGTGCCGATCACGCCTGCGGCCGGGCCGGACTCGAGCATCCGGATGCATTCGCGCTGCGCCTGAGCAACGTCGTAAAGCCCCCCGGTGGACTGCACGACAAGAAAGGTCCCCGGAAATTGAGCTGAGCTCAGGTGCGTCTGAATACCCTGTAGATACCGGCTCACCCGTGGGCCGATATAAGCATTGGCGGCCACAGTAGATGTGCGCTCAAACTCCCTGTATTCCTGGGACAACTCGTGGGATGCGGTCACATAGACGCCAGCAAGACGCCGCTCGAAAAAACGCTTGGCGAGGAGCTCGTGGGCAGGATTCCGGTAACTGTGCAGAAAGAGGATCGCCACTGCCTCGACCCGCTCTCGCTCCAGGATCTCAGCGGCGCGCTCGAGTTCAGTCTCACTCAGCGCAGAAAGCACTTCGCCTGCCGCATTAACCCGCTCGTCGACCTCGATCCGCAGCGCGCGCTCGACTAAAGGTACATGCTTGTGAAAAAACAAGTTGTACGCCTCCGGCCGGTTGACACGACCGATTTCGTAAATATCGCGAAAACCACGGGTCGTCACCAGTGCACAACGGGCGCCACTGCGCTCGAGAAGCGTGTTGATGGCAATCGTCGCGCCATGGAGAAAAAGATTAGCCTCGTCGAACCGGGCGCCTGCTCGACCCAGTCCAGTACTGATGCCGTCGATGATCTCACCGGGCGTGGTGAGCGCCTTACCCAGGAGCAAGCGCGCTCCGGACTCGTCAAATACGGCGACATCGGTGAATGTTCCGCCAACGTCGGCTGCAATTCGAAAACCTGCCGTTTTAACGGATCGGGATGTCATGGGGTATTCCAGTCGAACGCGATTACCAAAATAATGCTTTGAACCGAAGGCTCAGGCAGTAAGAAATTTTTCAATCACCTCAGGATCACGCATCAGCCGCTCCGGTGTATCGTGGTATTGGATACGTCCTGCCGACATGATGTAAATCCTGTCTGCCACGCTGCTGGCAAGCATGGCGTTTTGCTCGATGAGAAGGACTGTCAGCGCGAGCGTCTTCATTTTTTTGAGTGTCTCGCCGATCTGCTCGATGACGATAGGTGCAAGCCCCAGCGAAGGTTCATCAAAGATGCAGAGCCTCGGGTCACCCATCAACCCAACCGAAACCGCCAACATCTGCTGCTGTCCGCCCGATAAGGTTCCTGCCAGCTGGTTACGCCGTTCTTTGAGAATCGGGAAGAGCTCCAGACAGGACGCCATGAGTTCGTCATGCCGGGCCCGATCGCCCAAAGAATAGCCGCCCATCAAAAGATTTTCTTCAACCGACATCTGCGGAAACAAGCCCCGACCCTCCGGGACAACTGATAAGCCGCGCCGGATGAGTTCGTGAACCGGGGTATTGAGCGTGGATTTGCCGAGGAAGCTGATGCTGCCAGAGCTGGGCTTGACCAAACCACTGATCGCGCGAACAACCGAGCTCTTACCCGCTCCGTTGGGGCCGATGACGCCGACGATTTCGCCCTGACCCACCCGCAGGCTGATTCGGTCGACGGCGAGAAAAGGCCCATAACGGATCTCCAGATCATGTACTTCAAGCATGTCTGGCCCCGAGGTACTCGTCGACCACGCGCTTGTTTTTCAGGATCTCCGCGGGTGGTCCATCCGCCACTTTTTCACCGGCGATTAGGACCATCACGCGATCAGCGAGTTCCCGGATGACACGCATGGTGTGTTCGATCACAAAGAGGGAACACCTCGACCGCAGTTCTTTAAGCAGCTGAATCATTTCCGTAACTTCGGTGACCGCGAGTCCACCCACCGGCTCATCAAGCATGATGAGCCGCGGTTTTAGAACGAGCCGCATCAGCAACTCGAGCCGGCGCTGCTCAAAAAGCGTGAGCCCCCCGGCGGCCACCTCGAGCCGATGGTCAAGCTTGAGCCACTCAAGAAGTTCTGCAAGCTCCGCGCTGTCCAGCCCCCTGTGCGCATGCAAAAGCCGAGCGCTGTCGATATTGCGCTGAACCGTCAACGCGGAGAACACGCGTACCGCCTGATAGGTCCGGCATAAGCCGAGCGCAGCCAATTCATGCGGCGTGCGCCCAGTGATGTCGACTCCGGCAAACGTCATCACGCCGGAATCCGGGCGCACATGGCCACTGACTATGTTGACAAAGGTGGTCTTGCCCGATCCGTTCGGCCCGATCATGCCAAGAGTTTCGCCCGTGACCGAAAAGCCATCGACAGCCTTGAGCGCAACAACGCCGCCAAATCGCTTGGAGAGCGCCCCGACGTCAAGGAGGCGCTCCGTCATACCCTTTGCTCCTGCACTTTCGCGCCATCGGCCGCCTCAGTCTGAATACGCCGCCGACGCGCAAGCCATGCGCCAAAAATTCCTCCCGGCATCAGAAGGGTCACGATGATGATGAGCACCCCCGAAAGAATGTCCTTGAACGCCTGTAGCTCCTGGAGAAGAAAGGGAATGGGAGCGAGGACGGCCGTCCCTATGATCGGGCCGGTGAGCGTGCCGCGCCCGCCAAAGGCAACAAACAGCCAGATGTTCATCGACACCAGCACGTCAAACGCGCGGGGCGATACAAAACCGATGTAGACCGAATAAAAACACCCCCCGACGCCCGCATACAGCGATACGATGAAAAACGCGATGATTTTGCAGCGTACGACCTTGATGCCAATGGCCTCTGCAAGAACATCATCCTCACGAATCGCAACAAACCGCTGGCCCAGGGCGGAGCGGGTGATCCATGCGCAGATCAGTACTCCCAGAACCGTGAATAACGCGATCATCAGCTCAAGGCCGAGACCTTTGAGCTGACCTCCAAACCAATCGGGTGGCGAAATCTGATTGATCCCGGTGTCGCCATTGGTGTAAGTCGGGAAAAAAATGAAGGCAAGGGTCAGAACGGTCTGAATCACCAGCGAACAAAGCGTGAAATAAAAGCCCTTGAGGCGCAGCGACGGCAAGCCCAGCACCACGCCAGCTACCGCAGCGATGATGGTCGCAACGGGCATGGCAATCCAGAAAGACCAGGCAAGTTCACGTGTAAGGTGAACCACTGCATATCCGGCGATGCCGGCGACCCCCGCAAACATCAGGGGCATCAGCCCGACGTAGCCGTACATCAGGTTCATACCTGTAGCCCACAATAGGCTGATATAGGTCATACCCAACACAAAAGCCAGGAACTTGTTACCGTCGGCAATCACTGGCAAAAATAAAGCGCCGGCGGCAAACCACCACAGGGCGCGATCGCGAAGGATGCTCATCGCTTGAAGAGCCCGCTCGGACGAAACAGCAGGATGAACAGCATCGCCCCGAGGTATGAGAAAGTCGCTGCAGTCGGGCTCGCAAAGATACTGACAATTGCCTGGGTAAAACCGAACACCATGCCAATCACCAATGCGCCGATCACCGATCCCGGTCCGCCTATGATCATGATCGCAAACGCCGTGATCGACATCGTCCAGGCCACGGTCAGGTCATAGCTGTAGGCAAGTGCAAACAGAATGCCGCCAAGGAAAATGATGACTGACCCGAGTACAAACGAAAGCCGATAAATAGCCCGGACATTCACGCCACGAAGCGCCGCCGCCTCACGATTTTGAAAAACCGCTCGCAGCGCTCGTCCGTAGGGATGAAAACGCAACAGGACAAAAAGAAGAACAAGCACCAGGATGCTTATGACCATCACGAACATCCGGTTGTTCGGCATGGGGAACGGCCCAAACATCGTGATGCCTTCGATAATCGGAGGTAGCGTGAATTGATCGCTCCACTTGGCATAGGTGAGCGAAAACACTCCGGTCATGATCTGGGTGAGTCCAAGCGTGACCACGAAATAAGCGACATTGCGATTAGGCGTGTCGTAGAGCTGTCGGATGAGAATCCATTCCATCAGCCATGCCAGCCCGGTTCCCAGCAGCAACACCGCGACAGCCGCAGCCCAACTCGTCCAGCCAAAGGATGCGGTGAATGTCCAGGCAGCAAGCGCGGCGAGCAAAAAGAACTGCCCGTTGCTCGCATTCGGCAGCCATACGCAGCCGTAAACGATGGTCACGCCAGCTGCTACCAGCGCAAAGATCGCTCCAAGGATCAATCCTGTCGACAGCGTCGACATGAGGATAAGGATCTGCGCGTCGCTCATCGCATCAGGTCATCCGGCGTGGCCGAGTTACCCCTCCGGCTAGCGCCGGAGGAATACCGCCAGAGTCACCGTTTAGCCTACTTGACCAGATCGTAGACGGGAATGACCTCGGGATCCCATTCAATGTAGAAGCGCTGCTTGGACTGATAGCTGCGTTTGCCGTTAACCGAGACGATTTCCTGGAAATACATGTATTCCTTGCGCGCACCGTTCTTGTCAAAGACGATGGGAACACCGCTGGTCTTTTCTTTGGTGTTTAGCGCAGACAGCGCATTGCGGAATTTCTCCCTGTCGTCTCCAGTGCCCGCTGCTTCAATCGCTTCCTTGAAGATATACGGCGTCACGTAGCAATAGTTTTCGACGTAGGAAGGTGGCCGGCCGTTGGCGGCGTCAAACCGGGCGATGAAGTCCTTGCCCTCAGGGGTGAGCGTCTCGAGACCGACATCGAAAAAGGTTCCGTAGATCGAACCTACGCTGCGCTGCCCCCAACCGAATACCTGGGTGGTGATGCCGTACGGGTGGATGATCTGCTGAGGCTTGATGCCGAGATCGAGAAGCTGGTTGGTCAGGACGTTGTCGAACGCACCCGCGCCGCTCACGATCACATAGTCTGGATTAGCCGCCCTCACTTGAGCTGCCTGAACCGTTGCATCGCTCGACCCCTGCGGAAACAGGATGTCGGAAACAATATTGAGCTTGGATCGAGGCGCCTGATAGCGGAAGCCCGCCATGATCGCACGCATCAGCGCCGCATCCGAATGCATCAGCGCGACTCGGGCGCCAGGCTTGACCTGCTCGATATACTTGGCCATTGCGTAGCCCCACCCTGCGGCATCGGGCTCGATCCGAAATGTGTAACGGGTACCTGGCTTAGTGAGCTGCGGAAATGCGGCGACCGGAACGAGAAACGGCAGCTTTTGCTGCTCGGCATAGCCATACATCGCAAGCGCGACATCCGAGCTTGTCGGGCCGCTCAGGGCGAGCACCTTGTCGTTGATATCAAGATTTCGCGACGCAGCTAGCGCCTGGTCCGGCTTGGTCTGATTGTCAGTGACAATGAACTCGAGCGGCCGGCCGAGTACGCCGCCAGCCTTGTTGATCTCATCGGTCGCGAATTTCAAACCGGCCACGCAACTGGTCCCAAAAAACGTCCAGGGCCCGGTAAGCTCGGTGACAAATCCGATCTTGATCGGGCGGGGCGCCTGTGCCGATGCGGGCGACGCGCAAATCGCTGCGGTAACGAGCGTAAACGCGCACGCGTAGATGCCGAATGTCTTTTTCATGTCTCCTCCTGTTGTTGATGCCATGGTGTCTGGTCAGTGGTCTCGGAACTGTCAGCGTCAGGTAACGAGCTTGCCGGGTCTGCCGAAGCGAGGGCCTGGGTTTCCCGTTCGGATTTCCTATTTGAGAAGTCCGGCCAGCTGCAAGGCACGCCGAATCCGGTCGAGCTCGGCTTGCGGCAGCTTCATAAGAGGCGGGCGAACAACAGCCCGGGGAAGTTTGCCCAACATCACCAGCGCCTCCTTCATGCGGTTGTGCATGTCCACCCAGGGCTCGCTGTAGAACACTTCGGCGGTCGGAAAGATCCGATCGCTGACCCTGCGGGCAAGCGCAAGGTCACCCGCCTGGACCGCCCGAAAAAGCTGGGCCTGCAGATCGGCGATGACTGAGCCGCTCCCGGAAAGCAGGCCCTTACAGCCGAGCACAAGCGAGGTAAACAGCCATGCACTATGGGTGGTCAATACGTTGACCGGGCGAGGAAGGCCTTGCAAAGCGCGAACCTGGCGCTCGTGCAACTGTGGATTGGCCGACCAGTCCTTGATCGCACAAACGGTCGGCACGGTCTCGATGATCTTGAGCAGGGTGGCAAGCGGATAACCCTGACCGCCGGCAGGCGGGTACTGAAAGGCGATGAGCGGCAGGTCGGTCACTTCGGCAATCCGGCGGAAGTGCTCAACAGCCATCTCAGGGCGCTGCCCGAACGTGTAAATGCCCGAAGGGAAAACGAGCAGCGCCGATGCGCCGGCGGCGTGCGCCATCCTGGCAATGCGCTGCGCCTCAAAGCTGCCCTCAGCATAGACGCCCTGAATGACCGGGGTACGGCCCCCCATTTCCTCTAACGTGATCTCGAGGACGCGCTTTTGCTCGTCAAGCGTGCAGCTCGCAACCTCGGATGCATGGGCATTGGTCGTAATCGCCGTTACACCCTGAACTGCAGCAACATCGCGAAGGTGAGCGCGATAGCTCTGCTCATCGATCGAAAAATCCTCGTGAAACGGCAGCAAAACTGCAGGAATCACGCCCTCGGGCTGGTAGGTGCTCATAGTCGGGTTGCCTCACGCCGATGCATCAAGCACCCTACACCGACCGAACCAGTCGCGGCAAGCGTCGGGCACGCACGAACCTCGCGCGACGTTCCGAAGACTGCGGAGAGAGCGGTTGCAAGCGGTTCGGTACCCCACATGGAATGCCTGGCGCGCGATTTCAGGCTTCAAGCCGATAGACCCGGCTCGCCGTACCGCTCAGCACCTGTTGCTGGTCCTCCGGAGAGAGCTCAGCGACGCAGCGCCGGACAACGCCAAACAGCGTCGCATAGTCGGTCCAGATCTTTTCCACGGGGAAGTTGCTACCGAACATGCACCGATCCGCGCCAAACCACCCCAGGGTTTCGGCAACGATCGGTTTCCAGATATCGAAGGTGCATGTCCTGGCGAACGTACTGAGCGCGGAGAGCTTGGTGGTCACATTGGGACAGCGTGCAAGCGACTGCATGCCTTGCCGCCAAAGAGCAATGCATTCGGGGGACTGGTCGACGAGCATTCCAGCATGGAGCAAAATAATCTGCAGGTCCGGGAAGTCCGAGGCAAGCTCAGCGGCATCGGCCATCTGCTCGGGAAACACCTGTAATTCAAATACCAGGCCCCGGTCGCGTACCGCCTCGAGCCCGCGCCGCCACTGTGGATCGCGAACCCAGTCAGGCCGGGCCGCGAAGCAGTACTGAGGATTAGCGTGCCAATGTAGTTGCTGCCGGATCCCGCGAAGCAGAGGGCTTTGCACCAGTCTGTCCAGCGTCGCCGACACCCCGGAGTCAGCAAGGTCGGCATAGCCGACAATGGCATGAGGAAAACCCGATTGGTCAGCGACCGCCTGTACCCATCTGACTTCATCCACCTCCCGCCCCACCGGCCAATTGGTCTGGACATAAACTGAGCGCGTAACGCCTGCCTGATGGCAATCGGCGAGATATTCGTCGATCAGGTAGTCGCGGCGAATCGACTCATAATCGCCGAAAATACGCGGAACTGGCGGGCCGTCCAGCCACGCAAGATCTTCGCGCCGCCACAGATGGTGATGGGCATCAACCACGCCCGGGTTTGCTGGAGGCGCGACGGAACCGGGCATCGGCGTATTGCTCCCGCCTAGCCGATTACCGACGGGAGCCATGTGGCAAGCAGCGGAAAGACAGCCAGAGCAAGCAGCAGCACGCAGTCCGCGGCGAGGAAGGGGAGCACGCCGCGGAAGATTTTCTCCAGAGGAACCTGCGGGTTTTGCGCCTGCACCACGAAAACCGTCAGACCGACTGGCGGTGATATCAGCCCTACCGTCGACATCACCGTCACGAATACGCCGAACCAGATGGGGTCGTAGCCAATCGCCTTGACCACCGGCAGAAGGACGGGGACCGTGATGAGTAGCGTGCTGACTTCCTCGAGAAACGTGCCGAGGAGGAGATAGAGGGCAACGATCGCAAGCAGTACCAACCACGGAGACAGGCTCGCGTGATTTACCCAGTCAGCGAGCGCCGCCGGAAACTGCGTGAGCACGATCAATCTTGAAAAGATGAATGCGCCGATCACGATAATGAAGAGCATCGCCGAGGTCTGTACCGTTTCGATGCCCGCATCCCAGAGACCCTTGAGCGACAGGGTACGACTCGCAAAGCCGATCAGCACTGCGGCAAACGATGCTACCGCTGCCGCCTCGGTTGGCGAAAACCATCCGGCATAGATCCCGACAACCGCGAGCACGAAAAGGAGGGCCAGTTTCCATGTGCCTCCCAAAGCCCGCAGCCTGACTCGCCAAGGCAGAGCGGGCGAGGCAGGCATCAGATGCGGGCGCAGTCGGGCAAGCACCGCGATCACCAGCACGTAACCGATCGCAAGCAAAATGCCGGGAATCATCGCCGCAGCGAAAAGTTTGCCGATCGATTCCTCGGCGATCAGCGAGTAGATGACAAGGATCAGCGAGGGTGGAATCAGAATCCCAAGAGTCCCGGCGGAGGCAACGCTTCCGGTGGCGAGTTCCATGTCATAACCATAACGACGCATCTCCGGAATCGCCACGCGCGAGAACGTCGCAGCCGTAGCGATCGATGACCCGCAAATCGCTGAAAAAGCAGCACACGATCCAATCGTTGCCGCTGCGAGCGCACCGCGTATGCCCGAAAAAACCGCATTGGCGGCAGCAAAGAGCTCCGAGGACATTGCCGCACGCGAAGCAACCGCCCCCATGAAAATGAAGAGCGGTACCACTGAAAACGAATAGGCGACGCCGGGATTGGCGCCAGTGAGCTCGTAGGGCACCGAGGCAAGCGTGCGCAACGCTATCGGCCACCCTTGTGCCGCCGCGTAGCCGAGCGTACCGCTGACCGTGAGGGCGATGGCTATCGGGATACGAGCCATCATCATCGCGAGCAGGCCGACGACGGCGATCACCCCAACGAGGCCGACGCTCAAGACAGGCTCCCCGGTTGCTCGTGCCCACTCTCGCCTGCGAGCAGCACTGCGAGCGACACGATCAAGGCGAGGACAACCCCGACCCAGGCCGGCGCCATGAACCAGATCTTGGGAATCTGCAGGTCTGCCGACGTATCGCCGAACTCGATGATGTCGATGAGGGGTGTCCACATGTGCCAGGCGAACATGGCCAGTGTGACAGCCGATAGCAGCGCTGTGAGCCGGCGAAGCGACCGCGACCACTCGGGCCGCCACTGGTCGATCATATCGACGGTGATGTTGGCACCCCGAGCGAAAACGCCGGGCAGCGCAAAGAAAAATGCGATACCCAGCCCGAGTTCGACTAATTCGGTGACCCCGACTATGGGGCGGGTAGAGACCTTCCGGAGGATCACGTCGCAAGCCGTGATCAGCATCATAAAAAGAAGCGCGAGGACGGCAACCCTGTCGAGCCAGCGAACGCCAAGCGCCAGGGCTCGAGCGAGCGCATCGCGATTCATGAGGGGTGGCTTTAGCGACTAAAGCAGCGCGGCTGCGGGCTGGCGAACCAGCCCGCGGCAGCCGCTCGCGTCACGCCCAGAAGTTTTTCGAGGTTTTCGCGTGCTTCTCGGCAAGGCTCTTCATCGTCGCGTAAACCGCGCGCGCCGGTAGCCCCTTGCCCTCCATCGCCTTGAGCGTAGACTCAGTCACCTCGGCTCCGATACGCCTTAGCTTTTCATCCTCCTGAGCCGAAAGACGGATGGCCTCACCGCCTCCGTCCATCATGGCTTTTTTGCCAGGTACATCGAGCGCGTCCCACCCGCTGCCGATTTCCTTTTCGATCCCGGTAACCGAATCGCTGATGATCTTTTGCAAATCAGCGGGGAGTTTGCTGAACCAGGCCTGATTGGCCACCACTGCAAAGCTCGACACAAAGCAGTAGAGCTCGGTGGTGTATTTGCAGATCCCGCCAAGCTTCCAGGCGATCCCTGCGCCACCATAATCAGTGAATGCCCCGTCGAGCGTCCCTTTTTGCAGCTGCTCGGCTACTTCAGTCGGCGGCACTCCGACCGGAGACGCGCCAAGCGCGGCGATGAATTCGCGAATCGCGCCGGTTGAAAACCGCAGGCGCTGCCCCTTGAAGTCATCGAGCGAGCGAAGTGCCTTTTTTGTGGTGTGGACACTACCGGGCTGGTGAGTAAAGAGGTAAAGGACCTTGGTTCCCCTGTGCTCGGCATCAAGGTACTTCGAGCGCAGTTCCGGATCGTTGAGGACCTTGATACCGATCTCCGCGCTGCCGATGAGGTACGGGAGATTGACGAGCTCGGTCAGAGGGAAACGTCCGGGCGTCGCACCGTGCAGGATGTAGGCCATCTCAGCCGTACCGTCGCGCGCAAAGTCGAAATGCTTGGGCGTCGGCCCCATCTGCGCACTCGGGAAATGTTTGAACACCAGGCGGCCGTCGGATTTCTTTTCGAGCTGCTCGCCCCAGTTGACCAGCCACTGAGACTGGAAGTGCTGCGGGCCGACAAAGTTGGCAACCTTGACTTCAATCTTCTGCTGGGCTCGGATAATCGCCGGAAATCCGGCCAGCGCCGTAGCGGACGCTCCGCCGGCAAGTAATAAACGACGGTTGATGCTCATCGCGTGGTCTCCTCCGTTATTCGGGTCTTGCCCGGTATCTTTGAACGCAGTGTAGCGCGACCGGCGCGCCGATTACAGGTCCGCTTCGGGAATTCCCCGGTAAATCCAGTCGATTTCGTGGAAAAACGAGTCTGGCGTCCGGCCCCGGTAGAGGTCGTTGCGCAAGTCCCGGGCAACTCCCCCCGCGTGGAGCACCTGCCCGAACGCGCGCGCCGTGAGAACGATCCTGGCAGTGCGCAGCACCCGCTTCTGCTGATACGCGAGGAAGGCCCGTTGAGGGTCGTTGGGCATCTGCCCCAGTTCACGCGCCAGCACCACCGCGTCCTCGAAAGCCATGCAGGCGCCTTGTGCAAGGTACTGCAGCGTCGGATGCGCAGCGTCGCCAAGCAGCGTGACGTTCCCGCGGGTCCAGTTACCGACGGGATCGCGGTCGCGCATCATCCAGTTGCGATCGAGGCTGATGTAGTCGAGCATAGACTTGACCCTGGGATGGGTGGGCTCGAACATTGCGCGCAATTCTTCCGGTGAACCAAACTCCTTGTCGCCGCGGGCAAAAGCCGGGCTGCCGAAGACCGCTACGTTGTTCAGCACATCGCCTGCACGCAGGGCGTACTGCACCAGATGGATGTTGTGGCCAAACCAGCCGATCACCGAACGGTCATAGGTATGGTCTGCGACTTTGCCGATCGGGATGACGCCACGGTACGCGAGAAAACCGGTCACCCGTGGCGGGCTCGCACCCACCACATAATCCCGGGTAGGCGAAAGCAGGCCGTCGGCGCCGATCAGGCATCTTGCCCTGTACTGCGAACCGTCCTCGCACACGACCTCAACAGCGTCGCCATGGTCGGTGATCCGGGTCAGGCCCTTGGAAGTACACAGCTTGACCCGCGGGTGCCTCTCGCAAGCAGCAAGCCAGGCGCCAAGCAGATCGCGGCGATGAATCACAACATAGGGATGCTTGAAACGGTCGATGAACGCATCATTGAAATCGACCCGGGCCCACTCGCGGGTATCGATCGCGTCGAGAAAAACCATGGCTTCGGGAAAAACGGCGGTATGACGTACCTCTTCCCAGATGCCGAAGCGCTTGAGGATACGGGTTGCGTTAGGCCCGAGCTGGATGCCATAACCGATCTCGGTAAATTCTGCAGCTTTCTCGAGGACCGTGACTTCAAAGCCGCTCTCTGCCAGGGCCAAAGCCGCCGACAGACCGCCGAGACCACCGCCGCTCACCAGAATGTGGGTGTTTTCCATGAATGATCGGATTGCTTTGCTTGGTAACGGGCATAACTGTAACGCAAGCCCCTCGCGCCGCCCGGGGCTTTCGGCTCTCCGGGCAAGCCACTCCAGAGGCGAAAGGAGCCGGTGTTTCCCGGAAAGACTTATAGTGCGCCGTTATTTTTCAGCCTTAGCGAGAACGTGAACCTGCAATCGATTGCCACCCATGCCTGGGCCTATCCGATGCTCGAGGTGCTGCACTTGCTCGGTGTCAGCCTCATCCT
The DNA here is from genome assembly GCA_964654745.1 of uncultured Bordetella sp. Classification (GTDB taxonomy): domain Bacteria; phylum Pseudomonadota; class Gammaproteobacteria; order Burkholderiales; family Burkholderiaceae_E; genus SYIM01. Next base: position 22,355 of record CAZZKA010000005.1, on the reverse strand, counting down.
TGGCAATCTTGCTCTGGTCGAATTGCGTGTCCTCGGCCTCGGCCGCTCGCTGCCTATCGCGCCGCTCGCCCGCGTAGCGCTCCCCATCGTACTGACCGGGGCCTTACTCTGCGTGGTCAGCGGCTTGCTGATGTTCGCCTCCCAGGCCGGAGAGTTCCTGGCCAACCGGCTATTCACCCTGAAGATGATTCTGCTTGCTCTTGCAGCGACCAATGCGGTGTGGTTTCATCTACGCGGTTCTCTTGAAAAGCTCGATCTGGTTGCTCGCCTGAGCGCGTTGGTATCACTGGCGATATGGCTCGCGGTGCTTTCCCTCGGCCGCTGGATCGCGTATGCCTAAGCCGGCCTGCCGTCCCCGCGCGGGTTCGCGACCGAGACTGGCTCTCGAATCGATCTCACCTTTCATGGAGCACGCCACCGTGTCCGCTGCTTTGACTGACCCACCGCGCCGCGCAATCCTGGCACTCGCCGGGCTCGCCATCACGGGCATGCCCGCAAGGCGCGCACTCGCCCATCACGGCTGGAGCAGCTTCGATCAGGATCAACCGATCTACCTGGAGGGCATCGCGAGGGAGGTGCGCTGGCGTAACCCGCACGCCGAACTGATGCTCGAGGTTCAAGCGCCGCTTGTACTGCCGATCGACCTCCCCCGGCGACCGATACCGCCCCAGTCTGCGCCGATCGACAGCGCCCAACTTCTCGCCAAGACACGCTTACCGGCCCAGACAGCCGGGCGTTGGGAGATCGAACTCGCCCCGCTCTTTCGCCTGTCCCAGTGGCAAGTACCCGAAGTCCGAAATGGCGCCGCGATAGCCGTTGTCGGGTTCGCCCTTCGCGAGTCACGCCCGATACCGCTCATGCGGGTCGAATATCTATTTCTCGACAGCCGAGCCTATCCGATGCGCTCAAGCCCCGCCTGAGCAAGGCGCCAGGCCTCAATGACCGCCAGAATCGACGCCGCACAGATTTTCGGTGGCGGCGCCTGATTCCGCGCCTGTGGGGGAGCGCTGCATTCCGGTTCATTTCATGGCGCCCGATTGAGTCCCCGTCCAACGCGCCGGTCTACTATCTGATGAGTTCGGTCCGGGGCAAGCCCCATGCGGCGCGACCGGGATGTCACCTGCCGGGCGCGCCGGCCTGCCCGGCAAGCACCTGCACCATCAGGCCGCAGAAGAGGGAGACCGTCGACATGATCCGCAGCCTCGCAAGTTTCCTTGGTGTGATCAGCCTGTTCGCGACGCCGCCTGGCGCGTCCGCGCAGGCCTATCCGAGTTCGTCAGTACGGATCGTGGTGCCCTTTGCCGCCGGTAGCGCGACCGATATCGTTGCGCGCCTGATGGCCGAAGAATTTCGGAATGAATTCAGCCAGAGCTTTGTCATCGATAACAAGCCAGGCGCTTCAGCACAGATCGGCGCAGAGCTTGTCGCCAGGGCGCCAGCGGATGGCTATACGCTCTTCATGACCACCAACACCTCTCACTCAGCCAATCCACACCTGTTCAAAAAGCTTTCGTACGACCCGATCAGAGACTTCACCGCTGTCGCCAACGTGATGCGTATACCGGTGATCATTGTCGTCAACCCTGCGCTGCCGGTACGAACGCTCGGTGAGCTGATCAGCCACGCCAGGGCCCATCCCGGTAAGGTCTCGTTCGGTTATGGCAACAGCATCGGGCAGGTGATCGGAGCGGCGGTCGCCAAGCGCGCCGGGCTGGACGTCATCAGCGTCCCCTACAAAAGCACGCCCCAGGTCATCGCCGACACGATAGGCGGCCAACTGGGCTATTCGGTGGCCGATATGGCCTCGGGCCAGGCGTTTGTCAACAATGGCAAGCTGCGCGCGCTAGCGGTGTCCAGCCTCAAGCGCTCCCCGCTCGTTCCCGATCTGCCGGCCATCTCCGAGACACCGGGCCTGGAGGATTTCGAGGTCATCGCCTGGGTCGCGCTGTTCGCCCCGGCCGGTACGCCCAGGGAAATCGTCAACCGCCTCAACGCCGTGGTCCGTCGCGGTCTGGACAAGCCGGCGATCCGCGAAAAGATCGCAAGCTTCGCTTCGGAACCGGCGCCAGGATCTCCCGAGGACCTTACGCAATTTGTCCGCGAACAACTCGCAAGCTGGGGCCGCAGTATCCGCGACGCCGGCATTCAGCCCGAGTAGGGCCCTCAGCGTGCGTACCTTTCTGGAAAAGCAGCCGCCAGGTTTCTGCGGCCGCCATCTTGCCAACTCAGCCCGGGCGGTACATACCGGTCAATTTGCCGTCATACATCGCCTGCACCAGATCATCCCGGTGCTTGAGTACCGCCCGCTGATTGATTGAGCCCTTGTCGGTGACCTCCCCGCGATCGAGCGAAGGCGGTTCGGCAAGAACCGCAAGTCTCGCAATACGACTCGCGCTGCCTGTTGCCTGGGCTGAAAGACTGTCGAGCACTGACTGAAAGTGACGACGTACCGGAGCCGACTCGAGCACCTGCTCCATCGGCGCATCGGCGGCCAGCGCCGCGAGGGCGCGCACTGCCGGCGACGGAAAGATCAACGCGCCCACCTCGTTGCGGTTGAGGCCGGTAATGACTGCGTCCTGAATATGCGGCGCTCCGGCTGCAATGATTCGCGCACGCAACGGTCCGACACTTACAAAGGTCCCGGTGGCCAGCTTGAAATCTTCGGCGATCCGGCCGTCGAATCGCAGGCCAAGATGAGGATCGTCCGGATCGATCCAGCAAACTGCGTCGCCCGTCCGGAAAAAACCTTCCTCGTCGAACGCCTCAGCGGTCTGATCGGGCGCGCGCCAGTAGCCGGGCGTGATGTTGGGGCCGCGGTAACGGACCTCGGTCTTACCATCGACATCGACCAGCTTCAACTCGAGACCTGCGGTGGGTACGCCGATGTCCCCGGCGCGGACCTCGGGCCGAGTGATGAAGACTGCAAACGGTGCGCTCTCGGTCATGCCGAGGCCAGTCCCCATCACGATGCGCTCACCGATCTCGCGCTCCTGCGCATCCCAGAGACTGTCCCAAATCGGCTGGGCAAGCGCAGCACCTGAGTAAAAAAACATCCGAACCCGAGCCAGGAGCGACCGTCTTAGTACCGGATCGGTCTGCATCGCGCGCGCAATCGCCTCAAAACCAGTGGGTACATTGAAGTACACAGTCGGAGAAACCTCGCGCAGATTACGAAGAGTCTCACTCATCAGCGCAGCGGTCGGCTTGCCGTCATCAATGTAGAGAGTGCCGCCGTGCTGAACCACCATGCCAAAATTGTGATTACCGCCGAAGGTATGGTTCCAGGGCAACCAATCGACGAGAACAGGAGGTGCCTCGGCAAGCACTGGCATCGAAGCCACCATTTGCTGCTGATTCGCGCAGAGCATTCGTTGGGTGTTGATCACCGCCTTGGGCAGCTTAGTCGAGCCGCTGGTGAAGAGAAATTTGACGATCGTATCGGCCCCCGTCGCGGCAATTGCCGCATCGACCGCCGGTGTCGCAACCGTGGTAAGGAGCCGGTTGAAACTCGTTGTCGCGCGCGAGGACAGGCCGCCTTCCGCGATCACGACCTCAATATCCGCAGAGACGGTGGCGTCGATCGCCGCCCCGTACCGGGCATCTGGCGCGTAGACAAGCCCTGGTGTGCATGTCGACAGAACATGGCGCAGTTTTTCAAAGTCGCGACTGACCAGTGCGTAGGCCGGCGACACCGGCGCATAAGGTACGCCTGCGATCATGGCACCCATCGCGAGCAAACCATGCTCAATGCTGTTTTCGGAAAGGATGACAACCGGACGCTCCGAGCTCAGACCCCGATCGAGAAGAGCCTGGGCAATTGAGCGCGACGCGCGCCATGCCTGGCCGAAGGTGATCGTTTTCCATTCGCCCGGGCCGCCGTCCTCGAGACGCTCGCGGCGGGCAAGGAAAATACGGTCCGGCGCCTCGCTCGCCCAATGCGCAAAACGATCGGTCAACCGCTTCGGGTAGTCGCCAAGTTCGGCATCGGCGCGCAGGTATCGGACGCCTGGCAGTCCGTCGCGCAGCACTACCCGGGTGATCCCGAATCGCATAGGACGAAAAGCTGCCCGCATCATGTGATCTCCAATCATTCAATGCGCCCGCCGGCTTGCGGCGTCGAGCACAACCGGCCCCGGTTGGAAACCTGGAACCGGAAGATTATCCTAAGAGACTCCCGGATACTCTGGCCGCCGGTCACTTTTGGATAAGCAGCGTGGAACCTCTTCGAATTGCCGTCGTTGGAACCGGCCAGATCGGCCGTCGCCACATCGAGATGATCGGGCGACTATCCGGTGTCCTCAAACTAGTGGCCATCGTCGATCCGGCGCCCGGCACCGAGGACTACGCGCTCGCGCTCGGCGTGCGGCGCGCTGAAAGCCTCGAATCCATGCTGTCTCAGCACCGCCCTGACGGCGTCGTGATTGCATCGCCCAATCACCTGCATGAATGCCAGGCGCTTGCCTGTATCGATGCGGGCATTCCGGCCCTGGTTGAAAAGCCGATGGCGCACAGCCTCAAAGCGGCTCGCGCGATCGCGAGCGCCGCGCAGGCAAGCGGAGTTCCGATCCTCGTTGGACACCATCGTCGGCACAGCGCGATCATGGCCGAAGTCGCCTCTCATCTCGCAAGTGGCGCGCTCGGTCGTATCGTCGGCGTGAGCGGCACCACGCTTTACTACAAGGCGGACAACGAGGGCTACTATGAAGGCGCGGGGCGATGGCGCAGAGAACAGGGAGGCGGGCCGATCCTGATCAATATGATCCACGAGGTCGATAACCTTCGCGCCCTGTGTGGCGAGATCGTTTCAACCAGCGCCTTGTCATCCAATGCGGTCAGGGATTTTGCGGTCGAGGACACAGCAGCGATGCTGCTTCGTTTTTCGAGCGGCGCACTGGGCTGTTTCCTGCTATCGGACGCGGCGGCCTCCAACCGTAACTGGGAGCATACGTCGGGCGAGGACCCGCGCTTTGATCCCGGACACTCCGACCACGATGACTGCTACGTGATCGCGGGCACGATGGGTTCGCTTGCGGTCCCGACGATGCGTCTCTGGAGATACCCGGATGAGGCGCACCGGTCCTGGCACAGGCCCCTGCTGCAATCCGCCCACCCCTTTGTAAGGCATGATCCGCTCGAGCGCCAGATGGCGCATTTCGCCGAGGTACTGCGAGGGCGGGTCCAGCCGCTGGTGAGCGCGTACGACGGCATGAGGAATCTTCAGGTCATCGACGCCATGCTTGAATCGATCCGCAGCGGCAAAACAGTTGATATCGCCGACTGACCCGGTGTGAAGCGCCATCCCCCCGAGAGGAGACTCTGATCAATGGATCACGCAAACCTGGTTGCCATCGACATTCACACCCACGCCGAAGTGAGCTGCCGCAATCCGTTTGATGCCTACGGTGAGGAGTATGACCGCGCGGCCGACCGGTATTTCGGAAGCAACCGGCGCCCCACCATCGCCGAAACGGTCGCCTACTATCGGGAGCGAAAGATTGGTCTGATCATGTTCACCGTCGACAGCGAATCCAAGCTGGGCCGGCGGCGAATCCCAAACGAAGAAATCGCCGACGCAGCGCGCGACAATGCCGACATGATGATCGCCTTTGCGAGCATTGATCCGCACAAGGGCAAGATGGGAGCACGCGAAGCCGAGCGCCTGATCCGGGAAAACGGCGTGCGGGGCTTCAAGTTCCATCCTACTGTCCAGGGTTTTCACCCCTACGACAAAATGGCCTGGCCGATTTATGAGGTGATCAACGCGCACAAGCTGCCCGCTATCTTCCATACCGGTCATAGCGGTATCGGCAGCGGCATGCGCTGCGGCGGCGGGCTACGGCTGAGCCTCAGTAACCCCATGCACCTTGACGATGTGGCGATCGATTTTCCTGACATGCAGATCGTCATGGCGCATCCGAGTTGGCCATGGCAGGACGAGGCGCTCAGCGTCGCCATGCACAAACCCAACGTGTGGATAGATCTATCGGGCTGGAGCCCGAAATACTTCCCCAAGCAACTCGTTCAGTACGCCAATTCGTTACTCAAGGATCGCGTGCTGTTCGGCAGCGACTTTCCGCTGATCACGCCAGACCGCTGGATGAAGGACGCTGAGGTTGCTGGCTTCAAGCCCGAAGTCATGCCGGGTATTCTCAAAGGTAATGCGGTGCGGCTGCTCGGGCTTTAGACCGGGCATCGCACATCGCAGCAGGTCAGAGCTTTGCGTCGTTCCAGTCTGCCTGTGGCTCCGGAGGTTCGGCTTTTAGCCCTGCCGCGCGAATCGCGCCGATCGCACAAAACTCATCTTTGTCCGACGCATCCCCGCTGATGCCGATCGCTCCGATCGCGTACCCGGTATCGTCAACGATCAGGACACCACCCGGCGTAGGGATGAAGCGGCCATCGGAGGCAGCAGCCAGTGCCGACTGAAAGGTGGGTCGGTTAGCCAGCCGGTCCCGGATCTGCCGGGTCGACATCCCCATACCGAGCGCGCCCCAGGCTTTGCCCATCGCGATGTCGGCGCGCAGCACACCGCATCCGTCCTCGCGGCGAAAGCTGACGAGGTTGCCTCCCGCATCGAGCACCGCAACAGCAAGCGGCAGCAGGCCGTTTGCCCGCCGCAAGCGGATCGCCTCCTGGCCGATGCGGTCAGCGGTCTCCAGGTCGAGCGACGAGCGGATGGGAATAAGGTGTTCAGCCACAGGGCTCTCCCTTGATGTCGGCGAATGTGCGTCAGCCCCGGGCCTGGTCGCCCAATTGATCGACGATGGGCTTCCATTTGGCGAGTTCAGAGCGGGCATAGCGCTCGGCATCAGCGCCCAAATGAATATCGGCAAACATCGCCTGCGTCTCAAGCTGGCTCCGCAACGCCGGGTCAGCCATCGCCCGGCGAGTCGCCTCGGCCAGAGCGCGAACCAGATCGGCCGGCGTCTCACGGGGCACCGTGACAACATTCCAGAGCATGGCCTCAAACGGCTCCGACAGACCTGCAGACTCAGCAACCGTCGGAATGTCCGGAGCACTGGCCGCGCGACGCGCGCTTGCGACTCCGACGATACGTACCCGACCTGCCTGATGTTGCGGCAGCATGGGTCCCAGCGTGTCGACCGCCATCTGCAGTGTGCCGCCCAGCAGATCCTGGCGCGCGGGAGCGCTTCCCTTGTACGGGACGTGCTCCACCTGCGCGCCGGTGAGCTGTTTGAGCCGTTCAGCGGCAATATGCATCATCGTTCCCGCACCGGGTGAACCGTAGCTGAGCTTGCCCGGCTGAGCGCGCGATAACGCGGTAAATTCCCGCAACGTGCCGGGCATGCTCTGCCCGACGGCAAAGACCAGCGGGGCGCCGCCGAGCACGCCTACCCAGGAAAAATCAACCAGTGCATCGAACTGGGGCTTGGGCTGAATGAGGTTGTAAAGCACATGGGTTGAGGCCGTACCGAAAAGCAGCGTGTACCCGTCCGGCGCGCTGCGACGGACCTCGAGCGCGCCCACTGCGCCGCTTGCGCCCGCCTTGTTCTCCAACACGACCGGTTGACCCAACTGCTGCCCGAGCGCTGTTGCATAGAGTCGCGCGAACGCGTCGGTGGGCCCGCCTGGCGGAAACGGAATCACCATGCGGAGCGGCCGCGACGGCCAGGCGGTCTGAGCGCTTGCAAGGCCGGTGACTGAGAGCGGCGGCAGCGCTGCTGCCAGACCGAGCAGAGTCCGTCTCAACATCAAAAGCTCCTTCGCAACATCGAACAGTACCCGGGGCATCACGGCCTCGCTGTCCGCCGCGCCTCAGAACGTGACTTCAATCTACCACGGCCCAGCGTCGGTAAACTCCCGGATTGTTGCCAATCCCGCAGGCTTGTTCCATGAACCCGACACAAAAAGTTCCCATACATTGGCGTAACGCGAGCCTGGCGCTCGCTTTGGACATCATGGTCGGCGTACTGATCGTCGTGATCATTAATGACCCCGAATCATTTTGGCGACTGCCTACGGTGGTGGTGGCGCTCTGGCTCGTTCCCTGGATCTTCCGCATCAAATCCGGACTGTATTTCCTGCTCAATTATCAGTTGAATGAAAGCAAGCTGGTACTCCAGCAGATGCGGGAAGAATTGACGAGCAAGGCCTATCCCTGCCCCGGGCCGCATTACGATCTCGCCGAAGATTATTTTTCTGAAGTCGCAACGGATGACAACGCACCGATCGATGCACGCCTTTCAGCAGCAAAATATCTGGGCGCGGATGCCGCGTGGGGGCAAACCCAGCAGGTCCTTACCCGTTGGCTGTTCAATCGGGCGGCTCTGACGGTGATCGCCCGTCATAGGGCGGCCTTGACGGGAGGTGGCATTTGATAAACGTTCCCGCACTCTCGTGCGGCTTGCGCGCAGATCAAGGCGCCATGCACAATCGCAGCTCCATGAGCTAACCCCAACGTGGTAACGCTCCATCGCAGGCCCGCCATCTGGAATCCGATCATGGCCAAGACGATTCAGCCTCATTCGCCCTTTGTCGATGTTTCCGGGCATCCCGCGCGCACCCAGGAGCCCTGGCCCTCTATCGTAGTGAGCGCCGAGTCGATCGCGGCTGAGGCTGAACGGCTCGCTGCCGGGCCCAGGCCGGACAACGGCAGGCGCGCCGCGTTGATCGTCCATCCTCATGCCCGCTCGCCCGGTCGCGGCTTTGCGCCCGGAATAGATGTCACCCTGAATGTTGTCGCGCCTGGCGAGCAGACGACCAATCTGCGTAAGAATTCCAATATGGTTGAAATTTGCGTCGCCGGAGGGGGCACTGCGACCGTAAACGGCCGCGATATCCGCATCAGCGAACGCGATGTCTGGAACACTCCGGCGATGCAGATTCATTCCTACCGCAACGGGGGGAACGAGCCCTGGGTAAGGCTCTCCTACTCAAACGCCCCGCTGCTCGAACAGCTCGAGGTGCATTACGTCGAGGAATTCGAGGGCGACACGCCGCCGGCAGACCGGCATGCGGTCGAGCCTATCGCTCATTCCGGCCCCTCATCCCGCGAGCTCGCAATGCGCCGCCAGATCACCGAAGAGGGCGCCTGGCTCCTCGGCTACGAATATCTGATCGATATCGACGTCCTTGAATCGAAAGCCCTGCACTGGCCATGGGCCAAAGTATCTGAGTTTCTGCCCAGCGTTAATCAGCTCGACAAGGCCTACAACGGCAGGCGACTGTTCGTTCTCTACAATCCGGTCACCGAGCGGCGCATCGGCACCACGCACAGTTTTTTTGCAACGCTCTCATCGACTCCACCCGGAAGTCATCATATTCCGCATCGCCACACTTCGGCCGCGATCAATTACTACCTCGCCGGGCACGGCTACAGCCATGTGGGGGGCGAGCGGATCGAGTGGAAGGCGGGCGACCTGCTGCTGTCGGCTCCTGGATGGGTTATGCACGCCCACCATACCGAAGATGTTGCCACCTCGGCGCTCACCATCCAGGATCACCCGCTGCATATCGGTATGGAGTCGCTGATCTGGCAGGAGCGGATGGAGGAATCGATTCGCGCGCTCGGCAGTCAAACGGGCTTTCAAAGCAACCGTGCATCGCTTGCGGCGTCATGAGCGCAGGGGCAAGTCTTGCCGGACGGCGCGCTGCGCTGCGTGACTTTCACGATGACTACTGCGGTTGCCTCGACGATGTGGCTCTCGAACGCTGGCCGGATTTCTTCGCCGATGACTGTCGATACAGAGTCATTTCCAGGGAAAATCACGATGCCGGGCTGCCGCTGTCGCTGATTTACTGCGATGGTCGGGGCATGCTTCTCGATCGGGTGATGGCGCTTCGTGAAAGCACGGTCTACGAGCCGCGATCGTTGAGACATTTCGTGAGCGCCTGCCGGATTACCGGCGAAGAGTCCGGCGGATTCACCGCACAGTCGAATTTCCTGATCATCGAAAGCCTGTCGGACCGCGAGCCAACAGTCAATCTGGTCGGTCGTTATCTGGATACTTTCGTTGAAACAGCACAGGGCCTGCGACTGCGCGAGCGCTGGTGTGTCGTTGACAACTATCGTATCCGGACATCCCTGATCATCCCGGTCTGAATCCATGAGCACCCCCCTTCCCAACGGCAACCTCCACGCTCCTGCGGCCGGCGACGACCACAGCGGCACGCGCGCCGCCAAACGGACCTGGCCCGCTGGCGGACACACCCGCATCCCGAGTTGGGTCTATTCAGATCGCGACATCTTTGATCGCGAAATGGACCTTTTCTTTGGCGGCCGTACCTGGAACTACATCGGACTCGACTGCGAGGTCCCCGAACCCGGATGCTTCAAGCGTCAGTGGATCGGCACCAAACCGGTCGTGATGGTTCGTAATCAAGCGGGTGACATCCGAGTCTTTGAAAACCGCTGTGCACATCGGCAGGCGCAGTTCTGCTGGCAAAACACGGGGCGGGTCAAGGACTTCACCTGTCCCTATCATCAGTGGAACTACGACCTCGACGGGCGCCTGCGAGGGATGCCCTTTAGGCGCGGTGCCAATGGGGAAGGAGGCATGCCAGCCGATTTCGATCTCAAGGCCCACGGTCTCAAGGCACTCCGGGTCGCGACGCGCGGCGGCTCGGTCTGGGCGACCTTCCAGGACGATTCACCGAGTTTCGAGGACTACTGCGGCCCGGAAATCCTCGCCGAGATCGATCACATGTTTCCGGAAGGGCGAAAGCTGAGGCTCCTGGGGTGCACGCGGCAGTTGATCCCCGCGAACTGGAAAACCTATCTGGAAAATCTCAAGGATCCTTATCACGCCACGCTGCTTCACACGTTCTACATCACCTTCGGTCTGTGGCGCGCCGATTCGGGGGGTGAGTGCATCCCGACCGGCGGGGGCAAGCACAGCGTGATGATTTCCTACAACCGCGGCAAAAAGGTTACCGAAGCGACCGCGGAGATGACCCGATTCCGCAGTGATCTCCGCATCAACGATCTCGAAACCGTGACGCCCCGCAAGGAATTCAATGCCGGGCGAGTGGGCGGAGCCTGGGTTTTTCCCGCAGCCCAGCTGGGTATCCAGGCCAACACGCTCAAGACCCGGCATGTCATCCCGAGAAGCCCTGGCGAGCATGAACTCGTCATTACCCATTACGGCTTTGCCGACGACGACGAGGAGATGGCACGGCTTCGCCTCAAGCACGCCAACCTGCTGGGTCCGGCGGGCTTTGTCTCGATCGACGATAGCGAAATGCTCACCCAGGTGCAGATCGGTGCGGCGGCCTACCCCGATTCTGAGGGTGTGGTGGAGATGGGCGGCCGCGACACCGCTGCCGCTCCATACATGGTGAGCGAGGTCATGATCCGCGCGTTTTACGCCTGGTACCGCGAGCAGATGGGATTCGGCGAATCCGCCAGCTGATTGTGCCGCAGCGCCGGTCAGCCGGCTGGATCGCCGATCGCGGCTCCGCTGATCACAATGCCGGCATCACGGATCAGCGCCTCCCACCGTTGCAACTCCTCAGCGATGTCCTGGGCAAGCTCGCCTGCGCCGCGCCGGCGCGCCACGGCGCCCTGCTTGCTCAAGCCATCAACCACCTCAGCGTCGGCCAGCGCGGCCAGCAGCTCGCGCTCGAGCCGTGCGATCACCGCCGCGGGCGTACCAGCGGGTGACAGAACGAACAGCCTGGGGGAGGCATCAAAACCGGGTAGCCACTCCGATATACGGCGCCAGTCGCTCGCACCGGCAAATGGCTCCGGGCTCGTCAATCCCAGAACCCGCATCCGTCCTGCCCGGACATGACCGAGCGCCGCTGCCGCGCTAAGAACTGCCAGCGGAATTTGTCCACCGAGCAGATCCGGCACGATTTGCGAGGCGCCGCGATATGGCACGTGGGTAAGCTTGATCGCCGCGCGGGTCTGCAACAACTCCATCGCCAGATGATGGACGGTGCCGATTCCGGAGGTCGCGTAGCCCAGAGCCTCCCCCCGGCGGGAGGACGCGGCCATTTCTTCGAGCGATTTGATCGGAGAGTCCGCTCTCACGGTAATGGCAAGCGGTGCCGTAGCCACCGCACCGACAGGCGCAAAACTCGATCGTGCGTCAAGGCCGACCTTCTGCATGGCTCGGGCGGCAATGAGCAGCGACGAATCGGCCAGCATCAGCGTGTAACCGTCGGCGGCAGCCTCAGCAAGCACGCCAGCCGCTATCGTGCTGCTCGCGCCCGGCCGATTTTCAACGACCACATTCTGCCCCAGCTGCGCGGCGAGCCGGCCCGCCATCGTTCGGGCGATAGCATCAGCGCCGCCGCCTGCGGAAAAGCCGACCAGTAATCGAAGCGGGCGCGCAGGGAAGACCTGGGCCCGCGCTATAGACCGTATCCCCAGGACGCCGAGAGCACCGGCCGCCGCACTGGCGAAAATATGCCTTCGCCGCCCAGTAGCGATCCGCGCGGACTCGGCAAGCGCCGCACTACAGGTCATCAGATCTCGGGGCATGGGAGGACTCCAGGTGGTGTTGACATCACTTGATCAGTGCCCCGGGCTGGCTGAAGTTAAAGAGCGCGCAAGCGCCCGCCCGGTCCGCGAACCGCTTGCCCGCCCGGCGCACCATGCGACTGCCCCGTTCACGAGCACCGTCTGGATCCCCACCGCCGGCAACTGGGGGGACTCATAGGTCGCGGCTGCCGCTATCGAGTCGGGGTCAAAGAGCACCAGGTCGGCATAAGCACCCTCGCGGACCTCGCCTCGATCGGCGAGCCCAAAATTGCGCGCACTCAGCCCGGTCATCTTGTGTACGGCCTGCTCAAGCGAGAACAAACCGAGCCCGCGCGAGTAGTGGCCAAGCACCCGGGGAAAGGTACCCCACAGGCGAGGGTGAGGCGAGTCGTCGTGCGGTAGGCCGTCTGAACCGATCATCGTCTGATCGAAAGCGAGGATACGCTGGACGTCGTCTTCATGCATCCTGAAATAGATAGCGCCCGCCGGTAAAAGCCGCGTGATCGTCTCGTCCACTGGAAGATTCAGATCCCTGGCTATATGGGCCAGGTCGCGACCCGCGTGCTCGGGCAGACTCCGCGACCAGGTCACAATCACACGCTCCGAGCTCGCTGCGCGATCGGCTGACAGGATGGTCGAGCCTGCTGCGTAGGGATAGCAGTCGAGGCACACTGGCTGAGTCTGCATGGCAGCTTTGATTCGAGCGAGCGTCTCGATCGAGCGGCCGTAATTCGCCCGCCCAATAAGTTTGTGGTGCGAGATGACGACCGGGACGCCTAACTCGCGTCCGACCCGGAAAGTTTCCTCAAGCGAAGCGTTGATCTGGTCGCCCTCGCAGCGCATGTGCGTGCAATAGATCGCTGCGTGATCGGTCAGAGGCCGGCAGATCTCGATCACCTCCTCGCACGGCGCTGCAATCGCAGGTTCATAGAATAGTCCGGTTGAAACGCCGATTGCCCCCGACTCAAGCGCCTCGGCGACCCGATCGCGCATAACCGCGATTTCTGCCTGGCCAGCTGGCCGGTCAAGGCTAGCCATCGCTCCAATCCGCAAGGTGGTGTGACCGACCAGCGCGGCGCTGTTGATCGCCGCCGGTTGCTCCCGCAAGACACACAGATAGTCCCCGAAGGTTCTAAAGCGAAATGATCGGACCGAGCCATCAAGAAGATTGAGCGGCGGCACCACGTGCGGGGGTGGTCCGTCTGGAAACGGCGCCAGGGAAATGCCGCAGTTACCTGTGATAACGGTAGTCACGCCCTGACTGAGCTTCGGCGTCATGTCGGGCGATGACAGCAGCAATCGGTCGTCGTGCGTATGAACATCAATGAAGCCTGGCGCGAGCACTGCGCCCGCCAGATCAATCTCCTGTCGACCGACAGATCCTGCGAGATCGCCAATGCGTCCGATACGATCGCCGTCGATCCCCACGTCACTGACGAATCGCTGGGCGCCTGTGCCGTCAACGATCGTTGCGTTACGAATCACAAGGTCAAATATCGACAAGACAAACTCCAGCGTCGCGGCGTCGGGGCCGCGGATTGATCGACTAAAGGAGCGCTCCGCGCGCCGCAACCGGCCAGATATCCTCGACCCGATCACCACGGAAACATACGATCTGATCGTAGAGGTTCACCGTCGGATCACAGTGGCCGGGAATGAGCATCAAGGTATCGCCAAGCTCAAGCGAGGCCGCTTCAGGGGTCTCGATCACGCCATGCTCATCGGAGGCTTTGATGAACCTCAGCTCTGGTCGCTGCCAGACAGCGGGCATACCGCTGTCCACGCTTGAGGCCTTGAGCCCCGCATCGACGATTGCACGCGAGGCCCGCGGCCGGCTCATCACCGTCGTCCGTACAAAAAGCGCGTGCTCAAATCGCAGATCCGCTTCGCCCAGGCGATTATCGGCATAGTCGCGGTCCATGAAGATATACGACCCCGCCTGGATCTCGTTATAGATGCCGGAGTCACGCTCGAGCAGGAAGGTTCCCGTACCAGCGCCGGTTACACGTTCGCAGACGATTCCTTTGGCTTCGACCGCACTGCGCGAAATGCGTGCGCAATCGACCGCATGTGCAATAGCAGCTGATCGCTCGGCAGGATTACGCAGATGTTGTGCAGGACCATGGTAAACGTGCAGCCCGGCAAAGCGCAGGGACGCATGTCGTGCAATCTGCGCGGCAAGCAGAGCGGCGGGTTCCCCCGGTGCAACCCCGCACCGGTGACCGACGTCGATCTCGACATAGACATCGATCACAGAACCGGCTTGCGACGCTGCACGCGCCAGAGTCGACACCGGGGCGGGGTGGTCGGCCAGGACCCCGATCCGCGCCCTGCCTGCGAGTTGGGCAACGCGAGCCGCCTTGGCTTCGCCGACCACCTGGTTTGTGATCACGATATCGCCGATGCCTGCGTCGACAAAAACTGCCGCCTCGCTAACTTTCTGACAGCAAATTCCGACTGCGCCCTGGGCGATCTGGCGGTGCGCGATGTGCGGCGTCTTGTGACTTTTGGCGTGAGCCCGCAGGCGAACATCGCGGCCATCGAGTGCGCGCATCATCCGCTGCAGATTGCGCTCAAAGGCATCAAGATTGAGCATCAGCGCGGGCGTATCAACATCGGCCAATGCGTCACCCGGCCGGGCAGCATTCCATGGACCCATCTTCTTCCTTTGGTGACCAGCCGAGAGGCTAGCCTGACCTGATCTTATGCAAATCACGTCGATAGCAAAAGTCTGCGCGGTGCCATCCAGACTGAGATCAGCCTTGGTCCCTCACGAATCGGCCCCCCGCAGCCGCAGCCCGGCGGTCTTTGTCGTATAGTGAAGTTCTTCTCTTCGGCCGTCTGAATCGTTCATGGCACCGCCACCCTCCCTGCCACGCCCCTCGGGTCGTGGCCGCCGCATCGCGTTTGCGCTCGTTCTGCTGCTGATTCTCGTTGGCGCAGGCTGGTTTGCATGGCAGCGGCAGCAGCAGCCGACGGTGCAGCCAGGCGCGCAGACCGCCGCGGGCAGTGCACCGGGCGCGGCTTCGGCGCCGTCGGTCGGCGCGCCGCCGGGAGCTGGTTCGACGGGCGGGCGCGGTGCGGGGCGCGCGATGCCAGTCTCGGCCGGTACCGTGCAGCAGCGTGACCTGCGTGTGATCCAACCCGCGATCGGTACGATTCAGGCCCTCAATACCGCGGTGGTACGCACGCGGGTCGAGGGAGAGCTGCGCGCGATTCACTTCAAGGAGGGTCAGGCGGTGGCCTCCGGGCAATTGCTCGCTGAAATCGACCCGCGTTCCTACGAAGTGCAACTCGCCCAGGCAGAGGGCCAGTTGGCAAGGGACCAGGCGCAGTGGGTCAACGCGCAGATCGATCTTGCGCGATACCGAGATCTGGCCTCCCGGGACTCGATCGCCCGCCAGCAGGTGGATACCCAGGAGGCCCTGGTCAAACAGCTGGCGGGCACCATCCGGGTGAACCAGGCCTCGGTGGACAACGCTCGACTCATGCTTTCGTACACAAGGATCACCGCGCCAATCAGCGGTCAGGTGGGTCTGCGTCAGATTGATCTGGGCAATATCGTGCGCCCGGGCGACGCGTCGGGCCTGGTTACCATCACCCAGACCCAACCGATCAGCGTCGTGTTCGCGATTCCGGAGGCAGCGCTGCCCCGGCTGCGGGCAGGAATGCGGGGCACCGATCGCCCGAACGTCGAGGCCTGGGATCGCGAGCAGCGCACGCGACTTGCAGTCGGCACGGTCAGCAGTCTTGATAATGCGATCGATCCGGCAACAGGAACGATCCGGGTCAAGGCGCAATTCGACAACCTTGACGGTGCGCTATACCCCAACCAGTTCGTCAACGTCAGGCTGCAACTCGACCTGCTCGCCGCTGCGACGGTCGTCCCGACTTCGTCCTTGCAGCGCGGCGCCTCCGGCAGTTTCGTCTACCGGGTGGGCGAAGACTCGGCTGTATCAGTACGAACGGTTGAGGTTGTGGCAACGGAGGGGGACTGGTCGGCCGTGCGCGGCCAGCTCGCCCAGGGTGACCGCGTCGTGACCGATGGCGCCGACCGCCTGCGCGAAGGCGCCCGCGTCGAAATCATGGCGGGCGCTCGTGGCGGCGCGGTAGCCCCACCCGCGGGGTCCCCGGCCGGTGGCGGATCCGGCCCACCGCCGGCGACGACCACCTCGCCCGCACCGGGCGCTGCGACGGACCGCCCACCATGGCTGGATCGCCTCCCGCCGGAGCAGCAGGAGCGCTTTATGAAGATGAATCCGGAAGAACGCCAGAAATTCATCGACACCATGCGGGAGCGTCGCCGCCAGCAGCAGGGCGGTTGACCGCACCACACTTGTCGGCACCACCCGCCCCACCGGCCGCCACCGCCTTATGAACCTGTCGCGCCTGTTCATTCTCAGGCCGGTCGCCACCTCGCTGCTCATGGTGGCGCTCCTTATAGCGGGAATATTGGGTTGGCGAACGCTTCCCGTGTCGGCACTGCCCGAGGTGGATTTCCCGACGATTCAGGTCACGACCCTTTACCCCGGTGCCGGACCCGACGTCACCACCTCGGCCATCACCGCACCGCTTGAGCGACAGTTCGGACAGATGCCGGGTTTATCACAAATGTCCTCGGTAAGCTCGGGCGGCGCCTCGGTCATCACACTTCGCTTCGCACTGAAACTCGAGCTCGATGTGGCGGAGCAACAGGTTCAGGCGGCTATCAATGCAGCGAGCAACCTGCTGCCGACTGATTTACCGATGCCTCCCGTCTACAGGAAATTCAACCCGGCAGACGCACCCATCCTGACGCTGGCCGTGAGCTCGCCATCCCTGCCACCGATCCGTCTCAATGATCTGGTCGAAAACCGCCTCGCGCCCAAACTCTCGCAGATCAGCGGCGTCGGCGTGGTCGCACTGTCGGGCGGACTGCGACCCGCGATCCGCGTTCAGGTCAATCCCAACGCTCTAGCCGCGGCCAAGCTGTCGACCGACGATATTCGCACTGCGATCAACGCAGCCAACGTCAATCAACCGAAGGGTAGTTTCGACGGTCCTGCTCAGGCCTCCACCATTGATGCCAACGATCAGCTGCGCTCGGCTGTCGACTATTCCCGGTTGATCCTTGCGTGGCGCGGCGGCAATGCCCTACGCCTGGGCGATGTCGCGGAGATCGTCGAGGACGCTGAAAATAACCGCCTGGCTGCATGGGCCGACCGCACGCCTGCCGTCATCCTGAATATCCACCGACAGCCCGGAGCCAATGTCATTCAGACAGTAGACCGCATACAGGGCCTGCTTCCGCGTCTGCAAAGCACCTTGCCCGCATCGGTCGACCTGCAGGTTCTTTCCGATCGTACGGTCACCATCAGGGCTTCTGTGCGAGACACCCAGAACGAGTTACTGATCGCGGTGGCGCTCGTCGTCGCTGTGATCTTTGTCTTTCTACGCAGCGCTACCGCCACGATGATTCCAAGCGTCGCCGTTCCTCTTTCCCTCGTCGGGACATTCGCCGTCATGGTGCTTGCAGGGTTCTCGGTGAACACGCTCACATTGATGGCTCTGACGATCGCAACCGGCTTCGTCGTCGACGATGCAATCGTGATGATCGAGAACATCGCTCGGCACGTCGAAGCCGGCATGAAGCCCCTGGAAGCCGCGCTCACCGGATCGCGCGAAATCGGCTTTACCATCATATCGCTCACCGTTTCGCTGATCGCGGTACTCATTCCGTTGCTGTTTATGGCGGACGTAGTGGGCCGCTTGTTCCATGAGTTTGCCGTTACGCTTGCTGTGGCGATCCTGATTTCAGCCGTCGTGTCGCTGACGCTCACGCCTATGCTTTGCGCGCGGCTGCTAACGCGGGTCCCCGAGGAGAGCCACGGTCTGGTCTATCGCGCCACCGGAGCCTTTATTGATGCGACGATCGCCCTCTATGGACGCCTGCTCGATCGAGTGCTCGATCACAGTCGCCTCACCTTGACGACGTTTGCGTTCACGATCGCAGCCACGGCCGGGTTGTATTTTCTGATACCCAAGGGGTTTTTCCCGGTCCAGGATACAGGCCTGATCCAGGCGGTTACCGAGGCTTCCCAGTCGACTTCCTTTGGCGCGATGGCAGAGCGGCAGCAGGCTGTTGCGGAGATCATTCTGCGCGATCCCGCAGTGAGCAGTCTCTCCTCGTTTATCGGCGTTGATGGCAGCAATGCGACCCTCAATACCGGAAGAATGCTGATCAACCTCAAGCCCAGAGACCAGAGAGGAGGCGCGTCGGTTCGCGTGATCATGCGGCGCATCACCGAATCTGCGCGGCAGGTTGGCGGCATATCGATCTTCCTCCAGCCAGTTCAGGATCTCACTATCGAAGAGCGAGTAGCCCGTACCCAATATCAATTCCTCATGACCTCGCCCGACGAGGCTGCACTCAGGTCTGCCGCCCGCGACATGGTCGAGCGTCTTCAGGCGCTGCCCCAACTGACCGATGTGACCAGTGACCTGCTAGAACAGGGGCTGCGTGCCTTCGTCGAAATCGACCGCGCCGCAGCAACCCGGCTGGGCGTGAGCGTCGCAGGAATAGACAGCGCGCTCTACAACGCATTCGGCCAGCGCTTGATTTCGACCATGTACACCCAGTCCAACCAGTACCGAGTCGTAATTGAAGTCGCGCCGCGCTATCGCCGCGGCATGCAAGCCCTGGAGAATCTGTACGTCGCGTCAAGCACGGGCTCTCCAGTGCCGCTGTCTGCTGTCGCACGAATCGTTGAGCGCCCCGGGGTACTGGCGATCAACCACGTCGGGCAGTTCCCAGCAGTCACCCTGTCATTCAACACGGCCGAGGGAATATCGCTTGGCGAGGCAGTCAACGTAATCCGCGATGAGGTCCGGCGCGCGGCCCTGCCCCCGAGCATCGAGACGGGTTTCCAGGGTGCGGCCCTCGCCTTTCAGGCCTCGCTAGCGAATACCCTCTGGCTGATCCTCGCTGCAGTCGTCACGATGTACATTGTTCTCGGCGTGCTCTATGAGAGCTTCATTCACCCCGTAACTATTCTTTCTACTCTGCCATCTGCTGCACTTGGCGCGCTCGCTGCGCTATTGGCTATACAGATGGATCTGGACATCATCGCCGTCATAGGCATCATTCTCCTGATCGGCATCGTAAAAAAGAACGCGATCATGATGATCGACTTTGCACTTGATGCTGAACGCACTCAGGGTATGAGCCCCCGCGAGGCCATCCGTCAAGCCTGTCTGCTGCGCTTCAGGCCCATCCTCATGACCACTCTTGCAGCGCTTCTGGGCGCCCTTCCTCTGATGCTGAGCGATGGCTGGGGAAGCGAGCTGCGGCAGCCTCTTGGGGTAACGCTGGTGGGAGGTCTGATCGTGAGCCAGCTGCTTACCCTGTTTACTACGCCCGTCATTTACCTGGGGTTTGCCGCGATGTCTCGTCGCTGGGCCCGGGCGAGCTGAGCGGCAGAGTCTGCGGTGACTAATCCGTTCGCACTCTTCATTCTCAGGCCGGTCGCCACCACGTTGGTCACCATCGGGGTGGCCGCTGCAGGTCTGCTCGCCTGGTTTGAACTTCCTATTGCTCCCCTCCCCCGAGTCGATTTTCCGACGATCTCGGTCACCGCGAATTTACCTGGTGCGAGTCCGGAGACCATGGCGAAAAGTGTCGCTACGCCGCTCGAACGCACCCTGGGGGCTATATCCGGTGTCACCGAAATAACATCGAGTTCGTCGCTTGGCAGTACACGGGTCACAGTCCAGTTCGAACTCGATCGCGATATCAACGCTGCCGCGCGTGAAGTTCAGGCTGCGATCAATGCAGCTCGAACGCTGTTACCGACCGACATGCCGAGCAACCCCAGCTACCGCAAGTCCAACCCTGCCGATGCGCCGATCATGATTCTCGCGCTCACTTCGGCAACACTGTCGCGGGGACAGATGTATGACGCCGCATCGACCGTACTCGCGCAGCGCCTTGCCCAGGTCGAAGGCATAGGCAATGTCATTATCGGCGGTGGCGCGCTTCCGGCGGTGAGGATACAAGCGGACCCTAATCGCCTCGCGGCAAGCGGCATCTCGCTCGAGGAAATCCGGATCGCCGTGGTGAGCGCCAACGGCAACCGGCCCAAGGGGTTGATAGAAGATACAGATCGCCATTGGCAGGTTGACGCCAACGATCAGGCGCGAAGCGCTGCGGATTACGCGCCGCTTATCGTGCGCTGGCGGGGCGGTAACGCGGTCCGTCTTCACGACGTCGCAACGGTGAGCGACTCCGTTCAGGATCTTCGAAACTACGGTGTCGCGGATGGCCGACCAGCCGTGATGCTGATGCTCTACCGGCAGCCTGATGCCAATATCATCGAAGCTGTAGACCGGGTCCGATCGCTGCTGCCGTGGCTGCAGGCTTCGATCCCTGCCGCTATCGATCTGCGCGTGATGTCGGATCGCACCCCCACGATCCGCGCCTCGATACGGGAGATGCAGCGTACGCTTGCGATATCGATTGCGCTGGTGATTCTCGTGGTCTGGCTGTCTCTACGCAGCCTTCGGGCGACGTTGGTGCCGAGCGTGGCGGTACCGGTATCGCTCGCCGGTACGTTTGCAGTGATGCACGCTCTGGGCCTCAGCCTGAACAATATTTCGCTGATGGCGCTTATCGTCGCGACCGGGTTCGTCGTCGATGATGCGATCGTAGTGCTTGAGAACATCTCTCGACACCTCGAGCGCGGCAAAAGCGCAGTCCAGGCAAGCCTCGAAGGCGCACGTGAAGTTGCCTTCACAGTGGTCTCGATCAGCATTTCGCTCATCGCAGTGTTCATCCCCATTCTATTGATGGGCGGTATCGTAGGACGTTTATTCCGAGAATTTGCCGTCGTGATGACGGCAGCTATTCTCGTCTCAATGGTGATGTCCTTGACCACGACACCCATGATGTGCGCGGTGCTGCTCAGGCCAAGGAAAAATAAAGCCGCGTCGGAGGGGGTCAGGCGCTGGCTGGGCCTTCCAGGGCGTCTGCTGATCAAAGCCTATCGATCGAGCCTTGCCTGGGCGCTTCGACACCAACCGCTCATTCTGATCGCGCTCGCAGCGGTCGTCGTCTATAACTTTCATCTCTACAGCTCCATCCCCAAGGGGTTTTTCCCTCAGCAGGATACGGGCCGCATCATCGGCTTCATACGAGCAGACCAGGCGACTTCGTTTCAAGCCATGCAACAGCGCCTTGATCGTTTCCTCGCGATCGTCAAAGCAGACCCCGCCGTCGAAGCGGTCAGCGGCTTTACCGGGGGCAGCACCCGAAATTCCGCGCAAATGTTCATCGCGCTCAAGCCGCTCGCCGAGCGCGGCGTATCGGCTGACCGCGTCGTTGCCCGGCTGCGGGGGCGCCTCGCACGCGAGCCAGGGGCTTTCCTCTTCATGACGCCGGTTCAGGATATCAGGGTGGGCGGCAGGCAAGCGAGCTCTCAGTACCAGTTCACCCTGCAGGCCGACGAGCTTGAAGAGTTACGGCAATGGGAGCCCCAGGTACGACGGGCGCTATCGCGCCTGCCTGAACTGGTGGATATCGACAGCGACGTGCAGGACCGAGGCAAACAGACAAGCCTCGTGCTCGACAGGGATGCGATCGCGCGGCTCGGTCTCTCAGTGCGCGCCATCGATGCGACACTCAATAACGCTTTCGGGCAGCGCCAGATAGGTGTGATCTACAACCCCCTTAATCAATATCGCGTCGTTCTTGAACTCGCTCCGGAGTTCACCCAGAGCCCTGAGACTCTGCGATCGCTGATCTTCATCTCAAATACCGGAGAGCGCATCGCGCTGACTGATTTCGCTCGCATCGAAGAGACGGCGGCGCCTCTATCGATCGCTCACCAGTCCGGAACGCCCGCTTCGACAATCAGCTTCAACCTTTCTCCCG
>CAZZKA010000004.1:0-37661 GCA_964654745.1 uncultured Bordetella sp. | reverse complement strand
GTTGGACGAGCATATGGATACAGATGCTTTGTGATTGTATCCTTGCTCGGAGATTCCTCGTCTGTGGGGATGAGCGCCTGACCTATCGGGCGTATCTTGCCTGCGTAATGGGGCTTGCCCAAGCGCTTGCTCAGTGGGGAGCGCGCGGTGAGCGGATTGCGCTCTTGATGGGCAATTCGGTCGACATCGCGATTGCGAGTTTTGCGGTTCAGGCGGCAGGATTTCAGCTCGCCCCGCTCAACCCGGCCTACACGGTGCACGAACTCGGACCGATCCTGAAGGACGCCGCCCCGTGCGGGCTCATTCATGACGCGAGCTGTCCGCAGGCGGTTGTCGACCTGGCGCAGACACTTGGCATCAGCAGGCGGATCGCGGTGGGCCCGGCAACGAGCCTCACCCGGTGGCAGCACCAAAGCCCAGATCCCGGTGCACTCGTCCTTCCTCAGCCGCACGAGCGATCAACGCTTCAGTACACGGGCGGCACGACTGGCCGCGCAAAGGGTGTCGATCTCCTGCACCATGCGGTGTCGATCAATGTGAGTCAACGCGAAGCGGCACTGCCGACCCGGCTTGAGGCAGAGCGTATCCTTGCTGTCACGCCGCTTTTCCATGTCTACGCTGTGGCGATGGGTCTTTACCTATCGGTTTTCTGTCGCGGCACGCTCGTGATCCTTGCGCGCTACCGGCCCGAGGCGGTGCTCGAGACTATCGAGCGCGAGCAAATCACGCTCTTTTCAGGCAGCCCCACGCTCTTTGTCGGGTTGATGGCGCATGAGCGGTTCGTCCGCACGCGATTCAATTCTCTGCGGCTTTGCTTCTCGGGCGCCTCGGCGCTGCCGGTAGCGGTGCTCGAGCGCTGGGAGCGTGCAACAGGCTGCCCGGTTGCCGAGGGCTATGGCCAGAGCGAGGCGGGCCCGGTGGTGAGCTTCAATCCTCCCGTGGGGCGGCGCAAGCCGGGCTCGGTGGGGCTTGCCCTAGCGCAGACCGATGTCGAGATCGTCGATGTCGATAGCGGCGAGCGCGTTTTGCCGGTCGGGCAAGCGGGCGAGATTCGAGTGCGCGGGCCGCAGATCATGTCCGGCTACCGGGGCATGCCGCAGGAAACCGCGCTGGCATTGCGGGGCGGTTGGCTCTATACGGGCGATGTGGGCGAGTTCGATGAGGACGGCTACCTGTTTATCCGCGACCGCAAAAAGGACATGGCGATCGTGGGTGGGTTCAACGTCTACCCGCGCGAAATTGAGGAGGCATTGCTCGCGCTCGCGGGCATTGCCGAGGCGGCGGTCGTGGGCATCGCCGATAGCTACCGTGGCGAAGTGCTGGTCGCCTTCGTGGTCTTTCACGGGCGGACCATCGCAGCGCAGGCGGTACTGGATCAGCTCGCGGAACGGCTGGTTCGCTACAAGCTCCCCGCCCATGTTCTGCCCATCGAGGCGCTCCCGCGCACCGCGGTCGGCAAGACCGACAAGCCCCGGCTGCGAGCCCTGGCCCGCGAGCAGATCGACCGTTCCTGAAGCGGGGGTTGGCGATGTCCTCGGGTCGTCCGAGGTGAGCCTGGTCAGTGGGGAGCGGTACGCGGGGGCAGGTACAATTCGCCGCCATGCTGGCTGATCAAAAACAAGCGCTTGCCGAGAGGTTTGCTGCGGCTGCCCGCGCGCTGGCTGCGGGGAGCGAGCTCGCCGATGCCCTGCCCGCGGTCGAACTCGATCGCCCGCGCGAGCCGGGACATGGCGACCTTGCGTGCAATCTGGCGATGCAGCTTGCTCGCCCGCTCAAACGTGCGCCGCGCCAGATCGCCGAAGCGCTTGCCCAAGCCGTTCGCGAAGCGGATGCGGCGAGCGCCTCGCCGCTCCTCGCAGCGGTCGAGGTTGCCGGCCCCGGCTTTATCAACCTCAGGCTCCGTGAAGCGGCTCGCTCGGCCGTCGTCGGCCGGGTTCTTGAGCAGGGCGATGCATTCGGCAGGTCGTCAGGCGGCGCGGGCCGCAGTGTGATCGTCGAGTTTGTTTCGGCCAATCCAACCGGCCCGCTCCATGTCGGCCACGGCCGGCAGGCGGCGCTGGGCGATGCGGTCTGTTCGCTGCTCGCAGCGACGGGTTGGAAGGTCACCCGCGAGTTCTACTACAACGATGCCGGCGCGCAGATTGCGAACCTCGCTGCATCCGTTCAGGCGCGCGCGCGCGGCCTGGATGCGGACGACCCGGGCTTTCCAGCCGACGGCTACCGAGGCGAGTACATCCGGGATATTGCGCGTGACTACCTTGCCGGCAGGACCGTCAGCGCCGAGCGCGTACCGGCTGAAACGGGCGCGGCTGACCCGGAGGACCTGGAAGCGATTCGGCGTTTCGCGGTTGCCTACCTCAGGCGAGAGCAGGATGATGATCTGCGCGCGTTTGGCGTTCGCTTTGACAACTACTACCTCGAGTCGTCGCTTTACACCGAGGGCCGTGTAGCGTCAGCGGTTGCGGCGCTCACTGCGGCCGGCGTGACGTACGAGCAGGATGGCGCACTGTGGCTACGCAGCACCGACTTCGGCGACGACAAGGATCGCGTCATGCGTAAGTCGGACGGGGGCTATACCTATTTCGTCCCCGACGTCGCCTACCACGTGTCCAAGTGGCAGCGCGGCCATGAGCGCGCCGTCAACATCCAGGGCTCCGACCATCACGGCACCATCGCACGAGTCCGCGCGGGGCTTCAGGCGCTCGCGCTGGGTATCCCCGCCGGATGGCCGCAGTACGTTCTGCACAAGATGGTTACGGTCATGCGCGGCGGTGAGGAGGTTCGTATATCCAAGCGCGCCGGCTCGTACGTGACACTGCGCGATCTCATCGCCTGGAGCGGCGAGCGCGCCGAGTCGAGCGCTCATGAGGCGGAGCGGCGCGGTCGCGACGCGGTGCGGTTCTTCCTGGTCTCGCGTAAGGCCGACTCGGAGTTTGTCTTCGATATCGATTTGGCGCTCTCGCAAAGCGATGACAACCCGGTCTACTATGTGCAGTACGCGCATGCGCGCATCTGTTCGGTCATCGAGCAGGCCGCATCGCGTACCGGCGAGCCCGCCGAGTCGCTTGCCGCCCGGCTGAGTGCCCGCGTGGGCGCCGAGCCTGCAGCGCTTGCGCCGCTGGCGGCCCCGCGCGAGGCAGCCCTGATGGCGCAGCTTGCGCGCTTTACGGAGGTGGTCGGCGAGGCGGCTGAGGAACTGGCTCCCCACGCGCTTGCTTTCTATCTCAAGGACCTCGCTGCCGAATTGCACGCTTACTACAATTCAGAGCGCTTCCTGGTCGATGAGCAGGATCTGCGCGAAGCAAGACTCGCGCTCCTACTCGCGGTGCGCCAGGTGCTTCGCACCGGCCTTGCGCTGCTTGGCGTATCGTCGCCGGAGAGGATGTGATGGGTATGCGTGGCAAGTCTTTTGAACTCCGACCGCAGGTTCAGCGGGGCAGTCTCGCTCTGGGAATGATGCTCGGGGTCGTGCTTGGGCTCGCTATCGCGGTGGCGGTCGCGATCTTCGTCACCCGGGCGCCCTTGCCTTTCGTTAATAAGGTGATTCGCAGCAGCGAGCGCGTGGTCGAACCGCGCTCGCCCGCCGAAGCACCTGACCCGAATCGCCCGGTTGCCGCACGCGGGCGAGCACCTGGCGATGCGGCACCCGCAGCTCGTCCCGGCAGCGAACCGGGTGCCGGCACTGAGGTAACGCAGGGTGAGCGCGCTGCAGCGGCGCCCGTAGCAGGTGCGGCCGCCTCAGACCCGAGCGAGCCGGGCGGCGAACGCGCGCTCTACGTTCTACAGGCGGGGGCGTTTCGGCTCGCCGACGATGCAGACAGCATGAAGGCCAAGCTCGCGCTGATCGGGCTCGAGGCGCGTGTCCTACCTGCCGAAGTCAATGGCCAGCGTGTCTACCGCGTTCGGATCGGACCCTACGCGCAGCTCGATGATCTCAACCGCGCCCGCGCGCGGCTCGAGGAAAACGGCATCGAGTCGTCGGTGGTGCGCCAGCGCTGATGCGCACCGCACGCCCACCGCACGACCACGCCTTACGTATCAGGAGGATGTTTTGATGAACAAATTGCGCAGGCTCTGGCTCAAGGCCGCCACGGTGGGCTCGGCGGCAGCGACCGCGGGGGCCGCTGCGGCCCAGCCGGGTGAGCCGCTGGCAGGGCGGGATTACAGGGCAGTCAACCCCGCGCAGCCGGTCGAGGCGCCAGCTGGCCGGATCGAAGTGCTTGAATTCTTTGCGTACTGGTGCCCGCACTGCCATTCGCTTGAGCCGGAGCTTGCCGATTGGCGAAAGAGGCAGCCGGCTGCAGTCGTGTTCCGGCGCGAGCATGTGAGCTTCCGCGAGACCCGCATTCAGCAGCTTCACTATGCGCTGGTGGCTCTTGGCAAGGCCGATGAACTCGCTCCGCGCGTTTTTCACGCGCTCCATGTCGAGCGCGTGCGGCTCGATACGCCGCAGAAAATGGCCGAAGTGCTGGGCCTGGAGTCCAAGACCTTCCTCGAAGTTTATGACTCGTTTTCCGTGCGCACGCGCGCGCGTCGAGCCGTGCAGATCTCGGAGGCCTACGCGATCGACGGCGTGCCCTCGCTTGCGGTGGCGGGCAAGTTCCTGACCGCGCCCTCGATGGCAGGGTCCAATTCGAGCGCGTTGCGTGTCGTCGATTTCCTGGTGGCGCGCGAACGCGCGGCGGGGCCGCGCAGCTGACCGGGCCAGCGCGTGAGCGGCGTGCGCAATTCGGGACCGCGCATTGTCATCACCGGGGCCTCGAGCGGGATCGGCGAGGCGCTCGCGCTGGCCTACCGCGCGCGATATCCCGATGCTGCCTTCGCGCTATTCGCCCGCCGGGCTGAGCGCCTGCAGGCTCTTGCCGGGCGGCTCGCACCGGCCGAGGTGCGGATATATGCCATCGACCTCACTGATCGCAAAGAGCTTGGGCGTGCGGCCGACGACCTCCTCAGCGCATGGGGCTGCCCAGACATCGTGATCGGTAACGCCGGGATCAGTGCGGGCACGCTTACTGCGGAACCGAGCGATGCGCGCGTGTTCGAGCGCATCATCGCGGTCAATGTGGTGGGACTTCACGACAGCTTTGCCGCCTTTCTTCCCGCCATGCGAGCGCATGGCGGCGGCACGCTCGTCGGCATCGCCAGTGTCGCGGGCATTCGCGGCCTACCGGGCGCCGGCGCGTACAGCGCCTCCAAGGCCGCCGCGATCGCTTACCTCGAGTCGCTGCGCCTGGAAGAGCGCGCACACGGAATCAGCGTGGTGACCATCGCCCCAGGCTACATTCGCACACCGATGACCGACACGAACGCTTATCGCATGCCGTTTCTCATGCCGGTTCAAGCCTTTGCCGAGCAGGCGATTGCAGCGATCGCGGCCCGCCGCTCTTTCGTCGTGATCCCCTGGCCGATGAGAATCGTCGCGCTTGTTCTGAGGGCCCTGCCCAATATCGTCTACGACCGGCTGTTTGCGCGCGCGCCGCGCAAGGCACGCGCCTCGGAAAACCCTTGAGCGCCGCGCCACGCATCGTCAGCCTGGTACCGAGTCTCACCGAACTCGTCTGCGAACTCGGTCTGGCGCGTCATCTGGTCGGGCGTACCGGCTTTTGCGTCCATCCGTCGGCAGCGCTCGCCAAGATCCCCAAGGTCGGGGGTACCAAGACAGTAAACATCGAGCGTATCCGGCGCCTTGCACCGACCCACTGCATCGTCAACATCGACGAAAATGAAAAGCCGACGGTCGATGCGATCGCGCGCTTCGTGCCCAACATTGTTGTGACGCATCCGATCGAGATCGAAGACAACCTTGCGCTGTACCGCCAGTTTGGTGAATTGTTCGATGCACAATCTGCCGCACAAAGCCTCTGCGACAGGCTCGAGGCGGGCCTGGCGCGCGTGGATGCCCAGACCTTCGAGCCGATTGAACTTGCCTACCTCATCTGGAATGATCCCTGGATGAGCGTTTCCCCCGACACCTTCATCGCGCGCATGCTGGCCCGCGTTGGGCTCGTCGTCGCCGGCGGGGCGGCTGAGCAGCGTTATCCGGTGACCACGCCGCAGGCGCTTGCCGCGACGCCGCTACGGGCCGTGCTGCTTTCCTCCGAGCCGTGTCGCTTTAAAGCGGCCGACCGCATTCAGCTTCGCGACGCCTGGATCCGCTGTGGCGCAGCCGCACCCGCGGTTTTGGGTATCGATGGCGAAATGACCTCATGGTATGGTCCGCGGGCGATTCTCGGGTTGGACTATCTGGTACGTTATCGCGAGCGGCTGGCGGCGAGGCTTGCGCGGCGCGATGCAGCCCGAGCGAGTCGCGCGCCCCGTATGGAACGCGCCACCAACCTCGCCACAATTGCAGCCGTGGGTGTGATCGCGACGTGGCTGACTGCCTGTTCGACCGTGACGCCGCCCTCTGATACGGCCGCAGCCGCGCCACCGCCCGGGACGGCCGCGCCGGGCGCAGCGCCCGCTCGCCCGCCGGCGAGCCCCGCCGCAGGAGGACGTTTCTATCTCGACGATGGCCCTGGCGATCGGCCGCTTTCCGAGCTTGAAAACCTTCCGGACGCAGTGCCTCGCGCCGAACCCCTTCACCGCTTCGCCAATCGACCCTACACGCAATTCGGTCGACACTATCAGCCGATGACGAGCCTCGAGCCCTTTCGTGAGCGGGGCATCGCCACCTGGTACGGCCGTCGCTACCACAATCGACCGACCTCCACGGGCGAGCGCTACGACATGTACGCGATGACAGCCGCGCATCCGACGCTGCCACTGCCGAGTTATGCACGGGTGACCCATATGAGGACCGGCCGCAGTATCGTGGTCCGTGTGAACGACCGCGGCCCTTTCGTGCCTGGCCGGGTCATCGATCTTTCCTACGCGGCGGCAGCCAAGCTCGGTACCGCAATGGCCGGCAGCGCCGAGGTGGAGGTCGAGCTGATCATCCGTTTCGATGTTGCAGAGGCGACCGGGACAACGAGTGCTGCGCAAGCGGCCGCGCAGCCCGAAGCGCGTGCTGAGTCCATGAGCCGCGCAGCATCGACCGGACAGTCTGGCGCGCTTGCGGTCTCGGCGGGCACACCCGCTGCATCGCCATCGGATTCGGCCTCGGCCGGTGAAGCCGGCGCCGCGCGCGCGCTCGCCGTCAGCCTTGCGCAGCCGCCCGCGATCAGCGTGAGCCGCGACCCGGGTGGGTCCGCGCAGCCTGGCCCGGTGGCGGGCGCCGCGCCCCGAGAAAGCGCGCCCCGGGAGGCGGCAACGTATTCCGCGCCGGTCGCTTCTTCGACTGCAGGCGTGGCAGCCTTCGCACCGGACTCCTCTGGTCCTGCTACCGCCGTCCCTGCGTCTGCGGCAACTAGCGCGGCATCGGTAGCCCTCGCGCCTGGGCGATATGTGCAACTTGGCGCGTATCAGTCGCGTGCAGGCGCGCAGGCTGCGCTTGAGCGCCTGCGAGCCAGGCCAGGCGGTTTGCCGGAAGCGATCGCCGTGTATCAGGACGGCAGCTTTTTCAAGCTGCTCGCGGGACCGTACCCGCAAACCGGTCTTGCGCAGGAGGCGCAGCGCCGCCTACGCGCGGCTACCGGGATCGAGGCCTTTCAGCTCGTTCGCTAGGGCCACGGCTCGGCGATAGACATCGCGGTGCGGCCGCCGGGTCAGTCGCTCGACCAGACGGCTCGCGCGATTTGCGCCCAGATCGGGCAGCAGGCCGCGCAGCAGCGCGTCGAGTGTGAGGGTGACGCTCTCGTTCGGAGCGGATTCGCCAGACGCCATAGCGGCAGCGACCGTACTGGCAGCGAAGTTGTCCGAACCCTCCGCTGCCGAAAGTGCCTGTGGCTGCCATCCGGCCGGCGCAAGGACCAGCGCGAACTCGCCACGCGTTCGCATCGGGTCGGCAGCCAGCCAGGCGCCCGCCTGCCCTGCGGGTAGCCGCACGATTTCCTCAAATTTTTTGGTGAGCTCGCGGCCGATGGTAAGCCAGCGCGCCTCGCCGCAGATTGTGACGATGTCCTTGAGCGCGGCGCTGATGCGATGGGGCGCCTCAAACAGCACGACCGGACAGTCAGCGCCCGCGAGCGCCTCGAGCCTTGAACGGCGCGCACTGGCGCGCGCCGGCAGAAAACCTTCAAACCGCAACGGGCCTTCGACCATCCCGCTTGCGCTTGCGATTGCGGTGAGCGCCGACGGTCCCGGTATGGGGATGACGCGGTGCCCGGCCTCGAGCGCTGCGCAAACGATGCGCGCACCGGGATCGCTGATCGCGGGGGTCCCTGCGTCGCTCAGCAATGCGACCGAACATCCTTCTCGAAGGCGCGTGAGAACCTGTGCCGCCGCTGTCGCTTCATTGTGCTGGTGCGCGGCCATCAGGCGGGCGCGCGAGGCGAGGCGCGCGAGCAGCGGCCGGCTGACCCGTGTGTCTTCGCATGCAACCCAGTCGACCCCGGCGAGCACGGCCGTCGCGCGTGCGCTCAGGTCACTCAGGTGTCCGATCGGCGAGGCGACTACATATAATGCTCCCGCCTGCACCCTTTCCGATGAGCTGTGTTCGATCATATGTGCTGGTCTGCTTCGCTGAGTCTTGCGGGTTGCCCGCGCGGCCGGGCCGGTTGCGCGGGGAGGTATGAGCGGGTGCCCGAGCATTGTCGTGGCGCGCAGCCCGTGCGGCAAGTTGCATCGGTATCGGCGAGGCGGCGCTGATGCGCTCACCCACCCAGAGGATCGGCGACGCTGCGGAGGATGTCGCGCTGGCGCGCCTTGAAGCCGCCGGGCTCGAGCTCGTGGCGCGGCAGGTCCGCAGCCGCTTTGGCGAGATCGACCTCATCATGCGCGACCGTGGTGAGTGGGTGTTTGTTGAAGTTCGCCAACGCAGCCGATCGGCGTTTGGCGGCGCAGCGGCGAGCGTTACGCGCGCCAAACAGGAGCGCCTGCGCCGCAGCGCGCAGGCCTGGCTGCAGCAGCGGGAAGGCAGCCGGATGGCGGCATGTCGATTTGATGTGTTTGCGATCGACGGGCAGACAATTGAATGGATTCGCAATGCCTTCTGAGGCTACAATTTTCCGAACCACACTTCAGGCAAACTTATGAATCGCTTCGTCTTGGTTTTGAGCGCTGTTCTAGCCCTCGGTTCAGCGCTTTCGTTATCCGGCTGTCTTCCGCTGGCAGCGACCGGCATGGTAGCGGGCGCGATGTCGGTCTCGGACCGACGATCGATCGGCGCCCAGGCCGAAGATACTGCTATCGAATTCAAGGCAAGCACCCAGCTGCGCGATGCGGTGAAGTTTTCGGGCGGCATCTCGACGACGAGTTACAACCGCAAGGTGCTTCTCACCGGGCAGGTCGGCAGCGAAGAGGATCGGCGCACCGCCGAGCGCATCGTCGCGAAGATCGACAATGTCCGGTCCGTCGAAAATGCCCTGCAGGTGGCCGGGCAACCGGCGCTCAGCGCCTCAGCATCCGATACTGCGGTTACGGCCTCCGTCAAGGCCGCGCTACTTGAAAACTCCGACACGAGCGCGCACAACGTCAAGGTCGTCACCGAGGCGGGCGTGGTCTATCTGATGGGCATCGCCACGCGCAAGGAATCCGAGCGTGCCGCTCAGGTGGCGAGCCGCGTGCGCGGCGTCCAGAAAGTGGTCACGGTTTTTGAGGTAGTGAGCGACGAAGAGCTCGAACGCCTTCTCAAAGCCCAGGGTCGTTCAAAGTAAGGGGCCGGCGATGGCCCTGCCTGCGGTACTTCGGGATCGTCTGCGCCTGCCAGCCGTAGGCTCGCCGCTCTTCATCATCTCCAACCCCGATCTGGTCATCGCGCAGTGTCGCGCCGGGGTTGTTGGCTCCTTTCCGGCGCTTAACGCGCGTCCGCGCGAGCAGCTCGACGAATGGCTTTCGCAGATCCGCGAGGCGCTCGATGCGCACGACCGCGCGCACCCCGACCGGCCGAGCGCGCCGTTCGCGGTCAACCAGATCGTTCATAAATCCAACGACCGGCTCGACCATGATCTCGAGCTTTGCGTGAAGCACCGCGTGCCTATCGTCATCACCTCGCTCGGCGCCAGACCCGAAGTCAACCAAGCCGTGCACAGCTATGGCGGCATTGTGTTGCACGACATCATCAATAACCGCTTTGCGAGGAAAGCCATCGAAAAAGGCGCCGATGGTCTGATCGCTGTGGCAGCGGGCGCGGGCGGGCACGCGGGTACACAGTCGCCCTTTGCGCTGGTGCAGGAGATTCGCGAGTGGTTTGACGGACCGATTCTTTTGTCCGGGGCGATCGCCAACGGCGCGGCAGTCCTCGCAGCCCAGGCCATGGGCGCTGATCTCGCCTACATTGGCTCAGCCTTCATCGCCACGCACGAGGCGCGCGCCTCGGAGGCCTACAAGGCAGCGGTTGTGGCCGGTGCGGCCGATGACATCATTTACACCAATCTCTTCACCGGGGTCCACGGCAACTACCTTCGCGCCTCGGTTGTGGCAGCGGGGCTCGACCCCGAAGATCTTCCGCAGAGCGATCCGAGTGCTATGAACTTCGGATCTGATCGGCCGGTCAAGGCCTGGAAGGACATCTGGGGGAGCGGCCAGGGCATCGCCGCGGTCAAGTCGGTGGTCGGCGCGGGTGAACTCGTCGAGCGTCTGATTCGCGAGTACCAGGAAGCGTGGAGACGTCTGCAGTCACTGCAAAGGCCTCCCGCACAGGGGGGTTAGGCGCGGCGCGAGCGCCAGCCAGCCACCGCCGGCGCGATCTCCGTCAGGTCTCTGATCACCTGCACGCCGGGAGGCGGCTTTCGCATCAGCACGGGGCTTTGGCCGCCCGCCCAGAGCTCGGTTGCGCGCGGCAGCTTGGTGCGCAGTTCGGTCAAGCCCTCAGAGACGATACTGGATCCCAGCGTTGCGGTGAACGACAGCGCCACGATATCGGCATGGTGGGCTGTTGCCGCAAGCACGATGTCCCAGATCGGCGTCTGCACCCCGAGCGACAGGCAGCTGCAGCCCTCGAGCGAAAGGATGGCTTCGGCCATCAGCAGACCCAAGCCGTGGCTCTCGTTGGGGAAGGTAGTGAGCAGAACACGCGGACGGGTTCCGGTCTTGGGGATGGTGCTGATCGCACTGCGCAACACGATCTGCATCGACTCCGTGTAGAGATGTTCTTCGAACACCTCAAAGTATCCCCGTGCCCACGCCTCGCCGACCATGCGATTGAGGGGCGCAGCAACCTCGATCACAAATCGATCCAGACCCATGCGCACCGCTGCCTGAGACAGAGCGCCACGCAAAGAGTCAACGTCGTGCGCCTTGGTGAGCTCAATGTAGCGCTGCAAGTCCTCGTGTTCGCTGCGAACCTCGGTTGCCGCGCGGGGCGGCTCGACGGACTGCGCGGCGAGTGCGTGCAGTTCCTCCAGGGGCAGCGAGATGATCCGACCGGGGCGATGGCCGCTATCCATCAGTCGACGGATCACCCGAAGCTTGTCGACCTGTTCGATCGGATAGGTTCGCTCGCCAAAGGCGTCGCGTCCGGGGCTTGGAAAGCCATAGCGGCGTTCCCACACCCGGAGGGTATCCTTGGCCAGGCCGGTATCGCGCTCGACCGCTGAAATGCTCAGCGTGATGCCGGAGGCGGCGGTACGGTCATTCATGGTCGTCGCCACCGACCGTCGGTCCGGTTCGGATCCCGGATCTTGTCGCGTCAACGGCGGGCCGACTGCGTTCTTGTCTTGGACAAAACATCGCGTCCTCTCAGTGCGTCGCGCATCTTACCCCCTTACCTCAGAGGTTGGCTAGGAGTTGTCAAACCCGACCGGCGAAACCGGGGCTTTTTTGTTCTAGACACTGATTGGTCATATGATGACTGCTCAGTCACGCCAGGCAGGCGCAGCCGTACGCTGCGGCCTGACCCGGCCAACCGAGCCCGGGCAAATCCCGGCGGTTTCGGATCTTGTCCAGGGGACGGTTCATGCGAATCGCGGTAGTCGGCGCAGGCATCTCGGGGCTCTCTGCAGCCTTACGGCTGCAGACAGACCATCAAGTGGTTCTTTTTGAGCAGGAGCACCGCGCGGGCGGCCATACCCATACGGTCGATGTGACGATCGATGGCATCACCGCCGCCGTGGATACCGGATTTCTCGTCTACAACGAACGAACGTATCCGCTGCTGATCGCCCTCTTTTCAGAACTCGGGATTGCGCAGGCGCCGACTGACATGTCGTTTGCCGCGTCAATCGGCCCGCACCGTCTCGAGTGGTGCGGGTCCAACCTCGCAAGTCTGCTTGCGCAGCCGGCGAACCTCTTTCGCCCCGGGTTCTGGCGCATGGTGCGAGACGTCCTGCGGTTCAACCGCGAAGCGACGGCGCTCGCGCTCGATGAGGGCGCGGCCGAACGTCTCGATGAACCGCTTGAACGCTTCCTGTTGCGCGAAGGCTACAGCGATGAATTCCGCGATGCTTATCTTCTGCCGATGGCTGCCGCGATCTGGTCCTGTCCGGCCTCCTCGATGATGAGGTTTCCGGTCGGAAGCTTCGTTCGCTTTTTCCACAATCATGGCCTGCTGCAGATCGAAGGTCGCCCACGGTGGTTCACGGTACCGGGCGGTGCGCGCCAGTATGTCGACAAGATCCTGTCGCGCCTCGAGGATGTCCGGCTTGGCCAGCCGGTCGTGTCGGTCACCCGCCGCCCCAGCCCCGCGGGAACGACGGTGACAGTGCATACCGCTTCGGGCAGCGAAGAGTTCGATCAGGTCGTCCTTGCCTGCCACAGCGATCAGTCGCTTGCCCTCGTTGCCGACGCCGATCCTGAGGAGAAGGCGCTCCTCACCGCAATCCGCTACCAGCCCAATCGGGCCCTGCTCCACACGGACCCGTCGTTGATGCCCGCACGCCGCCGCGCGTGGGCTGCGTGGAACTATCTGAGCGACGGCAACCCTGGCGCGCCGGCGGTGTCGGTGACTTATTGGCTCAACCGCCTCCAGCCGCTCCCGCTGTCGAGGCCTGTTTTCGTCACGCTGAACCCCCTGAGTGAGCCCGCTGCCCACACGCTCATCCGCGAGATCCAGTACGCGCACCCGATTTTCGACCGTGGTGCGATGCGTGCGCAAAAGCGCTTGCGGGCAAGACAGGGCCTGCGCAACACCTGGTATGCCGGAGCCTGGATGGGTTACGGCTTTCACGAAGACGGGCTGCGCTCGGGCCTCGAGGTGGCGAGCGCCATCGCGCGCCTTCACGCGCCGCTGTCTCGCGCTGCCTAGGTTTGCCCGTGCGCGACTGCGGACACCTATCCCTGGGCTTCGGCGAGGTGCGACACAAGCGCCTGCGCCCGACCGAGCACGCCTTTCGCTACCGCGCGTGGTTTGTTCGCGCGCCGCTCGCATCCTTGGAGCAGGTTGGTGGAACCTGGCTGTTCGGAATCAACCGGCGTGCCTGCCTGTCGCTACGGGTATGCGATCACGGTGACGGCTCCGCAGATCCACGAGCTTGGATCAACGGTCTGCTCGCTCAGGCGGGGATCCGCGCCGATGGCGAGATCTGGCTGCACGCCTTCGCGCGCGTGTTTGGCTATGCCTTCAAGCCAGTGAGCTTCTGGTTCTGCCACCGGATCGATGGCGCTCTCTGCGCGGTCATCGCTGAGGTGCACAACACCTTTGGCGAGCGGCACGTTTATCTGTTGGCTGATCCCACGGGCGCAGCCCTACCTGCGGGCGTTGCCCTGCACGCGGACAAAGCCTTTCATGTGTCGCCTTTCTGCGAAATTCAAGGACGCTACCGCTTTCGCTTCATCAACCGAGACGACCGGGCCATCGCTCGGATCGATTATGACGATGGCGAAGGCGCGCTGCTGCAAACGAGCATGAGCGGATACTTTGCGTCGCTCACCTGGCGCACAGGCTTCTTTGCTTTAGTCGCCTTCCCGCTCTTCAGCCTGGGCGTGATCGCGCGCATTCACTGGCAGGCCTTGAGGCTCTGGCTTGCCCGGGTACCGTTTTATCGCAAGCCGGCTGCTCCCGAGCAATTTCTAACCCGGGGTTCTCCATGACGCATCCCAGTACGCTTGAGTCGGGCGGTCTGCCCCTTGCCGTTGCTTCCCGCGAAGCCGGCCCCAAAAGCGCGCGCCTGATCCTTTCGCTGCTCGAACGCCTATCCGTCGGCTCGCTTTACCTCGAGCTGCCCGGCGGCGATCGTCGCACCTTCGGGCGCGGCGAGCCGGTTGCCACGCTCACCATCGGCCAATGGTCGGTGTTCGACGAAATCCTGCGCCGAGGCGATGTCGGATTCGCACAGGCCTGGATCGACGGCAGCTGGCGCACGGACAGCCTGAAGGATCTGCTTTCGCTAATGGTGTTGAATCGTCGTGCTCTAGAGACGGCGGTCTACGGAACCTGGTGGGGACAGCTCGCCGATCGACTTCGGCATCTGCTGCGCGCCAATACCCGCAGCGGTTCGCGTCGCAACATTCACGCGCACTATGATCTGGGCAATGACTTTTACCGGCTCTGGCTCGACCCGGGGATGACCTACTCGAGCGCGCTGTTCGCAGGCCACGCCGATCGCACTCTTGCTCACGCGCAGGACGCCAAAAACGATCGATTGCTTGACGAGCTTGCGCTTCCCGCTGGCGCGCGCATTCTGGAAATCGGGTGCGGCTGGGGCGGCTTTGCCGAGCGCGCGGTGGCCCGCGGACTCGATGTCACCGGCCTGACCCTGTCGACCGAGCAACTGGCTTTTGCGCGCGAGCGATTGGCCGGCGCAAGCGGCCCCGGCAGCGCAGATTTTGTGCTGCGCGACTATCGCGACGAACGCGGGACCTACGACGGGATCGCTTCAGTGGAAATGTTCGAAGCGGTCGGCGAGCGCTACTGGCCAGCCTGGTTTGCCGCGCTCGGTCGTTGCCTCAGCCCTGGCGGGCGCGCTGTCATTCAAACCATCACCATCGACGAGTCGCTCTTTGCCCGGTATCGGCGCGGAACCGACTTTATTCAACAATTTATTTTCCCGGGCGGGATGCTGCCCACGCCTTCGGGCTTCGAGGCACTGGCGCGTCGCGCGGGCTTTACCGTGAAGCAGCGATTTGCCTTCGGGCTCGATTACGCCCGCACCCTGGGACTCTGGCGCGAGCGCTTCATGGGCTGCCTGCCGCAGGTCCGTGCTCAAGGGTTTGACGAGGCCTTCATCCGCACATGGGAGTTTTATCTCGCCTACTGTGAGGCAGCTTTTGAACACGGCAATACCGACGTCGTTCAATTCACCTTGGAGCGTCAGTGACCCAGCCTGTATTGCGCCGCGCGAACCTGACCGCGCGGGCTGCTCTGGTTGGCGCTCTTGCGCTGGGACTGGCAGCGCCGGGTGCGCGCGCGAGCGATGATCTGTCGCGCCCTGCGGCACTTGCACGCAGCGTCCTCGGGCAGCCGGAGCTCGCGGGGCAGTACACGCTGCGCTGGTTTGGCATGCGGGTGTATGACGCAACGCTCTGGTCGGCAGGGGTGTCGCGCCTGCCGACCGCAAACGCAAAGGCGCTACCGGCGCCCTTTGACCGCGAACTGCTCCTCGAGCTTCGCTACGCCATGTCGCTGTCGGGAGAGCGCATCGCGGAGCGTAGCGACCTTGAAATGGCTCGCCAGCCTGAGCGCGCCAGCGCCGAGCAGCGTGCGGCTTGGCTTGCTCAGATGCGCGCGCTGTTTCCCGACGTCAAGGCCGGCGACCGTCTGGCTGCGGCATACAGTCCGGGGGCGCGGATCCGGTTCTGGCTGAACGACAGACCGCTTGGCGAGGTGACGGATCCGGCATTCGGCCCGGCCTTTCTGGGAATCTGGCTCGATGCGCGGACGAGCGAACCGGCGATGCGCGCGGCCCTGCTGCGCGGGGTTGGCCCTTCTGAATCCTATTCCCCGGGAACCAACGCCGGCGGCGTGCCGGCGGGGGCGCGTTGAGTGGGCGCAGGAACAGCGCGGTGAGCGATGCGCAGGCCACTGCGATGGCGCGCGCGGCTTCGACTGCGTCGTCGGCGGAGCACCCTGTTGCGGCGCCGCGCGCGCCGGGGGCGGGGGCGCTTTTTTCCTACGGCGCCCTGCGCGCACCGCTGGCGCTTCTCGAGTTGCCGCTCTTTGTTCTTCTCCCGGCGTTCTACGGCCGCGAGGCGGGTCTGCCGCTTGCACTCGTCGGGCTCGTTCTGTTTGCCGCGCGCGCGCTCGATGCAATTGCCGACCCTCTTTTGGGCGGCTGGATCGATCGTTCACGCGGGTACCGACACTACCGCGGCTGGATTGTGCTCGCGCTTGCGCCCCTCGCCTTCGGTTTCGTCGCATTGCTTCACCCACCGCAGTCGAGCGATCCCGCGTTGCTGGCGGCCTGGCTTGCAGTCCTGTCTTCGATCACCTATCTGGCGTGGTCGACGGTGACAATTGCCCATCAGGCCTGGGGTGCGGAGCTGGGCAGTGATCCGTCAACGCGTGTGCGGGTGACAGGGTGGCGGGAGGCCTGCGGGCTCGCGGGCGTGCTCGCCTCGTCGCTGTTGCTTGAACCGGAGCAGGCGTCCGTCCTGAGCGCGGTCTTCGTCGTGATGTTGATCGCTTCGGCGCTCTTGCTGCACCGCGCGCCGCTTCCGGCCCGTACCTGCGCGGGCGCTGCCGTGCCCGCCTGGCGCGCAGCGATCCTGAGGCCCTGGGCGCTGGTCGCGCGCGACCGCCGGTTTGCCCGCCTGCTCGCCGTGTTTATGCTGAACGGCGTTGCCAGCGCGATCCCCGCGACCCTCGTGCTCTTCTTCGTTGCCGATGTACTGGGCGCGCCGAGGGAGGCCGGGTATTTTCTGCTGCTCTATTTTCTCGCGGCGGCGATCGGCATGCCGGGATGGGTGTGGCTTGGCGCTCGAATCGGCGCAAGACACGCCTGGCTGATCGGCATGGTGGCCGCACTCCTTGCCTTTGGCTGGGCGTTCGGACTGGGCAAGGGCGACGTGATTGCGTTTGGCGCGATATGCGTGATCACCGGCCTTGCGTTGGGTGCCGACCTCGCCATGCCGTCAGCCCTGCTCGCAAACGTCATCGCCAGTGGCGCCGGCCGGTCGAGCCAGGAGGGTTCTTACTTCGGCATGTGGGCGCTTGCCACCAAGCTGAACCTCGCACTCGCCGCGGGCCTGGGCTTGCCGCTCCTTGCCGCGCTGGGTTACGAGCCGGGCCGGGAGTCCAATTTGTGGGCGCTGTCGCTCGCCTATGCCCTGGTGCCCTGCCTCTTCAAGCTCATTGCGGCCGTTTTGCTCTGGCGCGCTGCTGACCCTGAAACACTGAAGGACATCGTCAATCCATGAATACTCCTGCAACCCGCTCGCGCCCCTTTCGCGATCGCATCCGCTACGCCCGCCTGCGCCTGCTTGCCTGGGTAACGGGCTTCGCAGCCGCCGTGGTCCTTGCGGGCTGCTCCTCCCCGCATCCGGCGCAGTACGCGGCCGAGCGACCGGTGCTCGACCCCTCCGTCTACTTCAACGGCCCGCTCGATGCCTGGGGCATGTTTCAGGACCGCTCGGGCAACATCGTCAAGCGTTTCACGGTCACCATGGTCGGGCGCTGGCAGGGCGACACCGGCGTTCTTGAGGAAGATTTTGTCTATGCAGACGGCACCAAAGACCGGCGCGTCTGGACGCTCAAGCGCGTGGCGCCCGATCGTTTTACCGGGACGGCTGCGGATGTGGTGGGCGAAGCAACCGGCGTTCTCGCTGGCAATACCTTCAACTGGCGCTATACGCTCGCTTTGCCTGTCGACGGCCGGGTCTGGCACGTCGACTTCGACGACTGGATGGTGCTGATCGATGATCGCGTGATGCTCAACCGCGCGGTCATGAGCAAGTTTGGCATTCGCCTGGGCGAAGTCACCCTCTCGTTTACGCGGCGTTGACCACCATGCCATACCCCGTTTCGCCTGCGATGAACCGCCCGTTGGCGCGCCGATCATGAAGGCCTTTGTCGACCCGGCCGGCGCGCGCGTGCGCGAGACCGACCGGCCGGGCCCGCTCAACCCGCGCATCCGGATCTGGCGGGACCGGCGGGTATGGATTGTCGGAGCCTCAAGCGGCATTGGCGAGGCGCTGGCGCGCGAACTCGCCTCGCGCGGAGCAAAGCTCGCGCTCTCGGCGCGCCGCGAAGCTCCGCTCGTCGAGTTGGCGCGAGCGCTCGCAGGCCAAGCACAGGCGCTGCCGCTAGATGTCACCGATCCCCAGAGTATCAAGGCGGCCTGCGGTGCGCTGGTCGAGGCATGGGGCGAGATTGATCTCGTTATCTGGCTGGCTGGCGACTACGTGCCGATGCGCGCCGACAGTTTCGACCTCGCGCAGGCGCGACGGCTGATTGAGATCAACCTCACCGCCGTCTACAACGGACTCGATGCGCTCTTGCCCGTTTTTGCCCGGCAGCGCGCGGGTGGTCTGGCACTGGTGTCCAGTGTCGCGGGCTATCGGGGACTGCCCAGGGCGCTCGCCTACGGACCGGGCAAGGCCGGGCTCATCAATCTCGCAGAGTCGCTCTACCTTGACCTCAGACCAACGGGCGTGGGTGTCTGGCTGATCGATCCCGGGTTTGTGGCGACGCCGCTTACGGCGCAAAACGCCTTCCATATGCCCGGACTCA
Organism: uncultured Bordetella sp.; assembly: GCA_964654745.1. Lineage (GTDB taxonomy): Bacteria > Pseudomonadota > Gammaproteobacteria > Burkholderiales > Burkholderiaceae_E > SYIM01. Next base: position 19,078 of record CAZZKA010000004.1, on the reverse strand, counting down.
TTAGCGCGGACCAGGCGGCGCGAGAAATCGTTGCAGGCTTTGCCCGGGGGGGGTTTGAAATGCATTTCCCTCGCCGGTTTACCTTGTGGATGAAGCTTCTAAGCCTGCTGCCCGCGCGGCTTTACTTTCGTGCGGTACGTGCGGCAACCGGCGGATGATCGAGGATGAGCGATCCGTCTGACGCGCAGTCCCTACCCACCGAACGGTCAGACCGCGTCCTTGAGCGAACTGCGCTGCCGATCGCGCAGCCGGGCCTGCCGGCGGTGTCGGCCTTTTTTGAGTCGCTCACCCTCGAGTCGCTCACACGACTCGGATCGATTTATGCAGAGCAAGCCCGATTCAAGGACCCGTTCAACGAGGTGCAGGGCATCGTCGCGATTCGCGCAATCTTTGAATCGATGTTTCGCGACCTGCAGTCGCCGCGCTTTATCGTGACGGCAGCCACGGGCGATGCCCGGCGGGGCTGCCTGCTGTGGGATTTTTATTTTCGGACGCCACGGATCTCGCAGGGTGCGCCACAATGCATCCGAGGTGCGACCTGGCTCGAGTTCGATGCCGCCGGTAAGGTGATCCTGCATCGTGACTACTGGGACGCCGCCGAAGAGCTTTACGAAAAACTTCCTGTCGTGGGCTGGTTCATGCGCAGGCTAAAAGCCCGGCTCGCGCACCCCGTGGCGGATGCGGGTCCCTCGGCAGGTTGATACACTGCGGCCACCACACCCGATAAGACCCATCATGCTCTACCCGGAACTGTTCGCCTCGCTCGAGGCGGTCCGATGGAATATGGCGAGCGACATCCCCTGGGAGCGTTTCGACGCCTCGCTACTCACCGACGAGCAGGCGCAGACGATCAAGCTCAATGCCATCACCGAGTGGGCGGCGCTGCCCGCAACGGAGATGTTCCTGCGCGACAACCGCCACGACAGCGATTTCAGTGCGTTTATGTCGGTCTGGTTCTATGAGGAGCAGAAGCACTCTCTGGTCCTGATCGAGTATCTGCGCCGCTTTCGTCCGGAGCTCGTGCCGACGGAGGCCGAATTGCAGGCGGTACGCTTTGAGTTCGAGCCTGCCCCGCCTTTCGAGACGCTGATGCTCCACTTCTGCGGTGAGATCCGTCTCAACCACTGGTACCGGTGCGCCGCGCAGTGGCATACCGAGCCGGTCATTCGCGCGATCTACGATCTCATCTCCCGCGATGAGGCACGGCACGGGGGAGCCTACCTGCGCTACATGAAGAAAGCGGTGACAGACGCCGGGGATGTCGCCCGCGCTGCGTTTTCGCGCATCGGGGTTCTGATGACGAGCGCCCGCCGTCCCAGCCGGGCGCTGCACCCGACCAACCTGCATGTCAATCGCGCCCTATTCCCCAATGACACGGTGCAAAGCCGCCTGCCCGAGCCCGGGTGGCTTGAGCGTTGGCTTGACGAGCAGATTCGCTTTGATGACGCGTGGGAGGGGCGTGTGATCGAGCGGATCCTGCACAACCTGTCGCTGCTCTTCGGGCGTACCTTTGCGAGCGTGCAGGATCTCAACCGCTACCGCAAGAGCCTTGCCGCGGCCCTTACCGACCCCGGGCAACCCCCACAGTCGCAAGCAGCCTGAGCGCGCGAGAATCGAGTCTCGCATAGCCGCCAGGCTAAGGCCTAGAGGCCCATTGCTTCGCGGTAATACTTATAGAAAGCGCGAATCAAAACCTCCGTCACCATGTGATCCTGCGGGGCAACGTCCTTTCCGCCCATCTCGAGCACTGCCTGGCGGTGCGGATACTCGGAGGCGCCTTGCTGCGATTCTGCGAGCACCTCGCCATCTTCCATTGCGACCAATCCTGCCGGTCCGTAGAGATTGGCATGACGAATTCGCAGCCGCGTGATTTCAGGCGGCTCGTCGGCAAAGCCGTAGTAGGTCCACGAGAGCTCAAACGCGCCGACGCCTTTCGGGATGAGGTGCCGCATGCCCAGCGTATTGGCCTGCTGATGCATCACCACGCTGGGGAAAATCGTGAGCCCGATTACCTTGCCGTCCTCAAACTCCCGAATTGGCGTAACCGTATCGGGGTCCTCGAGCACGAGGCGGCTCTTGTTGCGAGCGATTTCGGAGGTCGCCTCCGAGACCTTCTTGCCCACGTTACGCGAAACCATCACGCCATGCTGGCCATCGCCAACGGGGTTGGACTCGGACTCGGTGTCGGCGCGCCAAAGGCCAAAAGTGATCAGAAACGCGTGCAAAAGCGTTGCATGGTAGGGATCCTTGAGGTTCTCCATATAAAGCTTCCAGTTACCTGGAATGAGCTGGCGACTGTAGCCAAGGAGCTTGAGCGGGCGGCCCGAAAAAATCCGTCTGACATAGGCGTACAGTTCAGGCCCGCAATAGCTCGCAAAATCCGGGCCGTCGTGCGCAAAGCTCGCCCAGATTGCACCCCCCTCCACGTGCACACGCAACCGCTTAAGCCCGTGCGCGGCATTATCGAAATCGTCGGGCATACCGCCCTTGCCGAGCACGCCGCGTTTGAGCGGAACGCCCTGTAACCGCCCGTCCAGTGCAAAGTTCCACTGATGATAGGGGCAGGTAAAAGAATCGACGCGCCCCTTGTTCTGCCAGCACACCCGCGCTCCCCGATGCGCGCAGAGGTTTTCCCAGACGTGGATCGCACCGTCCTTGCCTCGCACCACCACGACCTGCCGCTCGCCGATCCATGAACGCTTGTAGCAGCCGGGCTCCGGCACCTCGCAGTCGAGCGCGACGTAGCACCAGCCTTTGCCGTAAAAAAAGGTATCGAGCTCACGCTGATAGACTTCGGCGTCCGTGTAAACCCAGTAGGGCACGCGCGTCCAGCCCTCGAGCGGCCAGCTGCGCGCCCCGGCCTCGGCCCCAATGCTCTTGCCCATTTGGTTTCCCTCTTTTCAGACTGGTGCGATCAACGACCGAACTACCCGGTAGTTGTCATAGACCACGCTTCGCTCAACGAAGAACAACTGTTCGCCGCGGCGTATCAGGCGGTCGCGATAGCGACCCACAATCAAGATAGTGGGCTCGGCATCTGACATGGCCTCGGTCACCATCACATTGGCTCCCGCAGAGATAACGCCGTCGGCGATTGAGTCGATGCAGACGCCCGAAATGAAGTGGCGCCACGTGCGCGGCTCATAGACCTGTGTTTCACGAAGCGCGAGCACACGGTCACGCAGCATGCGAATGCCGTCGCAAAACAGCGTCGCGGCGGGTAGTCCCTGGTCGAAGTTTTCGCGCGAAATGATCTGATACAGGCAGTCATCGACGAAATAGCCAGGTAACGCCTCGATCTGATCGCGGTCCAGAAGATCGGCGATTTCTTCGTACAGAAAACGCAACTCTGTGGCGAGTGCAATCGTCTGCGGCGCAGGCGAAGGAGCGCGGGCGATGAAGCGCTGCGGGTCGGTCATGGCATCACCTCGCGTGCAATCATCAGGCCGCGCGGACCAGATCGCCGATGTTGGTGTCGAAACCCTTTTGTGATCCGAGTTTGACGATCGGGGATTTGAGCGTCTCCTGCCAGACCAGCGAGTCCATGGCGATCTGCAGCGGATGATCCTGAATGGTAAGTGCGCAGAACCCCTCTTCGCGCGAGCCGTGGTTATGCACAGCCCAGCCCGGCGCAGAAAAATGGAGATCTCCCGCTTCCCATTGCATGCGCTCGCCCATGACCGAGCTCTTGCCATGACCGAAGAAGTAATAGTTGATAGCCGCTGAAGTGTGCCGGTGGGGCTGGTCGATCTTATTCGGGGGATACTTTGCGATCGTTGCAAAAAAACTATGGCTTGTTCCCATGCGCCGCTCCGTCGCTGGGTTGTAGAGCAGGTAAAGATGCCGCCCGGTATAGCTGAGATCGCGCGCATAGACTTTGGCCAGATGCTTTTCGACTTCGAGCCAGGGCCAGATGAGCGGTCGTGACTCAACTACATCGATGTCGACGAGATATTCATAGCCAAGAAGCTTCGCACCATCGCGCCCAAGGTCGATCGATTCGGCCGCATCGCGCGCGCGCGGCGCGTTGGGCGCAGCCTCGCGCCCCTCGTTTGCAGCGACCGATCGCGGCGCGGTGTCCACCAGATGCACCTCGAGCTTTTCCAGAACTGGCGCATTGGAGTAGGACATCCGTACAAACAGGTCCCTGCCTGGGTTGCTGTAGGACACCGGCTCCATCGATGGCGTATTCCAGACATCAAAGCGCGACATTGCAAGCCGATGTTGGCCGATCGTAACCGTGCCCGAGCCGCCAATGCACATGTCGACCGCGCTTGCACTGCGCGCCATCGGGGGCGTCGTCTCGCCGGGCTTGAGCACGTGCAGGGTCACATCGATGCCTGGCGCAAAGCACGGTACCTCGTGGTCGTTGCTCGGGTGTGAAATCGCCGAGGCGCGAACCCCGGAGGAGGGCAGCGCAATGCTTGCCAGACGCTCGATTTCAGCCTCGATCGCCTGACGCGGGACGATGATCGAAGGCCAGGGCTGTTGCGCCCGGGGCGCGCCCACAGGAATAAAACGGAATTCATTGCTCATCTTGATTCCCTTGCTCAATCAACCATTAAAAATTGCCGCGATCGCCCTTCCAGGTCGGCATCGCGCGCTGGGCTGACGCGATGGCGCGCCCGACGCCACGTGCGCGTGCGCGCTCAAACACCATCATGGCGACCGCGAGGTCCGACAGCCCCATGCCGACCGATTTAAACAGGCTTACATCACCCCCCTCGGGACGCGCGGGCCTGCCGCTTCGAATGATCTCGCCAATCGACCGCACCGCCTGCCAGCCACGCTCACCGGCGAAACGGTCGACAAATTCGCGGGAGACTTTCTGCACGTTGGTCAGATCATCGACGGCAATGCTGCCCACACGGTCAAACACATCCTGGGTGAATTCAGCGTGTGTGGGCAGAATCGCCCCGACCGCGTTGAGGTGCGCGCCATGGGCCAGCATATCGGCCGAGAAAAACGGGTCTCGTGCGCGGGTCACGATGGTGACGATCGGCGCGTTGGCAGCAGCCTCCGCGGCGCTCGCAGCTTCGCTGATCTGGAAGCTGAAGCGCTTTCGCAGCAACGCCACAAAGGCCTGACGCTTTTCAGGGGTTGGGCTAAACACCCGCACGCGCCGCAGCGGCCGCACCGCATTGACCGCTGCAACCTGGGTGAGGGCCTGAAAGCCGGTGCCGATCAGGCCCATGTCGTCGACACGCTCGGCTGCCATCCAGCGGGTGCCCAGGCCCGTCATTGCCGAGGTGCGCAACTGACCCAGCGCCCCGGCTTCGATGACTGCGCGAACCGCGCCGACCTGGCTGTCAAAGAGCGAATAAACCGCAGTCGCCCCGCGCTTGGTGTGCACCCAGGTTTTGAACCCGGCAAAGCCCAGACCTGGCGCGGATGACCCGAGTGCGTGCATCGAGCTGCCATCATCAAAACCGCCCAGGGCTTTGGGCAGATTGAAAGCTCCCGGGTCGCTTGCGATCTGTTCGAGTGCGACGATGGCATCATCGAGCGTGACCAGCGAGACGACATCCTGTTCGGTAACCCAGATCAATCCGTCGCTCATCGCGCAGCCCCTTCCGCGACGACGGGATTGCGCAGCAACCCCACTCCGGCGATATCGACCTCAAACACATCGCCCGGCTTGAGCCAGACGGGGGGCTTGCGCGCCATGCCCACGCCTGCTGGCGTGCCGGTGACCAGCACGTCGCCCGGCTCGAGGCGGGTGTAGCTCGAGGCATAGCTGATGATGGCTGCGATGGAAAAGATGAGATTGCTCAAGGGCTCATCCTGCATCACTTCGCCGTTGAGGCGCCCGATAACGTGGGCGCTGGCAAGATCGGGTACCGCATCGGCTGTGGTCATCCATGGCCCAAAAGCGCCGCTAGCCTCGAAATTTTTTCCAGGAGTCGCCTGTGCGGCGTGCCGTTGAAAGTCGCGTACCGAGTTTTCTGCAAAGCACGCGTAGCCCGCAACCGCCGACAATGCCGAGGATTCCGAAACATGGCGGACGCTGCGGCCGATGATCACCGCGAGTTCGGCCTCAAAGTCGTAGTCGCCGGAGTTTGCAGGCGCTACGGTCGGCTCCTCGTGGCCCACCTGAGAATTGGCAAAGCGTACGAACATCGACGGATATTTTGGAATTGCCATACCTGCTTCTTCGGCATGCCGCCGGTAGTTAAGTCCGACGCAGAGGATTTTGCCTGGATCGACAATCGGCGGCAGCCACTTGAAGCTGCCCGCCGCAAGGCGCCTGGCTGTCGACCCGCGTGCCCGCTCGGCAATGCCGCTCAAGCCCCAGGCCGAAAGCGCTTGCCGCAGTCCGCTGACTTCCGGGGTGCCCAGTTCGACAATCGATCCGTCGGCAAGTACTTCGCCAAATCCCTGCCGCCCGTTTGCGGCCCTGAAACTTGCCAGACGCATAGCCCCTCCGTTGCTGCTTATTGTTGGTATGGCCCGCAAGTGTGCGCATTCGCGCGCTTGCCGGCAACCGGAATCGCGGAACATCATAATTTCCGCGCTTGCAAAGGCTCGACTACCGCGCTTTGGGCACAATGCGAAGCCCCGCCTGAACAGCGGCCGTCAGAAAGGACCGAAACCTATGGCGCTCAGCGCAGCTACCATCGAGACAATTGCCCAGGGCTTGGATGAGGCCGAACGCAGCCGCACCCCGATCCGGCAGCTCACCCAGGCCCATCCGGGCATCGACATCCAGGACGGCTATCGTGTTCAGCGTGCCTGGACCGCGATCAAAGCCGCGCGCGGACTCAAGGTTGCCGGCCACAAGATCGGACTTACCTCGCGCGCCATGCAACAGGCCGTTGGCATCACCGAGCCCGATTACGGCGTACTGTTTGATGACATGTTCTATGAGGATGGCGCGCGCATCCCCTACACGCGATTTATCCGCCCCCGGGTCGAGGTAGAACTGGCCTTCATTCTCGCGCGCCCACTCGCGGGCGAGCAGGTTAGCCTCTACGATGTGCTTGAGGCGAGCGCGTGGGTGCGCCCGGCCATCGAGATCATCGATGCCCGCCTTCAGATGACCGATCCGCAGACCGGCGCCACCCGCAAGGTCGCTGACACAATCTCTGACAATGCGGCCAATGCCGCGCTCGTTGTGGGCGGCCGCCCGGTGCGCCCCGCGGAGGTCGACTTGCGCTGGGTGAGCGCGCTCCTCTACCAAAACGGTGTGATCGAAGAGTCGGGCGTGGCGGCGGCCGTGCTCAATCACCCGGCCAATGGGGTGGCCTGGCTTGCTCGGAGGCTTGCGCCCTGGGGCGAGTCGCTCGCCGCGGGTGAGACCATCCTGTCGGGCTCCTTCACCCGCCCGGTATTCGTCGCCCCGGGCGACACGTTTCATGTGGACTACGGCGCTCTGGGCTCGATCAGTTGCCAGTTCACGCCGGCCTGAGGCCGGTCTCGCGGCCTTGGGGCCGATCGAGCTCGGCAAGCGTGGCTTGCAAGAACTCTACAAACACTCGCACTTTGGGCGACATCGCCCCGCGTTGGGCAAGCACAGCCCAGATCGAGCGCCGCTGGACGGCAAACTGAGGCAGGATTTCGGTGAGCAGTCCTTGCCGGAGTGCCTCGGCCACCCGCCAGCGTGGCTGCATGCCGATGCCCAGTCCCGCAAGCGTCGCCTCATGCAGCGCATCGCCGTGGTTGACCATGAAGCGGCCGCTTACGGCGATGTGGCGGATGCGCTCGCCCTCGGCCACTGGCCAGGTGCGCTCAGTACGCGCGCCAACGGCCACCAGACATTCATGCGCACCCAAATCGTCCGGATGCAGCGGCGTGCCCCGCTCCGCGAGGTAAGAGGGAGCGGCGCAAAACACGCGCTCATACGGAGCAAGCCGAATCGCCACCAGTCCGTCGCCCAGGGCGTCGGCAATTCGCACTGCCACATCGAAGTGGTCGGCGAGCAAATCGACTTTGGCAACCGACAAGTCCAGGTCCAGTGACAGCGCCGGGAAGCGCTTGAGAAAAGCCGGAATGTGCGGCGCAATACACCGGGCACCGAGCGCGAGCGGCAGCGACACCCGCAAATGTCCCATGGGCTCGGCCTGCATCGAGGAAAGCTCCTCCTGGGCCTCGCGCAACTCTTCAGCCACCCGTAGAAAGCGTTGGTAGAGCCGCTCGCCCGCATCGGTGATGACAAGTTGGCGCGTCGTACGGTTCACCAGCCGGGTGCGTAGCTGTGCCTCGAGCGCTGAGATCTGTTTGCTCACCGTCGAGGGCGTCACGCCCATTTGCCGGGCCGCCTTCGAAAAGCTCTCGAGCTCCACCACGCGCGCGAAGGTTCGGAGCGCGCCGAAATCATCCAGCCCTGCCGCGGGCTCTGCCGCAGCGGGGCGCGCTGGCGGGGCAGCTCGCGGTGCCGGCGGGGGGGTGGCTTTGTCGCTCATGGAACAAATCATACCGAGCGATCTGACGCGCGAGGGCCTGGGCTTTGGGCCTGCGCACGCCGAGCGTCTCATAAAGTGCGCAGACCCAAATAAAGGCTCCAAGCCGCGTGTTACACCGTTGATTGAATGCGTCCGGCAGGCTTGCAGGCGGCACCGCAGGGCGGCCCGATCCGTTCTAACCAGGAACAAGTGCTGTTCCCTTCAAATGGATTGCCCGCGAGCGCAGGCGCCCCCTAGAATTCCGGCAATGGTCGCCAGAGAGCGGCCCACTGTTCCAAACCCTGGAGGAGACCATGTCCGATTCAATTTCTGTTGGCTCGCGCCGTCGTGTCATCACCTCGGCTGCCGCGCTCGGCGCCGGAGCCACCCTGGGCCTGCACGCCCCCGCCGTGCTCTCTCAGTCCAAAGCTCCGCTGCGGATCGGCCTGCTCAATTCCTTTTCCAAGGTATTTGCTGCGCTCGCTCAGGCCAACCTCAATGGCATGCAGCTCTATTTCGATCAGATTGGCGGCTCGATCGCCGGTCGAAAAATTGAAATCATTCGGGAGGACGACGAGATCAACCCGCAGGTCGGCCTCACCAAGATGAAAAAACTGGTGGAGTCCGACAAGGTTGACCTGGTTACCGGCGTGCAGGCGTCCAACGTTGCGCTCGCTGTCGCGGAATACGTCCGCCAGAGCCGCACTTTCTTCCTGTGTTCGGGCGCAGGCGTAAGCACACTCTCCTGGATCAACATCCCTTATTTCTTTCGCAGCTCGATTGCCAGCATGCAGCCTATGAATGCGATTGGCGCCTGGATGGCGAACAACGTCACCAAGCAGGCAATCACGATGGCCTCCGACTTTGCCGGTGGGCGCGACACCATTGGCGAATTCAAGCCCGACTTTATCAAGGCAGGCGGGCAGATCATCAAGGAAATCTATCCGCCGCTTGGAACCAATGACTTCAGCGCCTATCTGGCCGACGTGCGCTCAAGCAATCCTCCTGCGGTCTTTGCATTTTTTGCGGGGTCTGATGCGGTGCGCTTTGTAAAGCAGTATTCCGAGTACGGCTTGCGCGGCAAAATCAAGTTACTCGGCTCAGGCTTTATGGTCGAAAGCGATGTGCTGCCCGCGCAGGGCCGCGACGCGCTGGGCGCGATCACCAGCCTTCACTATGCCGACACGCTGGAAAATCCTGAAAACCAGAAATTTGTGGCCGACTATCGTGCCCGTTTCAAGGACTATCCAAGCGTCTATTCGGAATATGGTTACGTGGCCGCGCGCTGTATTCATGAATCCCTGACAGCGATTGACGGCAACACCCAGGACAAGGACAAGATGCGGGGCGCCATGCTTGCGATGCGTTTTAATGCGCCGCGCGGACCGTTCCGGATCAACCCTATCACGCAAGGCCCGGTCCACAACATCTACATCCGGGAAGTGGCCGAGGTGGGAGGGCGCGTTGCCAACAAGGTGATCGCCACCATCAACGATGTCCGCGAGCCGGACCGTAAGCCTGGCTGATTGGCAAGAAGGCCTCTTCGCGCAGAGCGCGGGGAGCCTGCCAGCGCAACCTGCCCCGTTTAGCCTGACCGCCGGAGCCTGACCCGACGTGCAAATCGCAGTCACCCAGCTCGTCAACGGGCTCGTGCTGGGCGTGCTCCTCTTTCTGATGTCAGCGGGGCTATCGCTGATTTTCGGATTGATGAACGTCGTCAATGTCGCGCACGGCTCGTTTTTCATGCTGGGCGCTTTCTTCGCGCTTGCCATCGGCGAATTAAGTGGCAGCTTCTGGCTGGGGCTCACGCTGGGATGGGTGCCTGCGGTAGTGCTGGGCTTTGGCATCGAACGCTTGTTCATTCGGTATCTTTATTCCCGCCCCCATCTCGATCAGGTGCTGCTGACCTTTGGCTTTACGTTCGTTTTCTCCGACATCGTGCGCTTCATCTGGGGGCCGGAGATCCGCAACATTCCGGTACCCGAAGCACTGTCGGGCGCGATCGAAGTGCTTGGCATCATCGTTCCCAAATATCGGCTCTTTCTTATCGCTTTCGGCGGCCTGATTGCTTTGTCGCTTTGGTGGTTTCTTGAGCGCAGTCGCGTGGGCGCGATGGTGCGCGCCGGCGTCGATGATGCAGCCACTGCCTCGGGCCTGGGCATCAATGTCCACTGGCTCTTTGGATCGATCTTTGCCTTGGGCGTGGGTCTGGCCGCCCTCGGCGGGGCTGCGGCCGGGCCGGTGTTGGGCGTCTACATGGGGATCGACGGAGAGATCCTGATACCGGCCTTCATCGTCGTAGTGATTGGCGGGATGGGGAGCCTTCGCGGCGCTTTCGTCTCCAGCATGCTGGTCGGTGTGATCGACACGCTCGGCAAAGCCTATTTCCCGGATCTCGCGCTCTTTGCGATTTATCTGCTGATGGTGCTCGTGCTCCTCACCCGGCCGCAGGGGATCTTTGGCGTGGGGCGCGCGTGAACCAGAGCCCTTCGCGCCTCGAGCGCATCGGCGCGCTCGCCGCGCTCGCCGCGCTCGCCTGTGTGCCGCTCGCGGGCGACTACTTCACCAGCCTCGTCGCCGAAGTACTGGTGTTTGCGATCTTTGCGATGAGCCTGGATCTGATCGTGGGCTATACCGGTCTTATGTCCTTCGGGCACGCGGCGTTCTTCGGCCTGTCGGCCTACACGGTGACGATGCTCGGCGTGCATGCCGGGGTGTCGGGTTGGTGGGGAATGCTGGCGGGTATCGCGCTTTCCGCGGGCGCAGCGTTTGTCATCGGATTTTTCTGTGTAAGGGTAAGCGGCATCCCCTTTCTCATGCTCACCATGGCCTTTTCGCAGCTGCTTTTTTCGGTGGCTGTGAAGTGGCGGACGATGACCGGCGGTACCGATGGCTTACCGGGATTTGTACGGCCAAGCTTTTTTGGGTGGAGCCTTGATGATCGCTCGATACTTTACTGGTTCATTGCGGCGGGTTTTGTCTTTACCTGGTGGAGCCTTCGCCGGCTGATTCGCTCGCCGCTCGGCTCGACCATGATCGGTGTCCGGGAAAATGAGCAACGCATGCGTGCGATCGGCTATCCGGTGCAGCGGATCAAGCTCATTGCCTTTGTGATCGCGGGTGCCTTTGCGGGGCTGGGTGGCGCGCTTTACGCTTTTTTCAACGCGTTTGTGTCGAGCGACATCCTGCATTGGGTGCTCTCGGGCGATGCGGTACTGATGGTCATTTTGGGCGGGGCGGGCACAATAACCGGCCCGGTGATTGGCGCGGGCATCTTTCTCATGCTCAAGCATGTCATCAGCTCACACACCGACTACTGGATGCTTTGGGTGGGCGTGGTCTTCATCGCCTGCGTGATGTTCATGCGTCAGGGTATTTGGGGTCTGGTGCTGCAGCATGGTCCGCGGTGGTGGGGTTCTCGCCGATGAGCGTACTCCTTCGCACGGATAAGCTCTGCCGGGCATTCGGCAATCTCGTGGTCACGCGCGAGGTCTCGATGCAGATTGCGCGAGGCGAGCGGCATGCTCTGATCGGCCCCAACGGCGCGGGCAAGACGAGCTTTGTCAATCAACTGGGGGGACAGCTGCGTCCGAGCTCAGGCCGTATCCTTTTCAAGGATCGTGACATCGCCGGGCTCGAACCCGAGGCGATCTGCAGACTGGGCATTGCCCGCACCTTCCAAAAAAACAACCTATTTCGCGGCCTGTCTGTGCGCGAGAATGTTCGGCTTGCCGTGCAGGCGCATCGCGGCAATCCTTACCAGGCGCTGCGCTCCACGCACGCCGATCGGGCGCTTTGGGAGCGCGCCGATGAGTTGCTGGCACAAATCGGCCTCATCACCGGCCTGGACCGGCTTGTGAGCGAATTGTCTTACGGCGAACAGCGCCAGCTCGAAATCGCGATCGCGCTGGCTTCCGATCCGGAGCTGCTGCTTCTGGACGAGCCGACCTCGGGTATGTCGCCGGTGGAGACCGAGCAGATGATCGAACTTGTCCGGCGTCTGCCGGCGACGCTTGCGCTTCTCATGATCGAACACGACATGAAGGTGGTGTTTTCGCTTGCTGACCAGGTGACGGTACTGCACTACGGCGAGGTGCTTGCAACCGGCGCACCTCACGAAATCCAATCTTCCAGCCGGGTGCGCGAGGTCTATCTCGGGGGCGCGTATTGATGCTCGCGCTCGAAGGCGTACATGCCTACTACGGCGACAGCCACATCCTTCAGGGTGTGTCGCTTGCGGTCAACAGAGGTGAGGTCGTTTGTTTGCTGGGCCGCAACGGCGCCGGAAAGACCACCACCGGACTCGCCGTCATGGGCTATCTTGCGCCTCGCCCAGGTCGTATCGAATTTCGCGGCCAGGAAATCGGCGGCTGGGCGCCGCATCGGGTTTCTCGCGCAGGCATAGGCTTCGTACCCCAGGAGCGTGGCATTTTCCCCAGCCTCACTGTACGTGAAAACCTGCTCACTACCGCACGGTATGGCGAAAACGGGCGATGGACCTTGCCGGCGGTGTATGACCTCTTTCCGAGGCTTCGCGAGCGCGAGCGCAACCTGGGATTTCAGCTCTCTGGCGGCGAACAGCAGATGCTTTCGATAGCGCGCGCGCTGCTCCTCAACCCGGCGCTGTTGTTGCTCGATGAACCCTCGGAGGGGCTTGCGCCGCTGATCGTGCGAGAGATCGTCGATGTACTGGTGCAACTCAAGCGCGAGGGTCTTGCAGTGCTTCTCATCGAACAAAACCTGCGCACTGCGCTCGAGCTCGGCGATCGACACTATGTGCTGTCCAAGGGCGCGGTATGCTTTAGCGGAACAAGCGCCGAACTCTCGGGCAATGAGCAGGTGATGCGCGACTATCTGAGCGTATAGCGCGGCGGGTATCGCGCATCTGCGCTCTGCGCCGGCTTCGTGCAGAAAGGAATCAGACATGGGCTCAAAGACAACCAGAAACGATCGTGGCGTGATGCTGGTGACCGGTGGCAGCCGCGGCATCGGTGCTGCGACCGCGCGGCTGGCGGCTTCCCGCGGTTGGTCTGTGGCGATCGTCTATCGCGACCGCGCGCGCGATGCCCAGGCGCTGGTGTCTGCCATTACCGCCGACGGTGGCTGTGCCCAGGCGATTGCTGCGGATGTTGCTGACGAGTCGGCGATCCAGCGCGCCTTTGCAGAAGTCGATCGGATGGGGCGCCTCACCGTACTGGTCAATAATGCCGGCATCAGCGCAGGCGTCTCGCGCGTCGATGCGATCACTGCGGCCCAACTCGATCAGGTGTTCGCAGTCAACGTGCGGGCTGCTTTCCTGTGCGCGCGCGAAGCAATCAAGCGTATGTCAACGCGCCATGGCGGGCAGGGCGGGGCGATTATCAATGTGGGTTCCGGCGCCTCGCAACTCGGCTCGCCCGGGGTCTGGGTGCATTACGCGGCGACCAAGGGTGCGATCGACACCATGACCGTCGGGCTGGCCAAGGAGGTGGCAGCCGAAGGCATCCGCGTCAACTGCGTAAGACCGGGCCTCATCGATACCGAGATTCACGCCTTTCGCCCGCCGGGACAACTGGAGCAGATTGCCAGGAGTGTTCCCATAGGCCGAGTTGGCACACCCGATGAGATTGCGCAGAGTATCGTCTGGCTTGCTGATGGCGAGCTCTCGCCTTATGTCACGGCTTCACTTATCGATGCGCGCGGTGCGTATTAAAAAGGATGCCGCTCAGTTCTGTCGCTTTTCTGTCGCCTCGATACCAAGGAGCGCCTTATGTCCCGGTTTGAAGACGAAGCTGCCTGCATCCAAGCCACTTTCGAGTTCTTCCGCAGGCTCGATGCCCGCGATCATGCGACCTGTGTGGCGGCGTTCGCGCCGGACGGAACTTGGCATCGGCAGGGGCAGGCGCTCAGCACGCCCGAGGCGATGATGGCCTCGCTAGAAAAGCGGCCCGCCGGCCGCATCACTGCGCACCTCATCAACAACCCGATCGCGCAGTCGCACGGGCCGGATCATGTCGTTGTCCGGTTTCTGCTGTCGGCCTACGATGGCCCGGCAACCGAGGACGGTAGCGCTACCGCTGCCCGATTTGCAGGGGTGATGGACGGCACCGATGAGTATCGGCGCACCCCCGCAGGCTGGAAACTTTCAGTCAAATCCACGCGCCCGGTGTTCAAGGGAGCTTAGCGACCGATTTTTTGTTGCCGCAAAAATCGTCGATCGCCGATTCTTTTCGCGCATGAATCCCCTCTATATTTATGGGGGATGAAACTGGCCAGGGCCGCCTGATCACAATCGGGCATGCGCCCGATAAAACCCCGACGCATCGTCGCGCGCGAAACGATCCGGGTCCCAGGGCTTGCCATCCAGGCGCCTCGGATCGGCAAAGACATACACCTCGGCATCGATCTGCGCGAGCCGGCCGCGACGGCCGCGCACCTGTACCGTCACGCGCGAACGAAGGTATTCGTCGCCCTCGAAAGCATCGAGCCGGGCAAGCGTCTGGGCATCCACTTCGAGATAGACCCTGCCGACCGTGACCGCACCGGGTTTGACGCGAATGCCGGGATAGCGTTCGCCCACAACGCCCTCGCGCGCAAAGCCGACCAACTCGGCCGTCATGCTGGCGACGGGCGTCACGGCGATCGGCCGCCAGACTTCATCGAACATTAGTGAGCCGTAGGTAAAAATATTCATCGATCCGATTCGCGACTGAAAACCTCGCGCCTGCCGGTTGTGCGCCTCGCCTCGCCGCAGCGTTTGCTGCGCCCCCTATGCCTGGCCGGTACCCCGCAGCGACAGATCACCGCTCACGATCACCTGCTCACCGGCCTGCGTGTCCAACCGCAGCGCGCCTTCGGCGGTGATGCCAAGCGATATGCCGCGAACCAGTACGCGGCCAGCATCTGAAACCTCCACCGGACGACCGCGCCAGGCATCGAAGCGCGCCCACTTCGACAGGAATGGTGCGAGCCCTTGCTCGCAGTGTTGTGCGTAGGCCTGTGCGCAGGCCTGCGCGGCTGTCGCGATGACCGCCTCGGCAGACGGGCGGTCGCGTTCCTCGTCGAAGAGCCCTCCCGCAGGCCGCTCGATCATTGCGTTATCCGACGGAGCGAGCAGGTTGAGGCCGATCCCTGCGACAACGCGGCAGACCGGCCCGGCGGGCAGCCGCCCCGGCCCGGTCTCGATCAGAATACCGCCGCACTTCAAACCTCTGCGCAACAGGTCGTTGGGCCACTTGAGCGAGATCCCGTCGGTGAGGGCTGATAGCGCCTCGGCCACCGCGCAGCCGATCGCGAGCGCGAGGCCTGGCGCCGGCGCACTCGGCGACTCAAAAGCCAGGGACAGACAGGCGCTGCGACCGGGCTGGGCAATCCACGACCTGCCGCGGCGCCCGCGCCCGGCCGTCTGTCGGGCTGCGACCGCGAGCCGGGGTCGCGCCGCTTCGCGTCCGAACGCGCGGCTGAGCAACCATGTATTGGTCGAATCGATCTCGTCGAAGACTTCCAACTCAGGCGCTTCGTGGCCCATCAGGGCGCGGATCATGGCAGCGTCAGGCAGAGACACGGGGGCACTCTCAAGATAGACGACAACGGGCTTGGTGGGATGTGCGCCGCGGGCTCGGCGCCAGCCCGCGCGATGGCGACCGCGCTGCGTGCGACCGGGCCCCGATGACAGCCGCCCGACGCACCCGGTTGGCACCACGTCACGCTAGCGCCGACTATAATTCAAGGATGGAAACCTCCTACTATCAACGGCACATCTTTTTCTGCACCAACCGCCGGGACGACGGACGCGCCTGCTGCGCAGCCGCCTCTTCCGAGGCGATGCAGGCCCATGCCAAGGCTCGGGTAAAGGAGCTGGGGCTGTCTGGCGCCGGCAAGGTCCGGGTCAACAAAGCGGGATGTCTTGACCGCTGCGAGCTGGGGCCCGTTGCCGTTGTCTATCCGGAGGGTGTCTGGTACACCTTCGTAGACAAGTCGGACGTCGATGAGATCGTCGAGTCGCACCTGCGAGACGGCCGCCCCGTCGAGCGCCTGCGGCTCGGATGAATCCCGCTACGCGCTCGCTGGTTCTGGCCGGGCCGGCTGGGCCGATTGATGTCGCGCTAGACCTCCCCGCGCCAGCGCCCAGGGGCATCGCAGTGGTGGCGCACCCGCACCCGCTCTACGGCGGCACCCGCGACAACAAGGTTGTGCAGACGCTTGCCCGCGCGCTGCTTGCCGCCGGCTACGCCGTCTGGCGCCCCAATTTTCGTGGCGTCGGCGCGAGTGCGGGAGAGCACGATCACGGCGCGGGTGAAACCGACGACATGATGGCTGTCATTGCTGCGGCGCGTGCCGAACCCGCCCTGTCTCAGTCGGCACGATCGAATCTGGCGCTTGCCGGATTTTCTTTTGGCAGCTTTGTAATGTCGCGGGTGGTGACCCGGCTGCCAGCTCCTGAGCGATTAGCCCTGCCCCTTGTGCTCGTGGGCGTTGCCGCGCAGCGCTTTGCCGTTGAGGAGGTCCCGCCTGGCACGCTCGTCATCCACGGCGAGGTGGACGATGTCGTTCCTCTTGGCGCTGTGCTCAACTGGGCCCGCCCGCAAAACCTGCCGGTGGTCGTTCTGCCCGGCGCAGACCATTTTTTTCATCGGCGGCTTACGCTGCTCAAGCGACTCGTGTTGGGGCACCTCATCGCGTGGCCGCAACTTGCTGCGCAGACGGCCGCCGAAGTCGCCGACGCCGGCGCCGACTGATTGGGCCAACGGCTTCACGGAGATCACCGCTATGTCTCGACTGCTCGCCTTGTGGCTTTTAGGGCTTGCGGCTTGCCTGCCCGCTCTGGCACAGGTTGCCCCGCCGACGATGACCGCGCGGTCATGGCTGTTGCTCGATGTCACGAGCGGTCACATCATTGCGTCCCATGAGCCCGACCGCAAGGCTGACCCGGCCTCGCTCACCAAGCTCATGACAGCCTACATCGCCTTCAACGCGATCAAGGAAAAGCGGCTCGCGCTTGATGCGCGGCCGATGGTCTCTCAGCGAGCCTTCAAGGCGATCGGCTCGCGCATGTTCGTAGAGCCTGCCAACCCGGCGACCGTTGAGGAGCTGCTGCGCGGAATGATCATCCAGTCGGGCAATGATGCATCCATTGTCCTCGCCGAGGCACTCGCCGGCGGCGAAGAGCCGTTCAGTCAGCTGATGAACAAGGAAGCGGTGCGCCTCGGACTTCGCAACACCCAGTTTCGTAACGCCACGGGGCTGCCGAGTCCCGAGCACCACTCAACCGCGCGCGACCTCGCGCTACTCGCCTCCCGGCTGATCAACGATCATCCGGAGTATTACAAGCTCTACGCTGAGCGCGAGTTCACCTACAACAAGATCCGCCAACCCAATCGCAACCGGCTTTTGTTTGTCGACCCCAGCGTTGACGGAGTGAAGACCGGTTTCACCGAGGCAGCTGGCTACTGCCTGATCGCATCGGCGCGCCGCGAGCAGCCGGGCGCGGGGTTTTCGCGTCGCCTGGTAGCGGTGGTGATGGGCGCGGGCTCGGATGCCGCCCGCATCACTGAGTCGCAGCGCCTGCTCAACTACGGTTTTCAAAATTTCGATACCGTGCGCGCCTATTCCAAGGGCCAGACGCTGGGCAAATACCCGGTCTGGAAGGGCAAGGGCGAACTCGTCGAGGGCGGCGTCGAGAGCGACATCTTCATTACCGTGGCGCGCGGCCAGGCCGAGAAGGTGCGCGGTGAGGTCGAGCGGGTCGAGCCGCTTGTCGCCCCGATCCGCGAGGGCCAACGCATCGGTACCTTGCGCGTCAAACTCGGCGAGCAGGTGTTGGCCGAGCGGGCAGTATTGGCTGCAGCGACCGTCGATGAAGCAGGCTGGTTCGGCCGGATGTGGGACGGCCTGCGACTTAAATTCTCCAAATAGGGCACTCCATGAGCGACCAGATCGTTTATCTCAATGGCAAGTGGCTGCCGCTCGATCAGGCGAGCATCCCGGTGCTCGACCGCGGCTTCATTTTCGGCGACGGTATCTATGAGGTCGTTCCCGTCTACCGAGGGCGCGCATTTCGACTGCCTCAGCATCTGAAGCGCATGGCCAGAAGCCTGGGGGCGATCGGCATCGACAATCCGTTTGATGAGGCCGGGTGGACTGCCCTCATCAACGATCTGGTTTCGCGACATCCCTGGCCGGATCAGTTTGTCTATATGCAGATCACGCGCGGTGTAGCCAAGCGTGATCATGCCTTCCCCAAAGGCGTCGCGCCCACCGTGTTTGCGATGACAAGCGAATTCGCCGGCCCGTCGGCCGAGCAGCGAGCAAAGGGTGTCGCAGCGGTTACAGCCATCGATGAGCGCTGGTTACACTGCGACATCAAATCGGTCTCGCTGCTGGGCAATGTGCTTGCCAAACAGCATGCGGTCGAGGCGGGTGCGGCCGAGTGCCTGATGTTCCGAGACGGTATGCTCACCGAAGGCTCGTCGAGCAACATCTGGGTCGTCCGCGACGGCCGGGTGCTGGGCTCGCCCGTCGATCACCTCGTTCTCGAGGGTATCCGGGTTGGGCTGCTCGGCGAACTCTGCCGGGCGAGCGGCATCGATTGGGAGTTGCGCCGGATCACTCGCGAGGAGGTGCTCGCCGCCGATGAATTGATGCTCACCTCAGCGACCCGGGAAGTCCTGCCGATCACCAGACTTGATGGCGCGCCGGTGGGCTCGGGCCAGCCCGGG
>CAZZKA010000003.1:0-38028 GCA_964654745.1 uncultured Bordetella sp. | reverse complement strand
ACACAGCCACAGTCCTCGCCGAAAAGAAACGCAAGGAAAAACTCGAGGAAGAAGCCCAGACCCACCTTAAAAAAGGCCCCCAAAAGAAAGCCTCAGAAAACGACGAACCGGTGCTTTCGGTGTCAACAGGAAAGACGACCGCGATCAATGACAGTGTTCTTGATAGCGCCAGTTCCTCATCCTCGATCCTCAGCCCGGACACCGCCTCCTCCACCGCACCCGACACTAGCAACGCGAAGCCGTCTAATGGCCCAACCTCAGCGACAGGGGAGGCGCGTACTGACAAACTCTCAGGCGGTCCACAATCACCATCTCTGGCGGTTCGCGACGCAAACGATAGCGATCTCTACGCTCTGATGGACGAAATCGCCGCAGCGAAAGCTGAAATGACGCGGTGGCTCGGCGCGAACACCAACATCAAGTCCACGATCGAAAAGGGACTCGACGAGCGGCTTGCTTTGGTCGAAGAGGAATTGACGCTGCGTCATCAAATAATCGACCTCGATGCACCCGTAACCGACGAGACGATTGCGATTTTGAAGGCGCAAAAAGACAATAGCTGGATACGTCACGAGGCCAGCGATCTCGCTACGCAGCTGGAGTCTCTCGGACAAGCATCTCTGGATGACTACTTGAAAACAAGTAGGCAGGGTCGCGACGCGATAGCAAAATTGGAGCAACTGCGTCAGGATGTGATTTGCATCGCTACCTTACGATTCGACCATGACGAGCGGGCCAACTCAAACCGATCTGGCCTGAGCGTCCCCAATATGCTTTCAAGTGTGAATCGGAAAGTGCAGGATGTTAAAGGAGATGGACATTGTCAATTTCATTCCTTCGCGCACGCTGAAGGGAAGACCGACTTTAATTCCGTCGGCGCCTCAGACGATCAGCGCAAGGCCTTGCTCAAGACATTGGCCTCGCTCTCACCCGATCAGGCTAGATTGCTTGCCGAAAGCTCTCTAGTACTCGCCGATACCTACCGAATTCTGCGACTAGGGATGGGCCAGGATACGGTTGGATCAGGAGGCTGGGGGCGCCGCGAACACCTGCAACTCAAGGCAATCCAGGCAAAACGGCCTGTCGTGGCATTTACGCCGGGAAGCGCAGTAATCTGCCAACCCGATGGTCATTTCAGCGAACTGAAGGATAAGCCGTCTATCGACGCGGCTTTAGCTCAGATGAAGAAGGATCCCGAGCCGCTGTACATTCTTCACAATGGCCAGGATCACTGGCAAAGTACCGTCGCGAATTAAGGAGCGAGCGGCGTACCTTGAGAGAGGAGAGCGGCGCAGCTAAATGCCGTCGAAATGCGCGAAATCTGCGAGCGGTGCGCGCTCGGTCCGGAACGAGTTCCACTTTGAGGTATCGTCGGGATAGCCTAGCGACATCCCGGAATAAAGCATGTGCGTCTCGGGAATCTTGAGATACGCCGAGACCGTCTTGGGCCATCGCGCCCAGATCATCTGCGGACAGGTGGCAAGGCCGCGCTCGACTGCCAGCAGCATGAAGGTCTGCATCAGCATGCCGACGTCCGCCCACTGGGGCGGGCCGCAACGCCGGTCGATACTGAAAAAAAGACCCACGGGCGCGCCAAAAAACGAGAAGTTTTCCCGCTGCATGAGAAGCGCTCCCGCGGCATCGTTGACCGTCCCGGTTGCCTCGAACCGTTGATCAGCCGCAACCGCCCGGCGCGAGTTGAGCGGCTCCCACAAATTGGGCGGATAGATGTGGTATTCGCCTGTTTCGCGCGCGCCCTCGTCTAGTTTTTGGGACATCAGGCGCTTGAGCCCAGCCTGTGCCTCGCCCGCGACGATATTCACGAGCCAAGGCTGCACATTACCCCCCGAGGGCGATCGGGAGGCCAGCGTAAGGAGTTCACGCACCAACGCGCCATCGACCGGTACATTCAGAAAGGCGCGCGTCGAGTGCCGGCGCTGCACAGCTTCTGTCACATTCATCAAAACAATCCCGGAAAATCATCGCAAGCCGAACCCTTATGGCGCGGCCATACCATCCCTACTTTGCTAGAAAACTGCGGATAGCGTCACTCGCCTTGGCGATCGCCACCACACCATCCAGATGCCCGCCGTCTCCTTCGATCACAAACACCTCGGCGCGACCACCCCGGGCGCGAAACTTTTCCGCCGCCTGGCGGGAAAACTCCGGGGGAAAGATCAGGTCCGTTGATGCCGGTACGAAGAGGATGCTCGCCTTGATCCGGTGGATATCGGCCTCGACATTGAAGAGTTGATTGGCCTTCGCCATGTAGATCTTGTTGTTCGCATCGGTGCTTCGCGCCCTGGCCATACCTGCCTTCTGGAGTGTGTCTTCAATCATGAAAAGGTTGTCACGTGCATCGCCAGGCTTGCGCGATTCGTCGGCCAGTTTGTAACCAAATGTCTTGTCCGCCCAGGTCCAGTGGCGCGCGGTCAGCGTGACGATCTTGAGAGCCTGCGCGATGCCGTCGACAGGCTCATCTTTGCCGTAGTAGTCACCGTTGTTCCATTTAGGATCGAGTTTGATAGGCAGCACCCAAATATCAAGCAGCCCAATGACCCAAGGGGAAATCGAAAACCCCGGGCCGATCACATGAATCACGCGCTGCACGAAATCAGGATAGGTCACCCCCCATTCCATCGCCTGCACCGATCCCCCTGACGCACCCGCCACCGCCTGCAGTTTTTTGACACCCAAACTGTCCAGTAGCGCTTTGTGGACCCGAACTGAGTCGCGCATAGTCACAACCGGGAAACTCAATCCATACGGGCGACCAGTCGCCGGGTCGATCGATGACGGCCCCGTGGTGGTTACCATCGGGTCCTTGGTGTTGAGATTGGAAAGCGTGTCGGCCGACACAACGAAATATTTATCGGTATCGATCGGTTTACCCGGCCCGATGATCGCGTTCCAATAGCCCGGCGCGGTATCGGACTCCTTGTACTTACCGGCAGCGTGCGATGTGCCAGAGTAGAAATGTGCAATGAAGATCGCATTGTCGCCAGCGGCGTTCAATGTTCCGTAGGTTTCGTAGCCCACCCGGACCGACTGGATCGGCTTGCCGCCGACGGTCGTATAGGAGGGGAGGCTGAAGACTTTCTTTTCGACAAGCTTGTCATAAGCATTTGCCAATCCCGCTCCCAGGGCAAGCACCGAAGTGAGCAGCAGTTGTACGACACTGGTGGTTTTCATGATATTCCTCCTGATTTTTAGAATCGACTCCGATAACAGCCCTACATCAACTCAGCCCCTGCATAATCGGTGGCTGGTACCTGAGAGCCCGTACTGAGGCGAGCAACCCAGTCGTCGATGATCGCACCGAAATCTCTTGCGATATCTGCGCGCATCAAAAGACGCACCGACTGTGCGCTCTCGACGCCGAACGACTGGTGCTGTCCGCCCCGCCAGCGCCCCTGCAAAAAATCCGCTATCGCTGCTTCGGCACATGCCCCAGAGTCGGCTATGGCCGATGCGATGAACACATCCGGATCCCGCGCCACCCAATCCAGCACATTGCCGATTTGTGCGATGCCAGCTTCGCGGCACGCGCGAACCACGCCTGGACGCCCGCCATCTATCATCGCGAAGACCACATCCGCACCTTCGGAGCGGATGCGTTGCATGAGATGGTAGGCGCGCTCCGGATCGTGCTGATGCCCGCAGAAGCCCGTCACAAATCGACAGTGTTTACCACTAGCTTCAACGCCATCCGCGAACGCGGCACGGCCCTTGAGGCCCGGCCGGACGCGCTCGCCGGACAAATGTGCGACAACGCCTGATCGCGAATAATGCGCGGCAAGCACGCCGGCCAAAAACGCGGACTGCTCCTGCAGCACTTCATAGTTCGCACAGTTTGACGATACCCACCCACCCTGCGTGATGGCAAACGCTGTCTGATTAAAGCGCGGAGCAACCCGGCTGACGGGCTCATCGCCCTGCCCGCCATGAGCCACCACCAGATCCCAACCCTGTTCGCATAAAGCTTGCAATCTTTCGGCACGTTGATCCGGTTCGCGTGGCTCAATCCACACAGTCTCGACCTGGTGCCCAGCCCATCGCTGCCGGGCCCGCTCAGCCCCCTGCGCCCCGGATTCGTTGAAGCTTCCCTGGCCCTGAGGCCCGAACAACACCACAGCGATCCGTCTGCCGCTCATAGCTGCGCCCCTGACTCGCGCACTATTGGCGCCCATCGCTGCGCCTGCATGCGAATGAACTCGGTAAATTCAGCAGGCGATTTTTTGGCCAGCACAAAACCCTGTGCATCCAGCTTTTCGCGAATGTCCGCTCTCGCGAGCGCAGTGTTCAGCGCCTCGATCAAGCGCGAAGAAATCGCAGCAGGAAGGCCTGCTGGTGCGGACAGGCCAACGAAATTTTCAGCGACCAGCTCGCTCATCCCCAACTCGGTCACCGACGGAACATCCGGGGCAGTCGGTACGCGGTCCGCGGAAGTGACAGCCAGCAATCGCAATTTGCCCGATTTCATCTGCGCCAGATTTTGTGGCAGCGCATCGACCGCCATCGGTAACTGCCCGCCAAGCAGGTCGCTTCGCATCGGCCCGGCACCTTTGTAGGGAACATGAAGCAAGCGAATACCCGCCTGGCGGGCGAGGAGTTCCCCTACGATGTGACCCACTGAGGCCGTACCGCCACTTCCGAACGGGATGGGATCTTTCTGTGCGCGAGCCCAGGTGAGAAATTCACCAAACGAGCGCGCCGGGACCGAGGGGTGAACCACCACCACGGTCGGCACCGCACCGATGTAGGCGAGATGCTCAAAGCTTCGGAGCGGATCGTAGGTCGGTTTGGCCATGAGTACCGGCGAAATCGACATCGGCGCGCTGTTCGAGGCCAGCACGGTGTAGCCGTCTGCGCGCGCCTGCGCGACTGCCGCGGCGCCGATCGTCGACCCTGCGCCAGGACGGTTTTCGACGATGACGGGTTGACCCAGCACCTCGGCCATGGCAGGAGCGAGGAGGCGCGCAACGATATCGCTCGCGCCGCCTGGCGGGAAGGTCACCACAATACGGATCGGCTGAGTGGGCCATGCTGCCTGTGCCCCTGCTCGACCAGTTGCCCAAAGCGCGGGAGCCCCAGCAAGTGCAATCGCCACCCGCCTGCGGTGATTCGGTACGGACACGGTCAGGCTCCTCACCCAAAAGTTCAGACGCTGTTGCTCGAAGCTTAATGAGGCTGCGACGATTGTGAGCATGCCACATCAGGGATGTCCTCGGAAAATCCGTTGACCTTTACCCCAAGCTCGCACACGACCGGCTCAAGACCGTACCCGGTCCGCAAGCGTCAGGTGAAACCGGCGCGACTGTAGCGATGAACAATTGCATATGATGGCGTTCCCGGCCCCCACCCGTTGCTCCACCGCCTCGACTCAGCCGTTTCGCGCACCCCCTCTCGAACAGGAAACGCATGACTACCCTCACACCCCGCCTGTCCGGCAAACTCGCCCTGGTCACCGGCGCCTCATCGGGCATCGGGCGCGCGACCGCCGCTGCACTGGCCCGCGAAGGCGCCACGGTGATTGCTTCGGGGCGGCGCCGCGACGCCCTCGAATCGCTTCAATCCGAGTGCGCAGATTTTTCCGGCCAGATACAGCCAGCGGTGGGAGATATCACCGACTACGCTTTCATCGACGAACTCTGCGTACGCGCATCGAGCGCCGACATCGTCTGCTCCAACGCTGGCAGCGTCACCTATGCCCCCTTTCTTGAAATCACCGCCGAACAGGCCGAGACCATGTTCCGCGTCAACGTGCTGTCCAATATCGCCCTTCTGAGGGGGATGGGGCGGGCGATGAGCGCCCGTCGATCTGGCCATATCGTCGTGATGACCTCAATCGCCGCGCGCGAGATCTATCTCTTTGGTTCGGTCTACGCGGCCTCCAAGCATGCGCTCTCCGCCATCGTTCAGTCGATGCGACTCGAACTAAAACGCGATGGCGTTCGCATCACTGAGGTGCGCACCGGAACCGTTGATACGCCGATGAACACCACCTTCACCCATCCCGCCGTGCTAAAAAGCCGGGCCAAGCGTACCATCACCCCGCTCACTGTCGACGAAGTGGTGGGCGCCGTGCTTGGTGCGATTGCGGCGGGTCCCAATGTCGCAACCGATCTTATCGAACTCATGCCCGCCGGAGCCTGAAATGAAAAAACGTCCGTTCCTCACCCTGATCGGCGCGGTCTTTGCCGCCTCCCTTCATTGCGCTCATGCCCAACCGTTTCCTAGCAAACCACTGCGTATCATCGAACCTGCGGGCGTTGGCAGCGCTGTTGACGTGTTTGCCCGCAAGCTGTCCGGACCGCTCGCCGAAAGACTGGGTCAGCCGGTTGTAGTCGACAACCGGCCAGGTGGCAATAGCGCCATCGGCGCCCGCGAGGCCGCCCGCGCGCCTGCAGACGGCTACACGCTTTTTCACGCCAATATCAACAATTCTTTGAACGACCTCCTGCTGAACGACGCGTGCTGCAAGCTCAACGAAGCGCTGATTCCCATCACGATGCTGACCAGCTCGCCGCTCGTGATGGTCGTGCCGCCCTCGCTAGGTGTAAAGACACTGGCTGAGTATCAGTCATGGGCACGCGCCAATCCCGAGAAGGCCACCTTCGCCTCGGGCGGGTCCGGCTCGGTCACGCAGTTGATTGGTACCAAGATGAACATGCTCACCAGTCTCAAGGTGCTGGAAGTCCCCTACAAGGCCATCGGCGCCGAAATGCCCGACCTGCTTGCAGGTCACGTCGCCACGGCTTTTCTGGCGCCAGTGGTGGTCGCCCAGCACATCAAGGCAGGACGACTGATCGCTCTTGGCGTGGCCGGCGAGCGCCGCGTACCGATCATTTCTGAAGTTGCAACGCTCGCCGAACAAGGTCTGCGAGGCGCCATCGCGATGGGCTGGAACGGACTGTTCGTGCCAGCCGGGACGCCGCGACCGGTGATTCAGAAATTACAGGCAGACATTGCTGCGATCATGGCAACGCCCGAGTTTCAGAAAGACGCGCGCGATCTCGGCTATGAGCTCGGAGGCGGCACCACCGACGATTTCGCGGCGTACATCAGGTCCGAGCTCAACCGCTGGGGCGAGGTGATCCGCGACGCACGGATCAAATAAACGCGCTCATTTCACGAAAAATTCATTTCCGTTGGCAAAGAGATTAGGTTTCATGAAGATCGAGAGAAGCACCGCGCCGTTGGGCGAATAAGCCTGATGAACGTGGCCCCCGGGCCGCCACACATACTGCCCCGCTTTGGCCTCGCCCTCCTGGTCAACGAGGCTGCCCTCGAGCATCCAGGTCTGCTCAAGCGCGGTGTGCTCATGAAGCGGCACCACCGCGCCTGGCTCAAGCTTAAACAGAATGGTCGACATGCCACTGACCGGGTCTGCATAAAGCACCTTGGTCGTAATGCCGGGGAATTTCGACGGCTGCCAGTCCATGGTCGCAGGATCGATAAAGTGCGACCGCAGATCGGCAGGCAGACTCTTGGGGTCTTTCCATCCAACGGGGACGGACGGGTTGAGGATCTCGGCTGCGCTGGGTTTGGGGGAATTCATGATCAGACTCCTGCCGGATTATTTGCCAGTGCTGATGGTCTTGATGAGTTGCTCACCGTCGGGACCGGCTTTCTTGGCCCAGTCGGCAGCCATCCGCGCTCCGATCCCCTGCAACTGTTTGTTAAATGCGTCCGAAGCCGGTCGCACGCTCAGCCCCTGCGCAACCGACTGATCGTTGGCACGCTGGCTCACCTCCATGCTCATCGCCCACCCACGGGTCTCGGCATTGGCGGCAGCCTTGAGCACGATGCCGCGGAGATCGTCGGGCAAGGCCGACAGCGATTTTTCGTTGACGAAAACAACATTGCGGCTATGCATGGCGCGCACATCATAAAAAAACTTGGTGAACTGCCACGCCTGCAGCTCGACGACTGTGGCAATCGAAGTCATTGTCGAGTCCACGACACCGGTTGAAAAAGCCTGGGCGATCTCTGCTGACTGGATGATCGCCGGAACTGCGCCTGACAACTCAGCAAGCCTCGCTGTAACGGGGCTTGAAGCGCGGAACTTGCTTCCCTTCATGTCCTCGATCTTTTCGAATGGATTTTTACTCAAAATCCCCTGGCCAGGCCAGGCGACATAAAAGAGCGGTACCACCCGGCTCTTGCGCAACCGCGCATCAATCGCGGGCTTGGTCAACTCATGTAGTTTTTTCGCCTGCTCGTAGCCCTGGATCAGGAATGGGATCGTGTCCACCTCAAAAAACGGGTCCTCGTTGGCATACGCCGACAACAGGATCTCGCCCAGATGGATCTGGCCCGACTGCACCGCCCGCTTGATTTCAGGCATCTTAAACATCGACGCATTAGAACGGACGACGATCTCCAGGCGTCCGCCTGAGGTCTGCTTGACCTCTTCGGCAAAGGCGCGGATGTTGCGGGTGTGAAAGTTCTCATCCGAATAAGGGGTAGCCATATCCCATTTCGTTTGAGACAGCCCACTGACGGGGAGAAGACAGACTGCTCCAAGCGCTAATAGTTTCTTCAACATCATTGCCTCTCCCGGAAGTCGTTCGGATATTTGAATGCAAAAACTGAAGCGGTCGGTTGACTGCGGTGTTTTCTAATGACACTTTACGGTGATGTCAAGCAAGCAGTCCAAAGCGCACTGTCGCGCATATCGCTGATCTGAAAGCGAGGTCGAGGCCGATGAGGCTCTGCAATGTCATTTACCGAGCGACGGGTTGGCTGGCTATGGTGTTTTTTGCCGGCATACTGATCCTCGTTCTCGCCAATGTGCTTGGCAGACAGATCGGCGTGGCGTTTCGCTCGGCGGACGAGTTCGCCGGGTATTGCATGTCAGCCTCAGCATTTCTCGGTCTCGCCGCGACCTTCCGCGCGCGAATGCATGTTCGGGTGACACTTTTGAGCGATGCGCTGCGGGCGCCTTGGAAGCGTCATCTCGAAGCAGCCTGCCTCTCAGCCGCGGTCGCACTTTTGCTCTATCTCTCCTGGCACGTGTGCTTCATGACCTATGAGTCCTGGGACTTCGACGAAAAGACACCAGGCATCATTCCTCTTCCGCTCTGGCTGCCGCAGAGCGGCATGGCGCTGGGGCTACTCGCGTTCACCCTGGCCTTTGCCGAGGCGCTGTGGCATTGCCTGAGAGGCGTCCCAGACCGCGCCTACGACGTGACCGAGGCGGAAGTCAAGGCCGAGTGACATGACTACCGCCGCCCTTTCGTTTCTCCTCATCGCGCTGCTGTTTGCATTTCTCGCCACGAGCTACTGGGTCGCACTCACCCTCGCTCTGGTCGGCGTCATCGGGATTTTGCTATCTTCGGCGGCGAGTCCGGGGGCGGTCTTTGCAACGACTGTCTGGGGTGCGAGCTCAAGCTGGACCCTGACAGCGTTGCCACTTTTCATCTGGATGGGCGAGATTCTTTTTCGCACCCGGCTGTCGGGAGATATGTTCAACGGACTGGCCCCCTGGCTCGGCCGGTTACCCGGTAGGTTGCTTCATGTGAATGTGATCGGGTCGGGGATCTTTGCTGCGGTCTCGGGTTCGTCGCTCGCGACGGCAGCAACGATCGGCCGCATCTCGCTTCCGGAGTTGGCAAAACGCGGATACGACCACAGCATGGCGGTGGGATCGCTGGCTGGCTCGGGTACGCTCGGCCTGATGATCCCACCTTCGATCATCATGATTGTCTACGGGGTAGCGGCCGAGCAGTCGATTCCAAAGCTGTTCGTCGCGGGTGTATTACCCGGACTCATGTTGATGCTGCTGTTTTCGGGGTACATCGCAGCCTGGGCACTCATTCATCCGGACAGGATTCCAGCCAACGATATCAACATGACTTTCACCGAAAAGCTTAAGGCGACCTTTCGGCTGATTCCCATCATCCTCCTCATCGTCGGAGTCATTGGCTCAATCTATTCGGGAGTCGCCACGGCCACCGAGGCCGCCGGAGTGGGAGTATTGGGAAGCCTTATTCTCGCTCTGCTGAGCGGCAGCCTGACATGGCGATCGTTTCGCGAGTCGATCGAGGCCGCGATGAAGACAACCTGCATGATTTCCATCATTCTTGCCGCCGCTTCATTTCTCGGCATTGCGATGGATTACTCCGGCATTCCGCGCGCGCTTGCTGAGTGGATCACGGCGATGAATTTCAGTCCGGGTATGCTGGTTGCGTGTCTTACGCTGCTCTTTATCATCCTTGGATGCTTTATCGACGGGATTTCGATCGTGGTGATCGTCAGTTCCATCATCCTGCCGGCGGTCAAGGCGGCGGGTATCGACCTCATCTGGTTCGGTATTTTCCTGGTGCTGGTCGTTGAGATGTCTCTGGTCACTCCACCCGTCGGGATGAATCTTTTTCTGCTACAGGGCATGGTGAACAAAGATCTGGGCTACGTATCGCGCGCCTCACTGCCTTTTTTCCTGCTGCTGGTCGTGGCCGTCGCAGTGATCTGGTTTATTCCGGGCCTCGCAACCTATCTGCCCAACCGCATGTAAAGCGCGCCGCCGCTAGCGGCCTGCGCCACGCGCCGCATCGAGCATCGCTCCGATCATCTCGAGGCGCGGGTGCATCGGTCGGGGATAGCCGATCCGGCTATGGCTGAGCCCCGCGCCCAGCATCGCGAGCGCAATCTGATAACTCAGCGGCCCGGGGTTGATCACAGGCACCGGCAGTCGTTCAGCGAGCCAGGCATGGGCCTGATGCATCGTGGTTGACCCCAGGATCAACACCTCTGCGCCATCCTCGTCGATTGCCCTGCGCCCCGCCCGCTCGAGAAGTGGAAAGACCTGGTCCTCCTTGCCCGACAGCAACGACTGATTGTCAGGCGCAATCTCTATCGCTCGTACCGAGGCGCATTTGTGGTGGAGCCCCATTTCATCAAGGGCTTTTTTATAGAGCGGCTTCCAACGACTCGCCATGGTGAGGATGGAAAAGCGATCACCGAGCATGAGTGCGCTCAGCATCGACACCCGTCCTGGTCCAAACACTGGAATATCGAGCACGGAGCGAAGCGCAGCGACCCCGGAATCGCTCATCGTGTCGATACAAACCGCGGAAAAGCCCTCCTGGTCGGCGTGACAGCCGGCCTCGAAATTCGCCAGATCGGCAAGAATGAAATCGTGATGGCTCGAATAGTTGACAGGCCCCGCCTTGACCGGCCTGAAAACAAACTCCACATCGGGACCAAAGCGTAAGCCTGCGAGCTGGCTTTGTCTCAGCAGCAGATTATCCTGCGACATCGCGAATGGAACGACCACCAGCACCTGTTTCATCACCTTACCCCGGAAAAATCTTGCATTCAAACGACAGGCGGTCGGCGCAGCAGTTCGACCCAATCCGTAAAAGTGCTTCGACCCGAGCAAAGATCGAACGTCGCTCCCAGCACCGCCTTGCCATGAGACAGAGGCCACACCCGGCTGGTGAGGTCTAAAAATTTCTGCCGCAATTCATCCGGCGTGTACGGACTTGCATCATCGCCACGGTTGATGCCCACCTCGCCAACCCGCTTCCCGCCGTCGCGCGTGAACAGCGTGACGCGAGCCGGTCGCTCGGCAGGAAGCCGCGCCGTCATGGTCGGATCCTCAATCACCGAAACACGCTTGGCGAGCGCGAGCGTGGCGGGGTCGCGGACCGCGTCCCAAGTGAAGCTCGATAATGCGCTGCTGCCCCTGATAATCCGGGTGGCCACAGCAAAAGGCACTGAGAATTTTGCAGCGAGCGTGTTGCGGGGAGCGGGATCATTGAGTTCGGCGGCAAGGTGATAAGACTCGACCTCGATGCGCTCGATCGAACTTGGGTCGGGCAAACCTTCGCGCACAGCGATCGCATCCAACGCGTCGAGCGTGCCGTGGTTGTACCGGCAACACGAGTGAAGCTTGAAATAGTTTTGCAGGATGTGCCAGTCGGATCCGAGACCGGCTGTCGCCGCATCACGATCGAAATGATCGGAAATCAGTACGCCCAGCAGCGTCCCCGGCCCGTCCCGCTCTCCGCTGAAACCGCATTGAGCCAAATTTACGGCAAGGAGCCCATTCCGATTGCTCATGCCCGCATAAACGTTACGCACGAGCCCCCCTTCGAGCATGGTGCGCTTCGACGATGCGGTCGTGAGCGAGGAGGCGATATTGATCGTCTCGCGCATCGTTTGGGACGACTGGTCTAACAGCCGGGCACACGCCGCTGCCGCGCCCACAGTGCCCCACGTGCCGTGCGGATGAAAGCCACCACGCACCCGCGAAGCAGCGCCCAGCCGTGAACCGAGCTCATAGCCAACGACCAGCCCTGAAAGAAAACCCTCTGTGTCGGGCCTGTCCTTTTCGGCAAGCGCCATCACCGCCGGCAGCACATGGATACAGGGATGCCCCCGCGAAAACCGGTTTCCTTCATCCATCTCGAGAAAGGTGCCAGCGGTGCCGTTGATAAGCGCAGCTTGATCAGCGCTCGCGCGTCGCGCAAGGCCAGGCAGGGTTGCGTCACCCTGTTCCGAGGACACAAGAGCAGTGGCCAGGGCTCGCACTTCGGGCTCGGCAGAGCCGGCAACGATCGCTGCAAGCGTGTCCGCCAGCACCCATGCCGTATGCACACGAACTTCATCGGGCAGAGCCGAAAAGTTCAACCCCGCCGCAAAAACGCTGAGGTCATCGAGGTAGTCGCGAGCAGAGTCCATCGGTTTTCCCATCCCGAAAGCAGAGCGAACGCGCGCGGGCGCTTGAAAATTGGAAGCACTTCCCGCCAGCCACTGCGATAATAACTTCGCCCAGGAAAGACTATCCCCTCCGACAACTTCCACGAGGGTTTCGCCTGGGGGCGTTTCTTCACAACCTCCGGACTGCACCCATGCCGAGTACCCATCCCGCAAAGATCGTCCGCGCTGATGCAATGCCCTCAGACTGCCTTCACTTTCCGGCGGTCATCGTCGGAGCGGGTGCCTGCGGCATGACAGCCGCAATCAGGTTACGCGACGAGGGCATGGACTGCCTCGTTCTGGAGCGCGACGCGGTGCCCAGCGGCTCCACCTCGCTCTCCTCCGGCTTTATCCCAGCCGCGGAAACCCGTCTCCAACAATCACTTGGGATTCCTGATTCGCTGGCGCTGTTCAGGAAAGAGCTCGATGCCAAGAGCAAGGGACAGGCGGCACCGCATTTGGTGATCGCCTACTCCGAATCGGTCCGACAGGCGATCGATGCCCTGGAAGCGCACGGCATCGTTTTCGAGATCGCTGACGGCTGGCTTTATCCGGGCCATAGCGTACGCAGAATTCACTGCGTACCCGAGCGCACCGGTGCAGCCCTCCTGGCAGCGCTCGGCAAGCTCGCGGCGGCGCGCGGGGTCGACCTCCTCACCGAGGCGCTGGTACGCGAGATCTGGGTATCAACGGGACAGCCAGGCGCGGGGGTCAACGGGTCTGCAGACGATCGCGTGATCGGCGTAGGATTTGCCAGACCCGATGGCAGCGTTGAGCGAGTCGGGTGCGACGCCCTGATCCTCGCCTGCAACGGCTTTGGCGGTAACCGTGAGATGGTGCGCGAGTTGTTACCCGAGATGGCCGAGGCCACGTTTGGCGGTCACGTGGGCAATGACGGCAGTGCCATCGCTTGGGGGCGAGCCCTTGGAGCACGCCTCGCCGATCTCGGCGGCTATCAGGGCCATGGGTCCTGGATCATCCCGCAGGGCGCCTTGATGACGTGGGCGGCGATGATGGAAGGCGGCGTGCAGATCAACGCTGAGGGGCGCCGTTTTCACAACGAAAATCACGGCTATTCCGAGGCGGCGGTCGAAGTGCTCGCGCAGCCGGGCGGAATCGCCTGGAACGTGTTCGATGCGCCGATCCACGCGCTCCTTCAAAAATTCCCTGATTTTGTCGAAGCGGAAAAGAACGGCGCGATGCGCACTTTCGCAGACGAGAACGCACTCGCCGCCCATATCGGCTGCCTGCCCGAGGCGCTCACCTCGACCTTGCAGGCCATCTTCCCCGGCCATACCGATCAGTTCGGCCGCCACTTCAAGCGACGCCTCCTTGCTCCCTATCACGCCGTCAAAGTGACCGGTTCACTCTTTCATACCCAGGGCGGACTCGATATCGATGCTCATTGCAGGGTGCTTCGGGACGACGGTTCGCCCTTGCCCAACCTGTTGGCGGCGGGCGGCGCCGCGCGTGGCGTCTCGGGCAACGAAGTGTGGGGCTATCTCACCGGTAATGGTCTGTTGAGCGCCGTGGGCGGGGGCTGGCTTGCTGCCGGTACGGCCGCAGCGATGCTAAAAACCTAGCCGACGCTGCGCATGAGGCCGCCGTCGACCCTGAGATTCTGCCCGGTAATGTAGGCGGCGCCCTCCGAGACCAGAAACGCCACCGTTGCAGCGATTTCATCGGTGCGTCCGTAGCGCTTCATCGGGACGCTCGCACGCCGCTCATCGGTCTGGGGCAGCGAATCGATCCAGCCCGGAAGAATATTATTGATACGAACCCCGTCCGGCGCGAGCGAATCGGCGACGAGTTTGGTGTAGGCGGCGAGGCCAGCCCGAAATACCGCAGAGGTTGGAAACATCGGACTTGGTTCAAAAGCCCACGCTGTAGAGATATTGACGATTGCGCCCGACCGCTGAGCCTGCATGGCCGGTGCCACGATGCGCACGGCCCGCACGACATTGAGCAGATACACGTCGAGGCCAGTGTGCCACTGCGCGTCGCTGATCTCCAGAATCGGCGCGCGCGGCCCATGACCTGCGCTGTTGACAAGCACATCGATCCGGCCCCAGCGTTTGACGGCGAGATCCACCAGCGTGCGGATATCCGCTTCGGACTGGTTGGAACCTTTGACCGAAAGACCACCGGAGTCCTTCGCAAAAGCCTCGGCGCGCCCGGAGGCGGTAAGCACAGCAAGTCGGTAGCCGTCTGCGGCCAGGCGCTTCGCAGCGGCGGCCCCCATGCCGCTACCGGCGCCGATGACCAGAGCAACCTTGTCTGGACCGGTTGATACGGGGGCGGTTTCGGCGGTCAAGGCGAACTCCTCTTTCAAAACGGTATTACCGAGGGTTCTACCTGCTGGGCGCGGACCGTGTCAATGGCGCGATTGGACAGCGCGCGCCGGAGTGCCGCGTCGACGCGTGTATCAGGGCAGACCCGACAGTATCCGCAGAATCGGACGCGAGGTACACTTGAGCGAAAACTCAACCAACTGGAGACATTCATGAGCCGTCGCCACTTCCTGGCCTCTGCCGCGCTCTGCGCCGCTCTGTCCGCGGGATCGTTTACCGCTTCCGCTCAGCCCGACAACAGGATCCTGCGCTTCGTTCCCCACGCCAATCTGGCCGTGCTTGACCCGATCTGGACCACAGCCTACGTCACCCGTAATCATGCCTACATGATCTACGACACGCTGTTTTCCGAAGACGCCCAGGGAAATATCAAGCCTCAGATGGTCGACACCTGGTCGGTCTCTGCGGATAAAAAGACCTGGACCTTCAAGCTGCGCGCGGGATTGGAATTTCACGACGGCCAGCCAGTGACAAGCGCCGATGTGATCGCCTCGCTCAAACGCTGGGCATCGCGCGACGCGATGGGCGCGGTGCTGAACGGGTTCATCGATCGCTATGCTGTGCAGGACGCTGCGACTTTTCAGATCTTCCTCAAAGAGCCGAGCGGCATCATGCTCGATGCGCTGGGAAAGGCCTCATCAAACGTACCTTTCATCATGCCCGAGCGTATTGCTAATACGCCGGGAACCGAGCAGATCAAGGAAACCATCGGGTCCGGCCCCTTCATCTTCAAGGCCGATGAGTTCAAACCAGGCGTCAAGGCTGTTTATGTGCGCAACCCGAAATATCGATCGCGTAACGAGCCTTCGAGCGCAATGGCGGGGGGGCGTACGATCAACTTCGACCGGGTCGAATGGGTCATCATTCGCGACCCCCAGACGCAATTCAACGCCCTCAAGGCGGGGGAGATCGACATCATCGAACAACCCGCCTTCGAGCAGTACTACACGCTCACCAAAACACCGGGCATCAAGGTGATCGACTACGCGCCTGCTGGTCTGCAGTTCATCATGCGCTTTAACCACCTTCACCCGCCCTTCAATAATCCCAAGATCCGGCAGGCGGCGATGCTCGCCATGGGACAGCAGGCCTACATTGCGACCCAGGTCGGTGTGCCCGAACTCGGCCGGATCTGCCGCAGCATGTACCCCTGCGGCACGGCCTTTGCGGATGAAAACACCGGCGATTTCACCGGCACACCCAACATCGCCAAGGCCAAGGCGCTCCTGGCCGAGGCAGGCTACAAGGGCGAACCGGTCGTCTTGATGCGCCCGACCGACCTCGCTTCGATTGCCAAGATCCCGCTCGTCGCCCGCCAGCAGCTCGAGGCAGCCGGGTTCAAGGTCGACTTCCAGCAGATGGATTGGGCCTCGCTTGTGGCACGCCGCGCCAAAAAGGATGCGCCGAGCGCTGGCGGTTGGAACCTGTTTCTAACCGCCTGGACAGCGGGTGACATCTCGAGTCCGCTCACGATGGCAATGTTCAACGCCAAGGGCGATAAGGGCTGGTTTGGCTGGCAGGATGAGCCGCGCATCGAAAAGCTCAAAGAAGACTTCGCCCGCGCGGACGATATCGCCACCAAGAAAAAAATCGCGAGTGAGATCCAGTCGATCGCCTTCCAGACCGCGTCTCACGCGCCACTCGGGCAATACCGAAGCCCCGCTGCAGCGCGGGATACGATAGACGGCATGCTCGAAACGCCCGGCGTACCGGTGCTCTGGAACATCACAAAAAAATAGCGCGCTAAGCAGGTATCTGACCGATGTTGCGGTTCGTCATCGGCCGCCTGCTGGCGGTAGTGCCAGTGCTGTTCGTGGTCTCGTGCGTGGTGTTCCTGATCCTGCGCCTGGCCCCGGGCGACCCGGCTGCCGTCATCGCAGGCAGCGCCGCCACTAACGCGGATATCGAGCAAATTCGCAGCAAGCTGGGGCTGGATCATTCGCTGCCAGTTCAGTTCGGCATCTGGATGAGCCAGATTTTCAGAGGCGATCTGGGCTATTCCTACTTTATGAATACGCCCGTAACCGAACTGATTGCGCAACGACTCGAGCCCACCGCATCGCTGGCGCTTGGCACGATCCTGCTGGCCGTGACGGTCGCGGTCCCACTGGGCACGCTCGCAGCATGGAAGATGGGAGGATGGACCGATCGACTGCTGTCGGTGGTATCCGTTGCCGGGTTTTCGGTCCCGGTTTTCGTCACCGGCTATGTCCTCATCTATGTTTTTTCGATCTGGCTAGACTGGCTGCCCGTCCAGGGGTACGCGGCTTTCGGCGGCAAAGGTGGCATAGCAGCCTGGGCCAGCCATCTCGCCTTGCCCTGGCTCGCTTTGTCCATCATCTACATCGCGCTTATCGCCCGGATCACGCGCGCAAGCGTTTCGGAGGCTTTGACCGAAGACTACATCCGTACCGCCCGCGCCAAGGGTCTGCGGGAAACCGCAGTCATCGTTCGCCACGCGTTGCGTAATGCCGCCGTGCCCATCGTCACGGTGGTCGGCATCGGTATTGCTCTGCTGATCGGAGGCGTGGTCGTTACCGAAACCGTCTTCTCCATCCCGGGTCTCGGATCACTCACTGTCGATGTCGTACTCAACCGCGACTTTCCGGTGATTCAGGGACTGGTGATGTTTTTCGCGCTCTGCTATGTGGTGATCAATTTTTTAGTGGATCTGAGCTATCTGATCCTGGATCCTCGGATTCGCTACTGATGTCGACTGTCCACCGCCTTTGGTTGAACGGTGCATTTCGCTTCGGTGCGACCGTTCTCGGGGTGGTACTGGTGATCGCCTGCCTCGCACCCCTGCTCGGCACCGTCGACCCGGCTGCGATGGACTACAACAACATCAACCGGCACGCTGGTCACGCGGGAACCTTTACACTGATCGACGGATCTCAGGTCGCGCATCACTTCTGGCTTGGCAGCGACAACTTTGGCAGAGACCTCTACAGTCGTGTCGTCTACGGCGCACGGGTATCGC
The DNA here is from genome assembly GCA_964654745.1 of uncultured Bordetella sp. GTDB lineage: Bacteria > Pseudomonadota > Gammaproteobacteria > Burkholderiales > Burkholderiaceae_E > SYIM01. The sequence goes on along the minus strand of CAZZKA010000003.1, from coordinate 19,989 downwards.
TGCTCGTCGCGGTCTTTACCGCCCTCGTCGCGCTACTGAGCGGATCACTGATCGGCATGCTGGCTGGCTATTTCCGGGCGGCTGACATGATCCTCATGCGCGCGATGGACGGCCTGATGGCGATCCCCGCGATCCTGCTTGCCATTGCCCTCGTTGCCGCGTTGGGTGCAAGTATTACAACCGTCATCGTCGCCATCGCGATTCCCGAAATTCCACGGGTCTCACGGCTGGTACGTTCACTGGTCCTCACGCTTCGTGAGGAGCCTTTTGTCGAGGCGGCGCGCGCACTCGCAACACCGACGCCTGTGATTCTGGTTCGCCACATTCTGCCTAACGCGATGGCGCCGCTCCTGGTGCAGGGCACCTTCGTTGCCGCCTCCGCGGTACTGCTCGAGGCGATCCTGAGTTTTTTGGGGTTGGGTCTGCCCGCTGAGATTCCGACCTGGGGCAATATCATGGCCGAGGGGCGGACGCAATTCAGTCAGTATCCCGGCAACGTCCTATACCCTGCGATGTTCCTGGTGCCCACGGTACTCGCGTTCAATTTGCTCGGCGATGGCCTGCGCGACGTCCTCGATCCCAAATTTGCGAAGCGATAGGTAGCGTGGCTACGTTGGAAATTCGCAATCTGAGTGTTGCGCTGCCCGCTGGCAGCGACCGGCCGAATGCCGTCTCAAACCTGTCTCTTGCCATCGAGCCCGGGAGAACGCTTTGCGTGGTGGGGGAGTCCGGCTCAGGCAAATCAGTCATGGCGACCGCGATCATGGGCCTGCTGCCGCGCGAGCTTCGACCGGTCGGCGGCAGCATCCTGCTGGAGGGCGAGTCCCTGCTCGATGCGTCAGCCACCAGACTGAGGGCTCTGCGCGGTAGCGCGATGGGGATGGTCTTTCAGGAGCCGATGACAGCGCTCAATCCGGTCATGCCCTGCTGGGTACAGATCGACGAGTTGCTCCGCGAGCACACCAACCTGCGCCAGGCGCAGCGGATCGCGGAGATTCGCCGGATTCTGGAGCGCGTACATATCCAGGACTGCGACCGGATCATGCAAAGTCATCCGCATCAATTGAGCGGAGGCCAGCGCCAGCGCATCGTCATTGCCATGGCGGCGATCCTGAAGCCCGCACTGTTGATCTGCGACGAGCCGACGACCGCGCTCGACGTTACCACCCAAAAAGAGATTCTCAACCTGATCGCCGAGTTGCAGCGCGATCAGGGCAGCGCCGTACTCTTCATCACCCACGACATGGGCGTTGTCGCAGACATCGCTGATGATGTTCTGGTGATGCACTCTGGCCAGGCAGTGGAATGCGGCTCGCGCGATCAGGTGCTGCGGGAGCCTCGCGCCGAGTACACCCAGGTATTGCTTTCTGCAGTGCCGAGCATGACGCCACCCAAACCCCGCGAGCGTCCGAGCGGCTCCCCAAGGCTCGCGGCAACGCGGCTTGGCAAAACCTATCGCAGCCGCGATCTGCTCGGCCGGCAGCGCAACACGATCGCCCTCGCAGATGCGAGCCTGAGCCTGCTTGGCGGCGAGACAGTCGGTATCGTCGGCGAGTCCGGTTCAGGTAAATCGACCTTCGCCCGCTGTCTGATTCGCCTGATCGCGCCGAGCGAGGGCGAGATCCACTGGGGAGGTGACTCGGTCGCCTATCGGAGCGAATCAGCACTGCGCCCCTTAAGGCATCGTATCCAGATCGTTTTCCAGGACCCGAATCGATCGCTTAATCCCCGCCGCACCGTCGGTCAGTCGATCGTCGAAGGTGCCGTCAATTTCGGCACCTCACGCGACGCGGCTCTAAGGCTTGCCCGCGACCTGATGAACAGGGTCCAGTTGCCGGTGGAATCGCTCGAGCGCTACCCCAGCCAGTTCAGCGGCGGGCAGCGACAGCGGATCGCGATCGCCCGCGCGCTCGCCTGCCGCCCCGACGTCCTTGTCGCGGATGAGGCTGTTTCTGCACTCGATGTCTCGGTCCAGGCCCAGATCCTCAGCCTGCTGCGCGACATTCAGTCGGAACTCGGGCTGGGCCTGCTCTTCATCACACACGATCTGCGGGTCGCAGCGCAGCTTTGCGACCGGGTGCTCGTGATGCAGCACGGCCGAATCGTCGAGGAGGGGCCGACCCACGCGCTTTATGCAGCACCGACACACCCCTACTCCCGACACCTGTTTGCAAGCGCACCCGGGGGCCTCGACCCGACGCGTTGAGTACGTTGCTGCGCGCCGGATCCATTGCCAGCGCCCGACCCGAGCCTCCCCGCCGACCCATCCTGATAGACGACACCCCATGCGAATACTTGTAGCAGGCTTCCAGCACGAGACCAATACGTTTGCGCCCAGCCCGGCCGACTGGGCTGCATTCAACCGCGGCGATGGTTTCCCACCCTACCAGCGTGGCGCCGCGATGCTGGCGACGCTCAAGGATGTGAATATCCCCATCGCCGGCTTCGCCCGGGCCGCGCGCGAGGCGAACTGGGAGATCGTCCCGTCAAACTGGGCAGGTGCCTCGCCCTCTGCCCACGTTACACGCGAAGCCTTCGAGCGAATCAGCGCTGATCTGGTCGAAGATCTCCAGGCAGCACTCGCGCACGGACTGGATGCGGTCTATCTGGATCTGCACGGTGCGGCCGTCGCCGAGCACGTTGATGACGCGGAGGGCGAACTGCTCGCTCGCGTTCGCGCCGTCATCGGGATGGGCCGACCCTTGATCGCCAGTCTTGATCTTCACGCCAATGTCACGGCTCGCATGGTCTCGCTCGCGGACGCGTTGGTTGCGTACCGGACCTATCCCCATGTCGATATGGCTGAAACCGGTGCACGCGCTGCGCGGTTGCTCGCCGATCGGCTGGCATCTGGCCGTAGGGCGGAGACCGCGGTACGGCGCTTGCCCTTTCTGATTTCACTCAACGCGCAAAGTACCTGGATCGAGCCCGCCCGTTCAATTTATCAGTATCTCGGGGCTCTTGAGTCCGAGCACGATGTCTCGCTCAGCTTTTGCATGGGGTTTCCGGCTGCGGACTTCGCTGAATGCGGGCCGGTGCTATGGGCTCATGGCCGGTCTGCAGTCAGCGTACAGGCAGCGGCCGACGCCCTGTTTGCCAAAGCCAGCTCTCCCGCTCAATGGCGGACCAAAGTACTGAACGCGAGCGACTGCGTTGGCGAGGCGCTGCGTCTCGCGTCAAACGCTCGCGCTCCTGTCGTGATTGCCGATACGGAGGACAACCCGGGCGCAGGCGGTGACAGCAACACCACAGGTCTGTTGCACGCACTGATCAGGCAGGGCGCGGGCAAGGCATTTCCCGGCGCTGTCGCGTTCGGTCTTCTCTACGATCCCGATTCTGCACGTGCCGCGCATGCGGCGGGCGTGGGCGCAGTGATCGAACGCACCATCGGCACCTCGGTCCCGACCTACGCGGGCATGAGTCCTCCGCCTTTGTCCGGAAGATTTCTCGTACGGCAGCTGAGTGATGGTCAGACCCGGCTGACTGGCCCAATGATGACGGGCGCACCGATCAATCTCGGCCCCAGCGCCTGTCTGGAGATCGATGGTGTACTGATCGCAGTCGTCAGCGGCAAGACCCAACTTCTCGATCGCGTCCTGCTCGCGATGGTGGGGATAGACGCTCTGGCGATGCGTATCGTCGGCGTGAAGAGTTCCAACCACTTCCGGGCGGACTTCACCCCGATCGCAAGTCATGTGCTCGTCTGCAAGTCGATCGCACCTATGGCCGCCGATCCGGCCGATCTTGACTGGAAGCATTTGCCCGCGACGACACGCACTCGTCCTTAGCATCGAAAGGAAGCGACTATGCCGACACGCAAATCCGATCCTTGTGAATTGACCGCAGTGGAATGTCTTCAATCATTCCGATCCGGAGCCTTGTCGCCAGTTGAACTGACCCGCGCGGTTCTTGCCCGCATTGCTCGGCTTAATCCCAGGCTGAACGCCTTCGCTCTGCTCGATGAGGCGTCTGCCTTACGACAGGCGCAGGCGAGCGAGCAAGCCTGGCAGGCCCATCGACGCGAAGGCGCGCCGGTCCGCGCGCTTGAGGGAATTCCCACGACCATCAAAGATCTTGTCCTCACCAAGGGCTGGCCGACCCTGCGCGGCAGCTGGGCCATCGATACCGATCAGGTCTGGGATACCGACGCACCGGTCACAGCTCGCCTGCGCGAAGCGGGCGCCGTGCTGCTTGGCAAGACGACCACCCCTGAATTCGGCTGCAAGGGCGAGACCAACTCGCCAAGAAGCGGTGCCACGCTCAATCCCTGGGATCTCTCTAAATCTCCGGGTGGCTCCTCGGGTGGGGCGGCTGCCGCCGTAGCCGCGGGACTGGGCCCCCTGGGCGTCGGCACTGACGGCGCAGGCAGCGTCAGAATTCCTGCCGCCTTCTGCGGCAACGTCGGGCTCAAGCCCAGCTTTGGGCGCGTGCCGGCCTATCCGTTGTCCCCCTTCGGTACGGTCGCGCATCTCGGCCCACACACGATGTCAGTCGAAGATGCGGCTCTGATGCTGACCGTCATGGCCCAACCCGATGCGCGCGATTGGACTTCGCTGCCGCCAGACCCCCGGGACTACCGGATCGGACTGAGCCAGGGCATCCGAGGACTTCGAGTGGCGTATTCCCCAACGCTCGGCTATGCGCGAAACATTGATCCCGATGTGGCCGAAGCCGTTGATCGTGGCGTAAAGCTGCTGGCCGACCTCGGCGCATATGTTGAAGCGGTCGACCCTGGCTTTGAGGATCCGCTGCCGATCACCACGGGGCTCTGGTTTGCCGGATCCGCAGCGCTATGGCGAGGTCTTACAGAATCACAGCGCGCACGGACAGACCCCGATTTTGCTGAGCAAGCCCGCATCGGCCAGACGATCAGTATCGAACAGGCACATTCACTCAGCATGCAGCGCGGCGTCCTGGGATCGCATATGCGGCAGTTCATGCAGCAGTGGGACATCCTGGTCACACCATCGGTTGCAATCCCGGCCTTCGACTCCCGCCCGCCGGGGCAGGCCCCGATGAGTTCAGAGGTGATGCTGGGGTGGACTCCCTTCAGTTACCCGTTCAATCTGACCCAGCAACCGGCGATCACAGTTCCATGCGGACTATCGCGATACGGCCTTCCGCTTGGAATTCAGTTCGTTGGAAGGATGTTTGATGACGCCACGGTGCTGAGGGTGGCCCGGGCATTCGAGTCGGTCTGTCCGGTGGCCCGCCCGTCTCTCAACTGGGCTGGGTAAAAGCCCGCGACGCCGTCGTTTCCAGTCAGTCGATCTGGGCGCCAGAAGTCTTGACGACCTCCGCCCAGGTACGCAGGTCCGAACGCAGCATTTCCGCAAACTGTGCAGGGCTGCGCGCAAGCGGGACCGCTCCCTGCGAGGCAAATTTTTCCATGACTTCACGATTTGCGAGCAACTCGTTGACGTCGCGGTTGATTTTATTAATCACGCCATCCGGCGTGGCGCCCTGCGCAAACAGACCAAACCACGGCGCGACATCAAACTGCTTTAGACCCGACTCGGCAAGAGTCGGGATCTGGGGAAACGTCGCAGAGCGCTCGCGACTGGTAACCGCCAAAGCTTTTAATTGACCAGCGCGTAGTAATCCCGCCACCGACGGAAGACTGGTGAAGACAATATTGATCTGCCCCCCCATCAGGTCCTGCATCGCGGGTGCGGCTCCCTTGTAGGGAACATGCGTCAATTTGGTTTGAGTATGCATCGCAAACATGACGCCAAGCAGATGGTTCACCGAACCATTGCCTGCGGAACCAAAAGTAAGATTGGCTTTGCCGGCCTGATCGATCAGATCAGCCACGCTTTTGAAGTTGGCATCCGGGCGGGCCACCAGGACAAACGGAAGCGTTGCAAGCGTAGCCACCGGCGCGAAATCCTTTACTGGATCGAAGGCAAGACGTTTGTAGAGCGCAGGGTTGATCGCATGCGAGCCGGCATAACTCATCAGAAGCATATAGCCGTCTGCCGGCGACTGCGCGACCACCTCCATACCGACGTTGCCACCCGCTCCCGCGCGGTTTTCCACGACAACAGGCTGGCCCCATTTTTCGCTCAGCTTTTGCCCGATAATACGAGCCAGCGCGTCAGAGGCGCCGCCCGGGGTCTGAGGCACAAGAATGCGTACCGGCTTGACGGGAAACTCCTGCGCCGATGCAGGCCAGGCGGCGAAGGCGGCAACCATCCAAATGGCCAGTCGAGAAAGAGTTTTGAGCACGGGAGTCACCTTTACGAAACCGATCAGATTGATTTCACCGTTTCAATGTAGCACGACTGACAGCACCCCAGGAAACGGTCTTCACGCCTGGTATCACCCCTTACCACTGTAATAAATACAAAAGATTTTTCGTCATGAAAATCGTCAAAAGCTCGGGCGCCCTCGGTGCGGAAATTCTGGGTGTCGACCTTGCAAAAGACCTTTCAACCTCGCTCGCACAGGAGATTCGTGCCGTATTCCTCGAGCATCTGGTCGTGTTTTTTCGCGACCAGTCCCTCACGACGGCGCAGTTCATGTCCTTTGCCGAAGCGATGGGTGAGCCGATCGAGTATCCCTTCGTCCGAGGCCTTGATGGCTACCCGAAGGTCATCGAGGTCAAGAAACTCGAACACGAGCGCCATAACTTTGGCGGAATCTGGCATTCCGACACAACCTATCTCGCTCAGCCCCCGATGGGCTCGATGCTGTACGCACAGGTGCTACCGCCTTTTGGTGGCGATACGCTTTTCGCCAACCAGTATCTCGCCTGGGAGACCCTTTCCGAAACGCTGCGGAGCATGCTCAAAAATCTGAAGGGCATCAGCAGCTCGGCAAAAGCCGATGTATCCAAAACGCGCGAAGACCGGTTGAAAACCGATGCCAAATCCTCGGAGTCGGCGCCGCTTAAGGCCACCCACCCGATCGCCCGCACCCACCCCGAAACGTCGCGCAAGGCGTTATTCGTCAACGTTGCGCATACCGCTGGGATAGAGGGGCTTACCGAGCAGGAAAGCGCGCCGCTCCTCGATTTCCTTTTTCAGCACCAGGTCAGGCCTGAATTCACCTGTCGCTTTCAGTGGCGCCCAGGATCATTGGCCTTTTGGGATAACCGGTGCGCGCAGCACAACCCCGTCAACGACTATCACGGCTTCCGGCGTATCCTTCATCGCATAACGCTGGCCGGCGACACGCCTCGATAGCAAATCAAGCGCCTGATCTCTCCCGACAACGAGGCTCCATAATGATCATCCCCAACCGTACCAAACGGCTCATGCAAGACGGCGGCATCGCACTGGGCCTCGGCCTGCGCCACTCGCGCACCGTCGACATCGCGCAGGTCGGTGCAGCATGTGGGTTTGACTGGTTGTTCATCGACTGCGAACACAGCGCGATGAATATCGAGACGGCGGCCCAGATATCGGTGGCCTCGCTCGGATTCGGTATCACGCCTGTTGTTCGTGTACCGGGCTTTGAGCATCACCATGCGACCCGCGCGCTCGACAACGGCGCTCAGGGCATCGTCTTTCCGCATGTGGATGACGGCGCTCAGGCTGAGGCGATCGCTGGTCTGACCCACTTCCCTCCTGAGGGCCATCGCTCGATAGGCGGCCCGCAACCGCAGTTGAATCATGCAGCGCTTCCGGTCGCGCAGACTATGGCGCTCGTCAATCAGGAAACCCTGGTCGTTGCGATGATCGAGTCGGCCCAAGGCATCGCACAAAGCGAGGCCATCGCTGCCGTTCCGGGTATTGACGTGCTTTTCATCGGAACTAACGATCTCTGCGCGGAGTTGGGAATACCCGGACAGTTCGGCGACGCCAAAGTCGAGCACGCCTATGCTAGCGTCGTCTCAGCCTGCAAGCGTCACGGAAAATTCGCAGGCATGGGCGGCGTCTACAGTGCCGAGCTCATGCAGAAATACATCAACATGGGCGTGCAGTTTGTGCTTGCCGGCACCGAGCTGTCATTCCTGATGACCGGCGCAAAAGACCGGATCGGGATGATCCGAGGCTTTACCGCAAAGACCTGATCAATTCACGGGCTCGGCAGCCGCGATTTTTCGGGCGAGTTCAGCAGACCAATCGGAGCGCAAGCGAAAGCCCGGCTGTTTGCGCGCGAACGCCTCGATCCCCGACCATAATTCGTCATCGGGTAAGGTCAGGTCGAGCGGCTCGCGGGTCGGTTGGGTGATGTACCAGGGCGAGTCGACAAATAACTCGACCCGGTTGCCGTCGGGATCGCCGAAATAGACCGACAGCGCGACGGTGTGCGACATCGGGCCGAGCGCTGGCCCCTCCAGCGTCACCAGATCGCCCGCGGTACGCACCCGCGCATAGAGTCTGCGCAGATAGCCGAGGCTCTCGACCCGGAAGGACAGTTGTTGCACGGTATTCTGTCCGCCCTTGACCCGCCCGGTTGACATCACAATCTGATGATGTTCGCGGGGATCGCGGGTGAGAAATGCGAACTCGGCGCCCGCGACACGGCCGCGGTCGGTGACTACGAACCCGAGATAGCTGGTGTAGAAACCGAGCATCCGATCAAGATCGGTCACGAAAATCCCGCAATGGCTGAAGGTAGGGCCGGAGATGGATTGCACGTCGGTGTCCTCAGTCGATTTGAATACCAGCTTGCTTGATCAGCCTGTCCCAGCGCTCGATTTCGGCAAACATAAAAGCATTTTGTCGGTCGCCGGCAATGGGCATCGCGACACCACCCGTTGACTCGATCCTCGCTGAGAACTCTTTCGACCTGACCAGCGGATCAAGCAGCGTCCGTAATTTGTCCACTACAGGCGCTGGCGTGGCAGCGGGCGCGAACATCGCCATCCAACTTCCCGCTTCAAAATCGGCTACTCCCGATTCGATGACGCTTGGCACATCCGGCAACTGCGCGGACCGCTCGCGAGTGCTGACCGCAAGTGCCTTGAGCCGGCCCGATGCGATGTGCTGCCGGACTGCGGACACGTTATCGAGCATCGCATGCGTGCGGCCGGCCAGCAGGTCCAGATGCGCAGGCGCTGCGCCTTTGTATTGCACCATGGGCATATCGAGATTGAGTTGTTTCAACAGAATCGCGCCCCATACATGCTGACCCGTCCCGACGCCGGCGGATGCAAAATTGTATTTACCCGGGTTGGCCCTTACGACGCTCACAAATTCTTTGATCGATGACGCAGGAAAATCCGGCGGCGTGACGAGCACCGTGGGGAACGTCGCCAGAAATCCCACCGCGACAAAGTCTCGCGATGCGTCGTAGGGCAGTTTTCGAAACATCGCCGGATTGAGCGCGATATTGCTCACGCCGCCCAGCATCAGGGTATAGCCATCGGGGGCGGACTTGGCTACATACTCGGTCCCTACGACTGTACCCGCGCCGGTACGGTTTTCTACGACGATGTTGAGCTTGTGGTCTTCGGTCAGACGCTGGGCAACATAGCGCCCAAGGATGTCAAAGCCACCACCGGCAGCGGTGGGGATCACCAGCTTGATCGGGCGGGACGGATAGTCCTGCGCCCAGGCTGCGGCCCCGGTGATAAGCACGCAGAACGCGAACGCCACCCGCCGCACAAAATTCACCGATCCCAGGTATGAATGGTTCATGCTCGTCCTCCTCCCAGGCTAGAGCTTGATCTCATAGGCGGTATACAGTTTCTGTTCTTCCCGGAAAGTTCCCACTCTCACGAAGGGTTGAAAAACGGGAAACATCCACGACGCGATGTTTTGCTTGAACGGAATGACCTGAATCTTATCCGGCTCATAGCTGCTGTTGTTGCCGACCAGTTTGTCGGCAGCCTCGCGTCGCGCATAGGCCTCAGCGAGCAGGCGCTTGCGGTCCGCAGAGGGCCCGGAAAGCGCACGCTCTTCAAAAGAACGGGCTTCACGAATCAGTCCGCTCACCGCTTCCCTGGTGTCGGCTTTCATCCGGTATTTGAAACGGAGGATATCCGCACCTTTGATCATCTTGAGCGCGTCTTCAAAGGCGGCTTTCTTGTCCGTATTCTCCGGCGCATCGATGAAAGTACGAAAGCCCTCCCCGGCGACCGTCCTCGCCAGCAGCGGGCCGGCGATCGATCCACCGCGAACCTCGCGCGACATACCGGCTTCGTCGAGATTTCCATCCCGGTCATAGGTCCCGCTTCGCTTGATTTTTATCTTGGTGGCTGCGACCAGATCAACGGTCTGCCCAAAGGCGTTGTCGGCAATATCCTCGTCGTTTTCGGGATTCTCCGCTGAGCCGGTGGCCTGCAGAGTCATATCGGAGCGCAGCGTGACGCCGGCAAAGGCTTGCAGAGTCGTTTCAAAAGCATCCGCGTAGGCCTCTTCGTTGGTATTGTTTTCTGCGCCCCACTCCTTGCCCGCCTCCGCAGATGCTCCAACCCGAAACTGAACAAATCCGCCAACGTCGATGCCCAAGGAGTCGGTGTTCGAGGCACTGTCCCCCCCCCAGTTTTGGCTCTGGAGCGCCTTGGGTTTGTTCGACACCGTCGCTGTCCCTTTAACGAGGCCCTTCCTTTCATACGAGGGCGCGATATCGTCCGCACTGCGCAGATCATCGGCGGTGAGCGGCTCACCCGCAAGGATCTTGGTCATCACGGCCTTTAGCCGCTGCGCGCCGTCTGGGCTGTCGGCATCAAAGTTGAATTTCAGCCGATAACCGTCGACGCTGCCGCCCGTGCCTTCGACGGCCAGTTTGCCTCGTAGACCTGAACCAAACACCTTCCCGAGCGTCACGGTCGCATCGACTCCCGCGACAGCCTCAAACCCCTGACGAATCGTGAGCGTGAAGTCGCCACGGCCTCGCTCAATCTCGAGATTACTCACGCGCGAGTGCTCGAGCTTGCCGCCAACCGACAGGTTCGTGAAGCCAGTGCCCGCAACAGGCACAGATACCTCGGCCTCAATTTTTCTTCCGCCGTAAAACTTGAGCACTGAACCGGGCTGCAGCCCGTCAACCTTGCGGATCGCTTCCTGTTCGCTGCGCTTGCGCTCGTCCGGCTGAGCCTCGACTTGGGGTCTCAGCATCGTTTCAGGCTTTATCTCAGCCTGTTTGGCCCATAGGGAAAGCTCAGCCACGCCGAAACTCTCGCTCAGCTGATGGTCGATTTCTGGCTTGAATCGGTCCGTGTCCAACCCCCATTTTGCGAGCTGTTCGATTATTGCGAGTGAGTGATCAGCAGGCTTGAATCCCTCTATTGTCAGCCCTGACTCGGTTTTTTGTTTGAGGACTGCCGCACGGATCAGGTCACGAACCCTGGCGTGCTTCTCCGGGCCCAGGATCTGAGCGCGTTGAGCGATGATCTCGTCCATCTTCTTGACGATTGCTGCACTCGCCTGTTCTATCTGATTTCTGCTTGCGATCTCGCCCTTGCGGAGGAAGATTATTGCGTTTGCAGTCTCGAGCAGAGCGTTTTTCGCTTCGACGCCCGCTTTGGGCCCAACGATCCTTTTAAGGTCTTCGATAGTCTGAATGCCACCGCGCTTGAACAGACCTGCAATCTTGAAGGCGTCTGCATCAAAGCCCCTGATATCACGGACCACGGCGGCGAGCTCGGTGTTGATCCTGCGCAAATTGTCCCTGACCGTTTGCGGATAAGAATTCTCCTTGACCCTGAAATATTTCTGTTGAATGGAGTCAAGCTCCTTTAGAAGGGTTTCTGCTCGGACAAGGGCAAGACTCGCCTGTAATCCCTCGGGTCTCTTTAGACTCAGCTGCTTGGCACCCTCGCGCGCGTTGTGCGCGGTGATCACGCCACGCGCCTCCTCTTCTTTTCTTCCCAGGGCCTCAAGCCGCGTCAACTGGTCTTGCAGAGCGAGCACCCTCTCACTGTAGTCAATCGCATGCCTGTCTATGATGGAGGGCCCGCCGCCACGCGGGACCGTAGGGTTGGAAACCAGCTCTTCATGGGCTGACTTCAGGGAGGCCAGTTGATCTCTGCTCTGCGTGAGCGAATCGTCCGGCTCCGCGACGCCTGGCAGCGCGTTTTCAACCACGGTTACGATCTGTCCGTCGGCGGGCTTTGATTCCGCGAAATCGAGATCTGCGGACTTTCCGAGCAGGGTCAGTTCCAGGGCAGAAGCCAGCGCCTCGTTCGAGCGCCGCGTCGCGTCTTCTTCGTTGAGCCCCGAATGGAGGACCTTGGCGACCTGATTGATGGTCTTGACCGCACTACCCGCCTGCGCCGCCCCCCAAAGACCCATGCGCGCGAACTTCTCGACCTGAGCCAGCATGGCCTTCTGGTCGCGCTCGGAGGTCAAACCGATATGCGCTAACTCAGCCTGACTGAGCCCGCCGACCAGACCGTCATCATTGAGGTGATCGATTCGCCGCTCGATCGCCTGCAAGTCCTTTTGTTTCGATTGGATGAGCGCCTGCAGCGCCGGGGACGAGCGAGCGCCCTGTCGGATAGTCAATTCGCCAATTTCGCTCTTCAGCGCTTCAGCCATTGCCTTGAGGTCGTTACGCCTTGTTTCGGTTGTGGCGAGCGCCTCCTTGACGCTATGAAGGTGGGCGATATCTTTGACAAGCCTCTTGAAGCTCGGGATGCCGCTGCTCGGATCTGCCTCCAGCCGGCTTTTTTGGATCTTGGTCTCCAGGGCAGCATTGAGGATCTCGCCGGCAAGCTTGTCAGGCTCGTCCCGGACCCGTTGCTCGAAGTCGTCGGCCTTGATGCCGATTGCCTCCAAAACATGAGGCATCTGCGCCACCACGTCGGACGCCTGCCGATGGCCGGGAGCCCCGGGCTTTGTGGAGAGATCCAGGTCGTTCCTCAGAGCCTCCGCAAGAATGTGCTTCTGTTGTGCTTCTGGCTTGCCCGCCAGGAGTTTGCCGTAAAAACTTTGAATATTTTCCAGTGCGTGGCCCAGTTTAGCGACCTGCTCTCGGCTCCTGATCTGATCCTGCGAATCGCGGGCGGCGGTCAGTTTCGTATCGGCGGTATGAATCGCAAAGTCGACAGCCTCGCGATAGGCTTTGAAATCATCTGCTCCCTCATCACCCCCCTGGGCAGATTCGGAACGCTCAAGCGAGTAGCAGGCGGCAAGCACCAGGCCCACTTTTTCGGCGTCGCCTTTAAATTGCTTGCGCAGTCCTTGGACCAGAGCAGCGTCAATCTTGATATTGTTAAGATCGACGCCGATGTCAAGCTTCTCGAGTCGCAGGGCATTCATCAACTGCTGCCGAGCCACCATCGCATCTTGTTCGCGGGCAACGATCCGCGTAGCGATCGATCGCGCAGAGGATTCGTCGTTGAGTTCGTCGCGCACCGACTCGGACAGATTGAGGTTTTGGGCCTGCACCTGTCTGGCTTCAAAAAGGAACCGGGTGAGAGCGGACTCCCGCATAGCGACGAGCACAGGTCTGAGGGCGGGATCTGACCGCCCAAGCAAAGGCAGACCGTTGGCTTCTCGCGGCGGGCTCGACGCGAGAAGTATCGCGCTCGCCGTTGCGTGCATCGCCTCGAAAGCCATGCCGATCCGCGAGGGCTCTCCGGTCGCCGCATGCTCAGCGGCGAAACCCGAAGCCAACCGGGCGCAGAGCGACGGGATCAGATTGTTCGCGAGTTCGTCGGGTAGCTGGGCCGTCCTTGCCTGATCGGCGACAAGACAAATCTCGTTGGCCAGGCCCTCCAACATGGTACGCAGGCTGATCGACTGATCGCCCCCCCGGTCAAGTGCGGCATTCGGAATACCCAGTGCGAGTTGCACGCCGAACTCCGCGATTTCCTTTCTCGCCGCGGCGACCTTGGCGGGCGGTGCCCCCGCCGCCGCCATCTCTTCAACGGCTTTGGCCGCAGCGGCCAAAGCCCTGTCCGCAGGAATCTTGAGCTGCGCGCGCTTCGAGACGCTCTGAGTAGCGACGATGTCCGCCGACCACTGGCCCATCGCGGGCTTGCATAGCGACCAGGCTTGAGCGAATTTTTCTTCAGCCTGCCTGAGAGCGTCCTGCCTGGCGGCGACCTCATGGTCGACAGCGGCTTCGAGCGGCTGGCCGGCCATTTCGGCCGCGACCGCTACCGCAGCGCCGCCCGCCTCGCTCAGGGCACCGTACTGATTGGCGCGATGCTCGGCATCGATCGGTCCTGGCGCCGAAGAGCGATCGCCTACCCCTTCGGACCGCCGGCTATGAAGCTTCCTGAAGCTGCTCGCCTCGAAGCGACCCGCTGCTCCACCTCGAACGATCCCCAGGCCAGGCCGTCCGGACACGGCTCGCGCCTCGTGGCCGGACGATTTGAAGGCTTTCAGCAGCGTTTGATTTTCCCGGGTCTTCGCCGCGCGAAACCCGATATCGTCGTTGCCAAGATGCCTGGTCTTACCGAAGAAATCGCCGAACTTGAGCTTCATGGACTTTCCCCCCGGGATTCAGCGCGTGGGCCCGTTCGGGCGCAGGTATCAGGCTCTAAGATGCAGCATTCCGCCGCGCACGGCTGAAATCGCGAGTTCGGACTCCACTCTCGCCTGCTCCCTCAGTTCGGGCACCGTCTCCAGGCACTTGAGCAAGGTCGTCCGAAGCACCAGCGCCTCGCCCAAGAGATGACCGACCGCGTCGACGAATCGTTCCGGGTCATCGGTGAGTTCGAACAGGCTGAGCGCCGCAATGAAATTCGACAGTTCGCACCATCCGAGCCAGATCCCAGAACGTGGCTCGCGATAGTTGATCGACATCGCCTGTTGGAGGAGCGCGCACCGTTTTACGGGGTCTTCAAAGTCGCGGACGTTGACCAGCTCGACCCGCATGGCGACCGTCTCGCTGTCGAGCAGGGAGATGCCGAGGATGCGCTCGTCGGAAAACTCAAGTACGCACTCGCCGGAGTCATCAACCGCCAGAGGCGCCCCGACGTGCGCGGAGAGCCGCGCCAGGAGATCGTTAAGGGACATCGAGCGAGTGTAGCCTAAACACCTACCCCGGAGGAGAGGGCCGGCCTAGAGCGGATAGCCGCCCCGGACGGGTTGCCCAGCCCCGCGCATCAAGTCTAAGCCCTTGTTTCTCAACGGGTTAAACGACGATTGACAGATTGTTATGTAAACTATCCATTACAGCATGGAGCCGGGCGGCTAAGCCCGCCGTGAATTGCCCCGACAGAGGTGAGCGGTGAATCTTTACATCATGACTTTCCTTCTCATCGGCGCCAGCTTTGGCTTGGTCTCGTTTCCCAACCGACACCTGTTCAGCGAGGGTCCGAGCCGTTCCGAAGCGGCGGTTGGCACGCAGTGGTCCGCGCGTCTTTTCTGGGCGGCGGTATGCACCTTCCTCTGGCCCATCATGCTGCTGACTGGTTTTCATTCGGCCTGGATTCTGGCCAAACGCAAGCGCGCAGCGTTAGTGGCCGGCGCGAACGGACCAACTGCCCGTTAGCCGGCAGCACAATCGAACCGAGCCGGCCCGGGCGGACGGAGGCCGCAGCGTTTATAGTCTGCGAATGAACGCTCCCCAGAATCCTGACCTGCCCCCAATCGGTCTCTCCGCGCTGAACGCCCGGGTCGCCCGCGATCTCGACCTCATCAAATATCCTGAACCGCGCTGGATACCGGAGCAGACAGCGCCTGACGGCACCCGCGCGCTCGATGTTCTGATCGTCGGGGCCGGACAGTGCGGACAGGCGATCGCCGCGCAGCTGCTGCGCGAGCGGGTCGACAACATTCAGCTGATTGATGCGGCAGCGCGCGGCGCCGAAGGCCCGTGGAATACCTTCGCGCGCATGCAAACGCTTCGAACGTGGAAGACCGTCACCGGGCCCGATCTCGCATTACCCTCACTCACCTTCCAGTCCTGGTTTGAAGCCCAGTTCGGCGCTGAGCGCTTCACTGCGCTCAACAAGATCCCGAAAGAGCAGTGGCACGAGTACTTGCTCTGGGTGCGCGATGTTTTGCAGTTGCCGGTGCTTAACCACACCCGACTGGTTTCGCTTGAGCCTGAGGGTGCCCTGATCGCAGCCCGCATCACCGACGCAAAGGGCCACGGACGATCCCTTTATGCCCGCAAGGTGGTCCTCGCCATGGGTATCGCCTCCTCGGGTCGGTGGTGGATGCCTGAGCATGTAGCGGCGCTGCCCGCCCATCGGCGAGCCCATACCGCCGATCCCATTGATTTCACCGCCCTGCGGGGTAAGCGCGTGGCCGTGCTCGGTGCCGGAGCGTCGGCCTTTGACAATGCCGCAACCGCGCTCGAGGCGGGCGCTGCGCATGTAGCGCTTTTTTGCCGGCGCCAAGCGTTGCAGCGCGTGCAGCCCTACAAAGCAATTTCATTTCCCGGCTTCCTGCGGCATATCGGCAGCGCAGACGACGCCACGCGCTGGCGCTTCATGAACTACCTGCTGTCGGTGCGCGAGGCGCTGCCCGTCGAGACATGGAACCGGGTCACGCGACACCCCAATTTCGATCTGCACACGGGCAGCCCCTGGGATGCAGTGAGCGAGCTCGGTGACCACGTCCGGATCGAAACGCCTAAGGGCGCGCACCAGGCGGACTTTCTTATCACCGGGACGGGCTTTGATCTCGATGCCCGCGAGCGTCCCGAACTCGGACAATGGGCCTCGGAAATCGCCAGCTGGGCGGATCGCTACACGCCGCCCGCCGGCGAACTCAACCCGCGTCTTGCCACCTATCCCTATCTGGGGCCCGGTCAGGAACTCGAGCCACGCGAACCGGGCAAGGCGGAGTTTCTGCGCAACATCCATCTCATGGATTTTGGAACCACGATGAGTTTTGGCCCCAGCGGCTCATCGATCAATGCGATGAAGTTCGCCGTGCCCCGCGTGGTCCATGCGATCACGCGCAGTCTGTTCATGGACGATATCGCACTGCACTACGACGCCCTCAGACGCTACGACACACCCGAGTTTCCGCTGGTGTTTGCGCGCGACGCAAAGGCTGACTAACGCAACCCGGGTAGCCAGAGCGATAGCGCCGGAAAGGCAATCAGCGCTGCGAGCCGGATGATGTCCATCACGCAAAAGCCCAGGACTCCGCGATAGGTGTCCCCCATCGGCACATCCTTGGCCATGGCGTTGATGAGAAACAGATTGAGCCCAAAGGGCGGGCTGATCATGCCCACCTCGACGCTTACCAGCACCAGAATCCCGAACCAGACCAGCACAGCGGCCTGACTCATTCCGAAGTCGAGCCCAAGCAGGACCGGTACGAAAACCGGGAGCGTGAGCAGCACCATGGCCATCGACTCCATGAAACAACCCAGGAACAGGTAGATCGCGACGATCACCATCATCACGACAAAAGGCGACATATCAAGCGCCACAACCTTGCGCGACAGATCGGTGGGCATCTGCGAAAGCGCGAGCGCCGCCGAGAAAAGCTCAGCACCCAACAAAATCAGAAACATCAGCGCGGTGGTCTCAGCGGTCGACAAAAGCGAATCGATGAAATCCTTCCAGCGCATTCCCCCGTGAACCACGGCAAGCAGTCCGACGACAGCTGCCCCAATTGCTGCGGCCTCGGTCGGCGAGAACCAGCCCCGATAGATCCCCACGATCACGATCAGAAAAGTCAAGCCCGAAGGCCAGACGTGACGGGTCGCCTCCCAACGCTCGCGCGAAGAGGCCTTAGGCAATTGCGGCGCTGCATCGGGATAGAGTCGAACATAAATATTGACCACCACCATGTACTGGACGGCGGCAATCAGGCCGGGAATGATCGCGGCAACAAAGAGCGCGCCGATCGACTGTTCAACGAAGACCGCGTAGATCACCAGTATGATGGACGGAGGGATAAGGATGCCGAGCGTTCCACCTGCGGCGAGCACACCGGTCGTGAGACGGTTGGAGTAACCGAGCTTTTTCATCTCGGGAAGCGCGACCTGCGACATGGTTGCGGCCGTGGCCAGCGAGGAACCACAGATGGCACCGAACGCCGCGCAACCACCGATGGTGGCAATCGCAAGCCCTCCCCGCCAGTGACCGAACCAGGCCCGCCCCGCGCGATAGAGCGCAGCCGACAGGCCGCCCTTGCCCGCAAATTCACCCATCAAAAGGAAAAGCGGGATCACCGACAGCGTGTAATTCGACAGCTTGCTGTGGGTCATCGATTTGAGACTTGCCAGAAGCGGTGTCCAGCCATTGATCGCCGCATAACCCAGACCACCGGCGAGCAGCATCGCGGCCGCCACCGGCAGACGCAGCCCGATGAGAAGCAGCGCCCCCATAAACATCCAGAGCCCGATCTGAAATTTATCCATGGCGCGTCATCGCAAACCGTGCACGGTCCCAGGCGGTCTGCACACAGACCCATACCCACAGCACGCAGGCGATCGAAGCCAGTCCATAGCTCCACCACATCGGAATTTTCAGGAACATGGATACGCGCTCACGCTCGAACTGGGTGATCGTGCCGTCGACGAGGCGCCAGGTGAGCACGGCGGCAACCACCGCAAACACGACATAGGCCAGCGAGTCGAGCGCGCTCGTGGCGCGCGGCGAAAGACGCATCGTGAAGAAGTCGACAATCACGTTCGCTCCCCGTACCTGACACCAGGGGAGAAACGCGGCGACAGCTGCGCCCATCAGTGCCTCGACGATTTCGGTATCGCCCAGAATGGGTTTGCCGAAGAGGCTGTTGGAGAGCACCGAGGCGACGGTCGTGATCATCGCGACCATCAGCAGCAGGCCGCCGGCGATGGCGGCCTGCCGGGCCAGCCGGTAGGCCGTCGGTTGAGTGTCGTCGTGTTGCACGCTCGTAGCTCTGATGGTTGACTACTTGCGGCCGTACTTGGCCGTGATCGTCTTCAGATCATCGAACATCTGCTGGCCGTTACGCCCGAGCTTGTTCATTTCTCCGATCCACACCTGATAGACCGGCTCAGCCGCCTTTTTCCAACGCGCCAGTTCATCGGGCGGCAATTCAAAGACGTTGTTTTTATTGTTGCGTGTCGCCTCGACCGCAGGCCCCGTCGTGGTATCCCACACTGCGCCGATGTATTTCGCGTATTCGATACCGGAGTTGTTATCGATCACCTTTTTCATGTCGGCGGGCAGCTTGTCGTAGCTGCGCTGGCTCATGAGCGTGAGCAGCGTTCCCTGGAACAGCGCGTTATTGGTATGGTGCTTGGTAACCTCATAAAAGCGGTAAGGCTGAGTAATGGCCCAATTGATGAGCATCGCATCAACCTGACCGCGCTCAAGCGCCTCGTAGACACCGCCCAGCGGGATACCGACAGGTGTGCCGCCATAGGCCTTGACCATCTCGCCGATGAATCGGCCAGCCACACGCACTTTCTGGCCCTTCCAGTCATCAAGCGTTCGGAACGGTTTGTTGCGTGAATGAAGGATCGCAGCATCGGTGGTGTGGATGCTGATGATCTTGATGCCCTTGAACTCGTTGTTGAGAAGGTGTTTCTGCGCAAATTCCATCACCGCCGGACTTTGCGTGGCCGACAGACCGGTATTCATGAAGGGCAGCTCGACCCCCTCAAGCCCCGGGAAGCGTCCCGGCGTGAAGCCTGCAACGGTCCAGATGATGTCCACCACGCCGTCTTCGAGCTGCTGCGGCAGGTCTGCCGGTTTGCCTCCCAGCTGCATGTTGGGATAGACCTCGACCTTGAGCTTGCCGCCCGATTCCTTGGTCACCTTTTCAGCCCAGGGGTTGAGATGCCGGGTCTGATCGAGCGCCTGCGGCGCGCTGAAGGAATGGATGCGAAGCGTTGTCGTCTGCGCATGGGCGGCAACGCCCGCGGTGCACAGGGCCGCTGCCAGGGCAAGCTTGCGAATCATGTGAACTCTCCTCGAAAGGGTGGGGGAAGTATTACCCGCGCCCGAATCAGCGCAGGTATGTTGCGTGGATCGAGAGGCAACCTGCATGCTGCATCGCGTGCGGGCCATGCGAAACCGGTCAAGGCGCGGTCGACCCGACTCATGCCGCAAGCCAACCACCTTCCACCGGCAAAACAGTCCCGGTGATGAAGCTCGCCTCATCACTTGCCAGAAAGACGATGGCTGCAGCGATCTCCTCGGGCTGACCGAGGCGCCGGAGCAGGCTGACGTTCCGCTGCCGC
>CAZZKA010000002.1:0-38742 GCA_964654745.1 uncultured Bordetella sp. | reverse complement strand
TCGCGAAGATGGGGGCAACACCGTCGGGGCTCGGGCCCGCGGAGACCGCCGCTTACCATCGGCGCGAACTCGCAAAATTCAAGCGAGCAGTGGAGATATCGGGCGCCAGGGCTGAGTAGTCGTCGCGGTCACGTCACTGGCGTGGCGGCGGCCGAGCCGTCAACGCCTGCTGCCCGCAGCATGCCGGCCGGCAAGCATGGCGAGCCCAAAGGACTGAGCAAGCCCGTTGCCTGGTAGATACCCCGCGCCGCCGACACCGGATATCGACGCTGCCGCGCCGCCGGCTGCATAAAGGCCATCGATTACGGTGCCGTCCCGGCGGACGACCCGCGCGTGCGTGTCCACCCGCAGACCTCCCTGCGTGTGTGCCAGGGCGCCGGTTACCCAGGCCCCGAGCAACGGCGGCTGCAGCTGGGGGCCGAACCGCTTTCGGCCGAGTTCCGGGTCATGTCCGGTCCGCACTGCGAGCGCGAAGCTTTCAAATGCGGCTTCGAGCGCCGCTTCGGATATGCCGAACAGTCGTGCGAGCCCCGCAGCGCTGTCGGCCTGCCTGATGTGGCCAGCCTCAAATGCTTCGCGGTAGGGCCCTTGAGACATCGCGAAATTATGGATGCGCATATCGAAGACTTCGAGCGCAACGCCTCCGGGCTGCGCGAGGACGAAGGCAGCAAGTTCGGACGGACCGATGTCTTCGGCGACGAAACGACGGCCTTCGCGATTGACCAAGAATGCGCCTTGCGGCGGCAGCGTCATCCCTAATCGCGTACGGCCCTGGGGCGGGTTGACGTGGCCCTGACCCTGATAGCCCTGCATGAACGCTACGTCGGCACCCAGGGCCTGGCCGAGGCTGATCGCCCGGCCGTCGTTGGCGCCTGCGCCGATGTGTAGCGAATCGCGCATCGCCGGGATGTGCTCGGCCAGGAGATCGCGATTGGCGGCAAAGCCGCCCGTCGCGAGAAGGACCGCCCGGGCGCTGAAGTCTCGGAAACCACCGGCTACGCGGGCCTGAACTCCGGTGACGCGCTGCGCCGCCGGCCCCGAACCCGCAGTGATGAGTCCCGTCACTTCAGCGTCGGCGACCTGCAGGATGCGCGAATGGGCCGCGACCACCGCTCGAAGGCGAGCATGCAGGTCGCGCCCGCTTTCACCCGGCGTGGCGTGGAGGCGAGCCACGCTGTGGCCCGGGGCTGTTATTGCAGGCAGCATCTTGATGGGCAGCCCCGCTACATCGGTAAGAAAGTGAACAGCGGGCGCGGTTTGTTCGGCGATCGCCTCGAGGATCGGGCCGTCGACGATTCCGCCTGCCTTGTCGCGTGCGTCCTTTACAAAGGAGGCGGCGTTGTCCTGGATGCCGAGTTCAGCCTGATGGCGGGTTCCGGCGCCTGGGAAAAGACCTCCACTCACTAAAAGGTTTGACGGTCCACCCGGGTCGCGCTCCAACAGCACGACCGCCGCACCATGGTGAGCCGCAACGAGCGCGGCCATCATCCCGGCTGCACCGGCTCCGGCAATAAGAAGATCGGCGTCTTGATGATGTCGGATCATGATGGTCGAGTATAGAGCGTCCAGAGTCCGGGGGATGGCGCGCGCGCAGGGTGGCCACCAAGGACTGCAGCCGCTTTGATGGGGCGCCCCTTACGCGACCTGCCGGGCTCGGCTACACTGCAGGAATTCAATAAAAAATTATTCGGAGGATTGGTCATGCTGTTCGGACGATCGTCGATTTTTGCACTTATGCTCGCGGGGGCTGCCGCTGCGGCATCGGCCCAAGACGTGATCCGCATCGGAGCGCCGCTTCCCATCACCGGGCCGCTGTCACCTGAGGCGATCAAGCAGCAGCGAGGCTATGACCTGTGGGCCGAGGCGGCC
Source organism: uncultured Bordetella sp. (assembly GCA_964654745.1). Taxonomy (GTDB): domain Bacteria; phylum Pseudomonadota; class Gammaproteobacteria; order Burkholderiales; family Burkholderiaceae_E; genus SYIM01. Next base: position 36,873 of record CAZZKA010000002.1, on the reverse strand, counting down.
AACAAAGCTGGCGGCGTGCGGGTTGGTGATCGCAGGATGCGGGTTGAAATCATCTACGTCGACTATCAGTCCAATACACCGCGCGCAGTGCAGGCCGCTGAGCGCCTGATCACGCAGGACAAAGTCAACTTCCTGTTCTCACCGTTTGGTTCGGGCGCTGCCAAGGCGGCTTCGACCGTATCCGAAAAATATCAGGTGCCCACCATTGCTGCGACTGCTTCGTCGGCGCAGGTTTACGATCAGGGCTACAAATATCTTTTCGGCACTTTCACGCCCAACGACACGCTCACCGAACCGCTCGCTGACATCGTTCGCAGCAAGGCACCGGGCGTGCGTCGCGTGGCCATCCTCGCGCGTAATGACCTTTTCCCGCTAGCGATCGCACAGGAGATGGAAAAGTCTGCCAAAGCGCGCGGGATGAGCGTCGCTTATTTTGAAAAATACGCGATCGGAACCCTGGACCACGCCTCCGCGCTCACTCAGATCAAGGCCCAGGCACCGCACTGGATTTTTGCAACCGGCTACACCAACGATCTCGTTCTGATGCGCAAGCAGATGGCCGATCTCAAGATCGACGCGCCCGTGGTCACCATGATCGCTGCACCGGCGTATCAGGAGTTCATCGACGCGGCCGGCAAAGGCGCCGAGAACATCTCCAGCGCTGCCTGGTGGCATCCTGCGGTACGTTACAAGGGGAGCGACATCTTTGGCACCACCGAGGCGTATGTGGCGGCCTTCAAGGCAAAGTACAAGGCCGACCCGGACTATGCCGAAGCGTCTGCGTCCGCGGCGGGAGCGGTACTGCAGATGGCGATAGAAAAAGCGGGCAGCATCGACCGCCAGAAAGTTCGCGACGAGCTGGCGCGCTTCAATGCCACCACGTTCTGGGGGCCGGTCAAGTTCGGTCCGACTGGACAGATCGATTCGCTTGAACCGCCGGTGTTCCAGATACAGGGTGGCAAGCCCATCGTCATTCACCCCCCTGAAGTCAAGCAGGGCGAATTGCGCCTCGGCGTGCAATAAGGCGCCTGAGCCTCGACGGTCTGCGCAGACCGCGGCCGGAGTCCTGTCAGGGATCCCGGTCGCGTTGCGCAGGCTCTCGCGCGAGACCCCATGCTTTACCTCCAGGTTCTGATCAACGGTCTTGTGCTGGGCGGACTGTTCGCTTGTATTGCGGCGGGGTTTTCTCTGGTCTGGGGGGTGCTTAATGTCATCAATATCCTGCACGGCTCCTTCATCGTGTTGGGCGCGTATGCGGCCTGGTATGGCCATGCTTTCTGGGGGATACATCCCTTCGCCGCGATCCTGCTGATCGCCCCCCTTTTCTTTGCTCTGGGCTACGCGATTCAGGGGACGCTCCTCAATCGGGTGATCGCGGCGCCGGTGCTGATCACGCTTACGCTTACCTTTGGACTCGATTTGATGTTGTCGAACGCGATGCTCGCCGTGTTCAAGGCGGACTTTCGCAAGCTTGTCCTCGACCCGCCGCTCGGCGTATTGAGCATCGGCAATCTCGTCGTACCCATGGATCGGCTCGCCGCGATGGTGCTTGCGCTGCTGCTCACGCTACTGCTCTACCTCGTGCTGTCACGATCGCGCACCGGCAGAGCGATTGTTGCGGTACGGATGGACCGGGAGGCGGCCTCGCTCATGGGCGTCAACGTTCCTCGAACCTATGCCATCACCTTTGGCATCGGGGCGCTCATGGCTGGTGTGGCCGGACCGCTCATTGCCATGATTTTTCCGATCTCGCCGCTCACCGGCCCAACCTACCTCGGCAAAGCCTTCGTTGTCTGCGTGTTGGGCGGCCTTGGGAGCGTGCCCGGTGCGATGGTCGGCGGACTGGTACTTGGCGTCGTGGAGAGTTTTGCTGCGCTCTGGTTCGGGCCCGAGCACGCCATCACGGTGTCGTTTGCCCTGCTGATCCTGATGCTTGTCGTTCGCCCTAATGGCTTGATCGGCCGCAAGGGATATGAATGAGATGAGGGCGCACGGTTGAGTACCGATATCTCAGTCCGCAGAGATGTGGTCGTGGCAGCGTTAGTCTTCATCGCGCTCGCCGGCCTGCCCATGGTGGGCGAGCCCTACTGGCTGAGGCTGGGCACCACGGTGCTGATGTACGCGGTACTCGCCCTGTCCTGGAACTTCATCGGCGGGATGGCGGGCTATCCATCGTTTGCCACGGCAGCGTTTTTCGGTTTGGGCGCCTACTCAGGGGGGGTGCTCCAAAAACTAGGCCTGGGAATGTGGCTCTCCTGGAGCCTCTCAGGACTCATCGCGTTTCTTTTTGCTGCGGCGCTAGGTCTCGCGCTCCTGCGACTGCGTGGTCATTATTTCGCAATCGCGAGCCTGGTGGTTGCCGAGGTGCTGCGCGAGATCATCAATTCTGCAACCGACCTCACCGGCGGCGGCATGGGCCTCAACCTGCCGCTTCGCACCGGTCAATCGGTCGAGCAGCAGGCGGTTTTTTTCTTCTGGACTATGCTGGGGCTTGCCGCGATGGCTGCTGCAATGACTCTTTTCGTTCAATACGGAAAGCTCGGCTTCGGGCTGCGCTGCATTCAGCAAAATGAGTCGGCGGCTGACATGCTCGGCATCAACACGACTCTCTACAAGACCACCGCCTTTGCGCTTTCTGCGGTCTTTACGGGCATCGCCGGGGCTATCTATGCATCCTGGGTCAACTACATCGAGCCGCCTGATGTTTTTGATGTTCTCTATTCGGTCAAGCCGATCGTGATGGTCCTCCTCGGGGGAGCCGGTTCGGTGTTCGGGCCCATCATCGGCGCGGGGCTTTTCCTTGGCCTCGAAGAGCTTGTATGGCGGCGGTTTCTCGAAGTTCACTCTGGCGTACTGGGATTATTGATCGTACTTTTGGTGCTCTTTCTTCCCAAGGGTATCGCAGGGCTTGCCAGACGCCGAAGGGAAAGGCGACCGTCATGAGCGCGCTCCTCGAACTTGATCGAGTCTCGCGCCGGTTTGGCGGGCTGGCAGCGCTCAGCGATGTGAGCCTCTCAGTCCCGGCGGGCGAGATCGTGGGACTGATTGGCCCCAACGGCGCGGGCAAGACCACGCTTGTCAATGTGATCACGGGAGTTCATCCGGCGACGAGCGGCACAGTGCGCTTTGCCGGGCGCGATGTCACGCGGCTATTGCCCTGGCAGGCGGCGCGCGCGGGGATGGGGCGCACGTTCCAGATCGTTCAGCCTTTTCCCGAGCTCACCGTACTCGAAAATGTCGCAGCTGCCGCGCTCTTTGCGGGCGGTGCCCACTCGATTCGTCAGGCGCGCGCTCAGGCGCAGAGCCATCTGGACTTCGTGGGACTGGGCGAATTTTCCGGACGCAGCGCGTCGGCTCTGACCCTGGCCATGCGTAAGCGCCTCGAGCTTGCCAAAGGACTTGCGATGAATCCGCAGCTCTTGCTCCTCGATGAAGTCAATGCCGGACTGAATCCAGCTGAAATAGAGCAGGCGCTCTCGCTCATAAAATCGATTGCTTCGCGAGGCATCACAATCCTCATCATCGAACACCTGATGAAGGTCGTTACCTCTCTCTGTTCGCGGGTTGTTGTGCTGCACCATGGAGAGTTGATCGCGGCAGGCGCCCCCGCAGAGGTGATGCGAGATCCGAAAGTCGTTCAAGCGTATCTGGGTAAGCGCTATGCGGCGCGCGCGCAGGCGGAGCCTATCAATGGCTGAACCTCTTCTTCAGGTCGAGGGGCTGCAATCGGGATATGGCGACGTGCAGGTGCTCTGGGACGCGACGCTTTGCGTTGCGCGCGGCAGCATTGCATGTCTGGTCGGATCCAATGGCGCAGGCAAGACCACGCTTATGCGAACGCTCTCCGGAATCGTCAAGGCGAGGGCGGGTTCGGTGCATTTTTCGGGAACAGACCTCACGGCCGCCTCGCCAGAGGCGGCCCTTGCCGCCGGCATTGCCCACGTTCCTGAGGGGCGGCGACTCTTTTCGGCGATGTCGGTGCGGGACAACCTCATGATGGGCGCGTACCTGCGCCGCGATGGCGATAGTGCGATCCGCCGCGATCTTGAACGGATGTATGCACTCTTTCCGATTCTCGCCTCGCGGGCGGGGCAAAACGCTGGAACCATGTCGGGCGGCGAGCAGCAGATGTGCGCGATCGCCCGCGGGCTGATGGGCGCGCCAAAGCTTTTGCTGATCGACGAGCTGTCGCTGGGACTGGCACCTGCTGTCGTCGAGACGTTATGCGATGCGCTGAGGCAACTCAATAGCGAGGGCCTTACTCTGCTTGTGGTTGAGCAGGATGTCGCGACCGCGCTCGAGCTTGCCGATCAGGCCTTCGTGATGGATACCGGGCGCATCACCCGGTCCGGTACAAGCGAAGAGCTCGGCAATGATCCGGCCGTGCGCGAAGCCTACCTGGGAGCAATCTGAATAGGGCTTGCGGCCCGGCGTCCAGGCGCGCGGAGCCGCAGATCAGATTGTCTGCGGCGATCAGATCACGAGCTCGCGTGCTAGCCCGCGCATGTCCATCTCAAACTCGAGCTCAACGACCGGGGGGCGACAGAAGTGCCAGGACAGGCCGCTTTCTGCAGCGCCTCGCTGCGCGAGTTCGGACCCGATGAGCGGATGGATGTCGTGCACGGTGTAGACATGGACGCCGGTCGTATCGGCCCAACCCACGCCAAGCGCGCCCATTCTTCGCTCATGCTCGCCCAGTACCCAGCGTGCTTTTTCGAGCAGGCCTGAGGGCGAAGTGTCGCCGCGTCGGATGATGTGGTCGCGGTAGTTACCTTTGCCTTCAGGACATTCGGCTGAGCCTGCGATCACGAACGAGGCGCGGCGCAGACCGGCGGGGGCCGGCACCGTATAAGAAAAACCATAGAAAGACGGTTCTCGCGGCGCATGGACTTCCGGGCATACATTGCTTCGCGCGACGGGGTTGATGCCGTCGCGGTACAGCCCCCAGCGCGAAAGCGTACCGACATAGATCTCGTTGAAAGCCTTGAAGCCGGCTTCTGAAAACGGTTCGGGAGACCGCAGCTCGCAGGCGCAGAAGGCGGTCATCGGGCGTCCCCGCGCCTGGATGTGCGATTCGATCGCGGCAAAGCCTGCCGCAAGAGGCATCGGCCGGAAAAAGCGCACGCGTTCGATCTCAAATCCGGGTAGCGCAGCGACGCCGCACGAGTACTGAAAAACACCGTTCACATAGCGAAAGCCGCCTGGTGCGAAATCGGTGACGATGGACATGAGAAAACTCCGAAGTTTGATTGCGAGGAGGCGGTCGACTCAGACGTCAGACGTTGAAGCGGAAGTGCATGACATCGCCGTCGCGTACGACATAGTCTTTACCCTCGAGCCGCATCTTGCCCTTGTCCTTGGCGCCGGTCTCGCCTTTGCATGCAATGTAGTCGTCGTAGGCGATTGTCTCGGCTCGAATGAAACCTCGTTCAAAATCCGTATGGATCACCCCTGCCGCCTGCGGAGCGGTCGCACCCACGCGCACCGTCCATGCCCGCACCTCTTTTTCGCCGGCCGTGAAATAGGTCTGCAGCCCCAGCAACGTAAACGCCGCTCGGATCACGCGGTTAAGACCGGGCTCTTCCATGCCGATGTCGGCAAGAAAAACCATCTTGTCCTCATCGGAGAGATCCGCGATCTCGGCTTCGATTGCGGCGCAGACCGGCACAACGACAGAGTTTTCGGCTGCGGCATGCCGGCGCACCGCCTCCAGGTGGGGATTGTTCTCGAATCCACCTTCCTTGACATTGGCCACATACATAGTGGGCTTGGCGGTGATGAGACAGAGCGGCTTGAGGATCGCCTTTTCTTCTTCGTAGAGATCGAGTGAGCGCACTGGCTTGGCCTCGTTCAGCACGCCCAGACATTTCTCAAGTACTGCGACGAGCCTCTGCGCCTCTTTGTCGCCACCCGCCTTGGCGAGCTTGCCGTAGCGAACGATCGCTTTATCAACAGTGGCCAGGTCGGCCAGGGCGAGCTCGGTGTTGATGATTTCGATATCGGAAAGAGGGTCAATCTTGCCGCTCACATGAATCACGTTGCTGTCTTCAAAGCAGCGCACCACGTGCACGATGGCATCGGTTTCTCGGATGTTGGCGAGAAACTGATTACCCAATCCCTCGCCTTTGGAAGCGCCGGCGACGAGGCCCGCTATGTCGACAAACTCAACCGTTGCCGGCAGGACCCGCTGCGGTTTGGCTATTGCCGCAAGCGCGGCAAGCCTGGGGTCAGGCACCTCGACGATCCCCACATTAGGTTCGATGGTGCAGAACGGGTAGTTTTCCGCCGCGATGCCGGCCTTGGTGAGCGCATTGAAGAGCGTGGACTTGCCGACGTTGGGCAGACCAACGATTCCGCATTGGAGGGCCATGAGGTGATGTCCTGGCGGGCTCGCCCGGTCTTTTGACGAGCGAGCGGGGTGGAACACTGGGAAAGCGCGATTCTACCGACCCGGCTGCCGCTGGAGGACCCGAATGAGCATGGGGCGTACAAAATGAGCGCCGCTTGGTCCCAGGAAGGCTGCAAAGGCCTGGCGTACCTCGGCTATCTTCGTTTCGTCGAGGTGGTGATCGGCGTAGCTTGGCCGCATTTGGCGTAGTTCGAAGTCCTCAAAGCTGGAAAAGCTGCTGGCTACACCCACTTTCCGGTTTGCGATTTCCCGCCAGACGGTTTTATCCCCAAGAGCGCTGTCAAGCGCCTGCTGCGCGGCGGCGCGCACTGCTTCCTCATCGTTGAAGAGGCGGATCAGGGAATTGAAACTGCCGCCGTAGACGGGCTCGGAAACATAGAAGAGGCCGCCTGGTTTCAGAACCCGCGCGGCTTCGGCTATCGCGCGGGCCATCATGTTCAACGGAACATGGTGCAGAGACTTGAGCATGATCGCAAGATCGAACTGCGCCTCGCCGAAAGGAATCGCCTGCGCGCCGGCGGCGATGAATTCAATCCCTTCTGCTGGCGCAGCCAAATTTTTTGCGTGCTGCACCGCATCGACTTCGAGTGCGGCAACCGTCGAGCCGGAGAATCGGACAACCAGCCGCCGCGCGAGCTGTGCCGGCCCGCAGCCAAGCTCGATCACCCGCCGGGGCTGCTGCCCCGACAGCTCTGCGATCAGGTCGAGCTCATCAGCGATGAGGGGTACATCGTCGTGGTACGCATCGGTTATCGCCAACCCAGGCTCCTTTTGATCCCGCGATTTCCTCGGGCTTGTTTGAGGCTTGGCCTTTTTTGAGAGAGATCGATTGTAACCAGCATCAGCTTACCGCGAAGTCGGATCGCACCCAAGCGGGCCGGATCGCCTGCGCGTGGCCGATGACGATGCCCGCAGCGACTCTTACAAGCAGGTTGCATTGCGGGCCGGTAATGCCTACGCTTTGACACCATGGGAACGTCACTCGCAGGAAAACTCGTCGTCGCGATCTCCTCCAGAGCGGTGTTCGACTTTGAGGAGGAAAATCAGGTATTTGAGAGCGGCGACGCGCAGGCCTACATGGCTCTGCAGCGCGACCGGCTCGAGCAGCCTGCGGCGCCCGGCGTTGCGCATGCGCTGGTAAAGAAACTCCTCGCATTTGATCCCGTAGACTGCCCTGCGGACTCTCGCAGGGTTGAGGTGGTCGTGCTGTCGCGCAACGACCCGGTGAGCGGGCTGCGAGTCTTCCGTTCGGCGCGCCATGAGGGCTTGCGGCTTGAACGCGGCGTCTTCACCAGCGGCCGAACGCCCTGGCCGTACCTGATGCCGCTTGCTGCGAACCTTTTCTTATCGGCCAACTCCGACGATGTTCGCGCAGCGCTCGCGGCGGGATTTCCAGCGGCCCGCGTATTTCCCGATTCGGTCAAGGCCTCCGAGTCCCATCCCGGTGAAATCCGCATTGCCTTTGACGGCGATGCGGTGTTGTTTTCCGATGAGTCCGAGCGGGTGTTCCAGGCCAACGGGCTCGATGCATTTCAGCGACATGAAGCGGACCGGGCGGCCAATCCACTGCCACCCGGCCCCTTTAAGCCTCTGCTTGAAGCGCTGCATCGCTTGCGCGTGGCGGGAAGCGGTGCGCCGATGCGCATTCGCACCGCATTGGTAACAGCCCGCAGCGCGCCCGCGCATGAGCGGGCTATCCGTACGCTGATGGCTTGGGGCGTTGGTGTCGACGAGGCAATGTTCCTTGGCGGCCTCGGCAAGGGTCCGTTCCTCAAGGAATACGAGCCTGATTTCTTTTTCGACGATCAGACCGGCCACGTTCAGCAGGCGGCGAGATTCGGCCCGGCGGGCCATGTGCTTGCCGGCGTGGCCAATGAGCCGCGAGGCGCCGGCTGATCAGCTGCGAGGCGTCGTGTGCAGACGCTTCATGGCCTGTTCCATGCGCCCGGTTACCCAGTCATCGAGGCCGTCGATCGCCTGATCGATGGCCTGATCTATTCTCGACTGATCGTCTCGCGAGGGGCGGTGGAGCACAAAGTCGGCCACGTCCTGCTCCAGCGCAAGCGTGCGCGGATGGCCTATCCCCAGGCGCAGCCGCCAGAAAGCAGCCGACCCCAGGCGTGCAATGATGTCTCTGAGGCCGTTATGACCGGCATGTCCGCCGCCCTGCTTGAGTTTGACCATGCCGGGGGCCAGATCCAGCTCGTCGTGGACCACCAGAATCGACTCCGGAGCGATGCGGTAAAACTGCGCGACCGCTGCAACGGCTTGCCCTGAGCGGTTCATATAGGTCGAGGGCTTGATCAAATGCACCGACTCTCCCCCGATCGACAGTCTGCTGACCTCGCCGAAGAATCGCGACTGCTTGGAAAAGACCGCGCCTTGCCCTCTGGCGATTCGATCGACTAGCCAGAAGCCCGCGTTGTGCCGGTTGTCTTCGTGCTCGGCGCCGATGTTGCCGAGCCCGGCTATCAGTCTGATGCCGCTCATAGGAGACGAGGGCGCGCACCCGCTCGGGCGCGCGACCCTCTGGCTGGACCTGCCAGCTTATTTCTTGGCCGCAGGCTTACCCTGAGCGGCCGCTGCAGGTGCCGCCTTGGCGCCCGCAGCGGGCGCTGCCGGTGCCGCTGCCGCGGCTGCTGCGGGTTCGGCCGGCGCCTCTTCCGCACCCGGAATCGTCACAGTGACGACCACCGGATTTTCTTTCGCACGCAGCACGGGCGTCACGCCGGCGGGGAACGAAATATCTCGGACGTGGAGCGGCTTACCGGCCTCGATGTTGCTCAAGTCGACATCGATGAATCCAGGCAGATCCTTGGGCAGACAGGTGATGTCGATCTCGGTCATGATGTGACCGATGATGCCGCCGGACATTTTGACTGCCGGCGCCTGCTCTTGGTTGCGGAAGTGCAGGGGCACCCGCATGTGGATCGGGCGATCTGCCGAGATCCGTTGGAAGTCGATGTGCATCACCTGCTGCTTGTAGGGATGCCACTGGATATCGCGCAGCAGAACTTGTTCGGGCTTGCCGTCAAGCTGCATCTCGAGGATCGAGGAGTGAAAAGTTTCGACCCTGAGAGCGTGATAAAGCGGGTTGTGCTCTAGCGCTATCGGCGTGGGCTTGTCGGTTCCGCCATAGATGATTCCGGGGACCTGTTGGCTTCGGCGCAGGCGGCGGCTCGCACTCGATCCCTGCTCCTTGCGTGTGGTGGCGACGACTTTCATCGTGCTCTCCTTCAGTTTGGGACCTTGCGATCCCTTTTACCCGGCTCCCGCGACCAGAAACCGGGTGTTGCAAATACCCGCCGACTTGCGCCGGCGGGCTCCAAAAAAATTTTCGATCAATCGACGAACAGCGAAGAGACGGAGTCGGCGCGATTGATGCGCAGGATCGTCTCGGCGAAAAGCTGCGCGCACGACAGGCTGCGGATCTTGCGACACCCGCGCGCTTTTTCGGTAAGCGGAATGGTATCGACCACGACCAGTTCGTCGAGCGCCGGATCATTGATGCGGTCGACCGCACTGCCCGAAAGAACCGGGTGGGTACAGTAGGCGAGTACCCGTTTCGCGCCATGCTCCTTGAGCGCCGCTGCGGCCTTGACCAGCGTATTGGCGGTGTCGACGATGTCGTCCATGATCACGCAGGTGCGACCCGAAACGTCGCCGATGATGTTCATGACCTCGGCGACATTTGCCTTGGGACGGCGCTTGTCGATGATCGCCAGGTCCGAGTCGAGTCGCTTGGCAATCGCCCTCGCACGAACCACTCCGCCGACATCGGGCGAGACCACCAGCAAATCGTCATAGGGTGACTTGTGCAGATCCGCAAGCATGAGCGGTGCGGCATAGATGTTGTCGACAGGGATGTCAAAGAAACCCTGGATCTGATCGGCATGCAGATCCATCGTGAGCAGGCGGTCAACCCCCGCTATCTGCAGCATATTGGCCACCACCTTGGCGCTGATCGCAACGCGCGACGAGCGTACCCGACGGTCCTGGCGAGCGTAGCCGAAGTAAGGTAATGCGGCCGTGATACGACCTGCCGACGCGCGCTTGAGCGCATCGACCATGATCATGACTTCCATCAGATTATCGTTGGTCGGCGCGCTGGTCGGCTGCACGACGAACACGTCTTTGCCGCGCACATTCTCCAGAATCTCGACCATTGCTTCGCCATCGGAGAAACGGCCGACGGTTGCTTTGCCGAGCTTGATGTGGAGGTGATGGGCGATATCGATCGCGAGCCGCGGGTTGGCATTGCCCGTGAAGACCATCAGCCCTTCGGCAGACAGCGACTCGGTATGACGGCTGTATCCGGTCAGCATGGTGGTCTCGTACAAAGTTTGCAGCGGCAAAACGGCGGCGGGGAGATCCTGAATCCGAACCCGCCGCTCCCTGCCATCGCGGAGGTCTGGCTGGGGAGGTAGGATTCGAACCTACGCATGCCGGAATCAAAATCCGGTGCCTTAACCAACTTGGCGACTCCCCAACATGCTGCGCGCAGAGCCGGCAAAGCCGACTCTACTCAAAAGCCCAATCGCAAAGAGGATGTCGTGCAACCGAGCGCGCGGCAAATACCCGGGCTTGTGCGGAGAGCCCCGCATGCAAACCCAAATACCCTACCGCCGCTTCGAGAAGGTTTTCCGGCACCGGGAGAAACACGGTCGAACCCGACCCGCTCATCCGGGCAAAGTCCGGACTGATTCCGATCTCAAGAGCCAAGGACTTTAGCGCCGAAAGCGCCGCACTGACCTCAGGAAAACGCCGCTCAACTACTGCTTGAAGATCGTTCCTGCCGCGAAGAAAAACTTCCGATCCACCCTGCAAAAGACCGAAAATTTTGAGCGGTTTCGTATCCCGTGTCAAACCAGGGTCGGAAAAGACCTGGGGCGTTGGCACCGCAATTCCGGGGGCGATGAGCACATACGCGCGGGCCGGTTGAGGGCAGGATTCGAGCGCCTCGCCTATGCCGGTTGCGTAGGCGGTCCGACCGAATATGAAAAAGGGCACATCTGCGCCCAGTCGCAAGGCGAGCGCGGCCAGTGTCGGCCGATCCATCCGCAGACCCCAGAGGCGGTTGAGTCCCAGCAGGACCGTCGCAGCGTCCGAACTGCCGCCCCCGAGTCCGCCGCCCATGGGAAGCCTCTTATCGAGAGCGATGGACACCCCAAGTTTGCAACCACTCACTTCCGCCAGGAGCCTTGCTGCGCGAACGGTGAGGTCGGACTCCGGATCGACCCCAGGCAAAAGGGTCTGCCGCTCGATCCTGGAGTCCTGGCGCAGACTCAGGCGCACGCGGTCGGCGAGATCGATGAGTTCGAAAACGGTCTCGAGCAGGTGGTAGCCATCCGGGCGGCGCCCGGTGACATGCAGAAACAGGTTGAGCTTGGCCGGTGCCGGCAGATCAAGCGGGCCCGCTTCCATCATGACACCTTGTCGACCACAAGCCGCAGGCGGATGCGCCGCTCCGCTCTGATCGTCGGGCCCGGCCAGCTCAGCTCTAAGCTCTTTGCCAATCCCTCATCGAACCAGGAGTCAAAGCGAATCTGCCAGCCCGATTCGCTGCCCGAGCGGATTCGGCCATCGACCGACTCCGCCGGCTCGGCGACCTTTCCCTGCAGCCATTGGGCAAGCGCCAACACGGGAATGCGCCAACCGAAAAGTTGTTCGGTGAGCAGTTCGGCAGACCGGGCCCGATGCAATTGGCCCCGGTTGTCGGTCAGTTCGGCGCCCGATGCGTTGGCCCGAGCAAGCGCGATCGTCTGCCCGGTGGGCGCGAGCAGCTCAAGCCGGGTTTCGCCCTCGGCCTGCTCCAGGCGGAAGCGGCCGCTTGCGCTCTGCTCATCGGGTTGCGCCCCAGGGACCGAGTAGACCGCTGAAAAACGACCGGACCATTGAGTCGGTGCGATAGGCTCCCCCAGCGCTTTGCGCCGGAGTGCGGGCTCAGGCGCGGCGCAGGCGCCCGCCAGGGATGCGGCCGCAAGCGCCAACAGAACCTCGCGGCGATGGCGTGAAACTCCGGTATGGCGGTTCGGCCCGGCGGTCAGCCTCATGGGTCGACGTTAAGTCGTGCCAGCGTCTCGCGCAGAACCTCGTTGGCGGGTTCAAGTTCACGAGCCTGACGCCAGAGGGTTCGGGCTTCATCGCGCAGGCCGGCCTTCCAGAGGACTTCGCCCAGGTGAACGGCGATTTCCACATCGGGGCGAATCGCGTAGGCCTTACGCAGATAGCGGATCGCGCCCTCCATGTCGCCCATGCGGAACAGTACCCATCCCTTGCTGTCCAGGATGTGGGCATCGTCGGGAGAGAGCTCGAGCGCACGGTCAATCAACCGATTTGCCTCTGCGAGGCGAATATTGCGGTCCGCCAGCGTGTAGCCGAGCGCATTGTGGGCATGCGCGTGGTCGGGTTTGAGTTCGATCAGCTTGCGCAGACTTTTCTCAAGGAGATCGATGCGATCGACCTTCTCGGCAGCCATCGCATGGTCGTAGAGCAGATCCGTGTCGGCTGGATCCCGGTTGAGTGCGTCATCGAGAACCTTGAATGCATCGGCATAGCGCCCGGCTTCGCGCAACACCTGCGCTTCCATCGCAATCATCCTCGAGCGCTCACGAGGCTCGGCCGGTGGGTTCTGCCGCAGGATCGCCAGGGCTTCGTCGACTCGCTTGAGGCGGCCGAGCAACACCGCCTGACGGAGCCGGGCGGTGCTGAGTTGTTCGCCGGAGTCGATACGGGCATACCAGGCGATCGCCTCCTCGTACCTGCGTGCCTCCTCGGCGATCTGTCCGAGAAAGAGCAGTGCAATGGCGTTGTCGCGTGGAATCTCGGGAGGAAGTGCGAGCAGCCGCTCGAGGTAGGTCTTTGCAACGTCAGCCTGTCCGGTTTGTGCCGCGACCTGCGCCAGAGAAAAGAGGATGGTGGGGTTGTCGGGCTCCTGTTTGAGCAGGGCCTCGAATTGGGCGCGAGCGTCCGCCTGTCGGCCCGCCTGAGAGAGCAGACGAGCAAGCGTAAAGCGCGCCTCGAGCGCGGTGGGTTGCCGCGTCAAGAATTGTTCGAGTGCGGTGATCGCACCGGGCAGGCCGCCTGGCACCCGAGCGGCAAGTCTTGCTGCGAGAACGGCAGTGGCTTCGTCGTCGGGCGCTAGCCGGAGGGCAGCCTGTGCCTCTGCAGCGGCGCGTTCCGGCGCCTCAGCCGCGTTGGCAATGACGGCAAGCGCGCGTCGTGCGGCTGCGACCTGTTGATCGGCCGCGGCAAGGCGCTCCAGCATGGCGAGCGCCGCCTTTTTGTCGGGGGCGCGCAGCAGCGTGGCCTGCAGACTTTCGTATACCTCGTCGAGACCACCTTCACGGCGGGCGCGGTCGAGGCGCGAGCGCAGGCCAGGCTCAGCATTGGTGAGCGCGCCCGTGGTGAGCTGCAGCGCTTCGACCGTCTGGCTAGCCAGGCGCGATTCGGGCTCAAGCTCGAGCCACAGCCGCGCGGCGGTCAGGGCCCGATCGGGTGCGCGCGCGGCAAGGGCAAGCTCGGCCGAGCGTTGAGCGAGTCGGGGATCGCGCGTGCGGCGAGCGAGCGACAGATAGGTCGCAGCGGCGCTTCCGGTCTCGCCGCGCTGCGCTGCGATTTCGGCCGCCAGCACCTGAAACAGGATCTGCGAGCTCAGCTCGACCTCGGGCAAGGGACGATTGGGCGAGGGCGCAGCCGCAGTGGCGGGGGCCTGCGCGAACAGCGTCGGACTTGCTGCGCCGATCGCCGCTGCGAACAAGCCAGAGGCTGCGCGTCGGATGAGACCGCGCTCGCGGCTAGGGTTTTTCATTTGGAGCGTGATCGGCTGAAGCGGTTCGGAAGCCGGCAGTTCTGGCTGGCTGCCAAACGCGTACCGGTGTGGATAGTGTGCCGATGGTAGGTTCAATTACACTGCGCCGCAAGCCAACTCCCAAGCATGCGCAATCGGATGCCCGAACTTCCAGAAGTCGAAGTGGTCAGACGCGGTCTTGCGCCGGCGTTGACGGGCGCTACGGTCGCAGAGGTTGTCGTGAGGGAGCCGCGCTTGCGCTGGCCGATTCCTCCGGATCTGGCCCGACGCCTGCGCGGACGGCAGATCGAGTCGATCGGCCGGCGAGGCAAGTATCTGCTTTTCGACTTTGGCTCCGGAACGCTCATCGTGCATCTCGGTATGTCGGGAGTCCTGCGCCATCTGGGCCAGGCGCCACCGGCAGGGCGTCACGATCATGTCGATCTGCAAACCGATCGGGGCGTGCTGCGCTACACCGATCCGCGTCGCTTTGGCGCGATGCTCTGGCACGACAGCGTGCATGGTGCGGTGCTCACGCATCCCCTGCTCGCAGGGCTTGGAGTTGAGCCGCTCGAGCCGGGGTTCGACGGTGAAGTGCTGTTCCGCGGATCACGTCAGCGCCGCGTATCGGTCAAGCAGTGGCTGCTCGCCGGGCACGAGGTCGTAGGCGTGGGCAACATCTATGCGTCCGAGAGCCTTTTTCGCGCGCGCATCCGGCCCACCGCGCGCGCCGGTCGGCTGAGCCGGCAGCAATGCATGCGGCTTGCGGTGGCCATTCGCGAAACGCTTGCCGAGGCGATCGGTCGTGGCGGAAGCACCCTGCGTGACTTCGTGGGCGCAGACGGAGAAGGCGGCTATTTTCAGATCGATGCCCGCGTCTACGGGCGGGCCGGGGAGCCCTGCCGTGTGTGCGCGACGCCCATTCGTCTGCTGCGGCAGCAGCAGCGGGCAACCTACTTCTGCCCGGTGTGCCAGCCCGCCGCGGGCGCGCGATGAAGACGCGTAGCGCTTTGGGAGCGCGAGGCGCTCAAACCAAGCGCGTTGAACGGGACGCCGCGCCGGGGCAACAGGCGGCGTCCCATGACGCCTCGGGCGACAGTCCGACAGGCGAAGCGTCCTTTGCCCGGCGCATCATCGCCTGGCAGATCGGCTTCGGGCGACACGACCTGCCGTGGCAGGCTACGCGCGACCCCTACCGCATCTGGCTATCGGAGGTGATGCTGCAGCAAACGCAGGTGAGCACCGTCATCCCGTACTACCAGCGATTCCTCAAACAATTTTCCAATGTATCAGCGCTTGCCGCAGCGCCGCTCGACCGGGTCATGCAGCTGTGGAGCGGGCTCGGCTACTACAGCCGGGCGCGCAACCTTCACCGATGTGCGCAGACCGTTGTTGCCGAGCACGGCGGGACTTTCCCGAAGACGGCAGCGCAACTCGCCACCCTGCCGGGCATCGGCCCATCGACGGCAGCGGCGATCGCTTCGCTCGCCTACGGGCAAAGGGCGGCGATCCTCGACGGTAATGTCAAGCGTGTGCTGGCCCGGCACTTCGGCGTCGAAGGTTGGCCAGGCGAACGCAGCGTCGAGCGCATGCTCTGGGCGCTTGCCGAGGCGCACCTGCCCGACCGAGACATGGAGCCCTACACGCAGGGGCTGATGGACCTGGGCGCAGGGCCGTGCGCGCGCGCGCGTCCCCAGTGCGAGCGATGCCCGGTGGCCGATACCTGCTTTGCGCGCAGCGTCTCCCGGCAGACTGACTTTCCGGGGCGAAGACCTGCGCGCGGCGTGCCCGAGCGCGCGACGGCGATGCTGGTGATGGTGCATGGCGGGCAGGTTTTGTTGGAGCGGCGTCCGCCGATTGGCGTCTGGGGCGGACTGCTGAGCTTGCCTGAGGCTGAGCCCGGCGCCGTCCGCGCGCTCATCAGCGAGGCCAAGCGGCGGTTCGGGGTCAATGTGAGGCGAGCCTGGGGTCTTGTTCCGCTGCGCCATGCTTTCACACATTTCAAGCTGCGCATCGAGCCCGTCTTGCTGGAAGTCGACAAACCCGACCGTGTCGCAGCCGAGAGCCAGTGGCTCTGGGTAGATATGGGGAAGGCGCCCGGAGAGGCCCTGGCTGCGCCCGTGCGAACGCTCCTGGCCAGTCTGGCTGCGACGACAGGCTCAGATTGCCTGCTCGCGGCGCAGCAACTCCTGGATGATCGCGAGGCGCTTTAGCGGATCCTCGAGGCTCATTAGAAGCTGCCGTGCTGGCTGAGTGAGCGGCAGCAGTTCGGCGAGGCGATTGGCCACCCAGCCAGCATCTTTCGGCGCGTAGGGCTCGGCAATGATTCGTTTGCGCGGATCGGGCTCGCGCCGTGAAATATCGTCGATCAGTTTCTGCGCGATCACCGAGCAAGCCTCCATATCATCGGGAACCGTTACCTCGGGGTCGGACGCAATCGACTCGGTTTGCGCGCGGATGAGCCCGTCGCTTTGCACCGAGGTGCTCACGACCCGGAAACGCGTTGCGCCGACGGTGCGAAGCTCAAGTACGCCCGGCTCGGTCATATCCCAGTCTTCGATGGTGGCGGTGCAGCCTATCGACTCGTGCTCGGCGGGTTTGCCGACCTCATTGCCTCGGGTGATGAGACATACCCCGAACGGCCGCGATTTCGCCATGCATTCCCGGACCATGTCCATGTAGCGCGCTTCAAAGATGCGAAGCGGCAGCACCCCTCCGGGGAACAGTACCGTACCCAGCGGAAAGATTGGCAAAAGCGGTTCGCCGTCCAAGATGATCAGGCGGCAGCGGTCATCTTGCAGCCTGCTCGCGCATGGCGATACCACGGTGGCGGATCAGCACTTGCTCCTTGTCGCGAAAATGCGCAGCGAGCTTTTCGACACAGTAGACCGAGCGGTGCTGACCCCCGGTGCAGCCGACTGCGACGGTAAGGTAACTGCGATTTTCCAGGACGTAGTGCGGAAGCCAGGTTTCGACGAAACGCGTGATGTCGTCGACCATCCGCTGAACGGCATCAATGCTGTCCAGGTAGGCGATAACCGGTGCATCGCGCCCGCTGAGGGGCCTTAGCTCGGCCTGGTAAAACGGATTGGGCAGGCAGCGGACATCGAACACCAGATCAGCGTCGAGCGGAACGCCGGTCTTGTAGGCGAACGACTCGAACAGCACTGTGAGCGCGGCCCGCGATGACTGAACCGCGTCGCGCACCCAGTTACGAAGCACATTGGGATGCAGATCGCTGGTGTCGATCGACATGCCAATTTCCTCAAGATCGGCGAGCAATTCCCGTTCGCTTTCGATTGACTCGGTGAGCGTGGGCGGCGGGCCCTCGCGCACCGCAGCCGAAAGCGGATGGCGTCGGCGCGTTTCAGAGTACCGCTGGACGAGAACGTCAGTTCGGGAGTCGAGGAACAGCACCTTGACATCATGGCCGAAGCGGCCGAGGCCGTGGACCATCGAGGGCAGGTCCGCCAGCGCCTGTCCGCCGCGCGAATCGATCGCGACGGCGACGCGCTCGGCGCCCGACTCGCTCAGATGGCCGATCACCTCCTGCAGAAACCGAACCGGCAAATTATCGATGCAAAAATAGCCGTCATCCTCGAGCACCCTGAGGGCGATCGATTTGCCGGAACCGGAGATGCCGGTGATGAGGATCACTCGCATGGCATGGCGATGTTACGCGAGCCCGCCCGGATCTGCCCGTGCAGCCTGGTCCGCGCGGTATCTCTCAGCTACCGGAGTCGATCATCTGGCGCTGTCGCTCGACAAAATCGCCCATGGTGTCAAAGCCCCGAAGCTGCAGCACGGTGCTGCGAACGGCAGCCTCGGTGAGCACGGCAAGATTGCGGCCGGCGGCCACCGGAATCACGACCTTGCGGATCGCGACGCCGAGCACTTCCTCGCTCAGGGCCTCAAGCGGCAGTCGTTGATATTCGTTGTCCATTGCGCTGCGCCTGACCAGATGCACGATCAGCTTGAGCTTCATCTTCGGGCGCACCGCGGTCTCGCCAAAAATCGTACGGATGTCGAGCAGGCCCAAGCCGCGCACTTCAAGAAGATTGCGCAGCAAAGGCGGGCAGCGGCCTTCAATTGTGTGCGGGGCAATACGGCTGAGGTCGACAACATCGTCGGCGACGAGTCCGTGGCCTCTGCTCACGAGTTCGAGCGCAAGCTCGCTTTTTCCGAGGCCCGATTCACCGGAAATGAGAACGCCCATGCCCAGTACATCCATCAGCACGCCGTGCATCTGGCAAGTCTCGGCGGCCGCCTTACCGAGGTAATGCCTGAGCGTGTCTATGACGCGCGCAGCCGACATGGCGCTTGCGATGAGCGGCAGCCGATCCTTCGTGGCAGCCTCGACCATCGCGACGCCTGGCTCCTGGCCGTCGGCGACGATGACCGCTGGCGGATGACCCGAGATCAGATCAGCGAGGATTGCCCTCTGTCGCGGTTCGTCGTGGCGCTGCAAAAACTCGATCTCGGGCTGGCCGAGCACATGAATACGGTTGGGGTGAATAAGGTTGAGGTGGCCGACCAGATCGGCGGGTTCGGCCGCGCTGTGGGCTACCTCGCGCGACTCTCCCTGTCGACCGGCGATCCAGGCGAGCGACAACTCTTCGCTGTAGGCCGAAAACATGTCGGCGACGGTCACGCTCATGGGTACTGCGCTCCAGGGTGCTTCGCGAACGAAGCAGGATGCTCGGGCTCAGGCTGCCGGTCGGCAGGGCTCCCAAACGGCGAGGGCCTCGTAGAGCCGGCCGGCATCGGGCTCGGAGTCGAGCATGGCCCGCATCGGGCGATCGGACAACAGTTCTGCGACTTCCGAGAGAATCTCGAGGTGTTCCTCGGAGGCGTGTTCCGGCACCAGCAGGAACACCAACAAAGACACCGGACGACTGTCCGGGGCGTCGAAGGCAATCGGCTCGGCCAGCCGCACCACGGCAGCGCGCGCCTCGCGCAGGCCCTTGATCCTGCCGTGGGGAATCGCCACACCCTCACCCAGGCCGGTCGAACCCAGACGCTCGCGGGCAAAGAGCGAATCGAACACACGGCCGCGCTCGACGCCATGCAGATTCTCGAACAGCAATCCGACCTGTTCGAACAGGCGCTTCTTGCTGGTTACAGCCATGTCGACCACCACATTGGCGGGAGCGAGCAGGCGGGTCAGTCGGCTCATGGGGCCTCCCCCGAAATCCGCCTGATGCTCTGCATCAAGCGGTGCCCCATCCCTGAGTCAGACGGCGCATAAGGAAAAAGTTGCGCAAGTATACAAGCGGCGTGAAATCCCGACCAACAACTTTGTTGCGTCGCAGCAATGTCGCTGCCTGGCGCGAAGCTGCGCCGGGCTCCTTCTCGGGGGCGTACCCGAATCGACGCAAAGGATTGAATTAAAGAGATTTTCTCTGAGCGACTGCGGGAATCCTGAGCGACTCCCGATACTTTGCGACGGTGCGGCGCGCGACCACGATTCCCTGCTCGCCCAGCATGTCGGCGATCTGGCTGTCCGAAAGCGGGCGGCGCGAGTCTTCGGCACCGATCAGCTGCCGGATCAGCGCGCGGATTGCTGTACTCGAGGCGGCGCCGCCGGTATCGGTTGCAACGTGGCTGCCGAAGAAGTACTTGAGTTCGAACGTACCGTGCGGTGTGAGCATGTACTTCTGTGTGGTAACGCGTGAAACAGTCGATTCATGCAAATTCACAGTGTCAGCAATCTCGCGCAGGACCAGCGGTTTCATCGCCACTGCACCATGCGAGAAGAAGCCGCGCTGTCGCTCGACGATCGCCTGCGAGACCCTCAGGATCGTGTCGAAACGCTGGGCGATATTCTTGATGAGCCAGCGCGCTTCCTGCAGGGGCCCGGCCAGATTGCCTGATGATGCCCCTCGGTTGCGCCGCAGGATGTCGGCGTAGAGGCTGTTGACGCGCAGCTTGGGCATGACTTCGGGGTTGAGCGCTGCCGTCCATCCGCTTCGGGTTCGCCTGACTATTACGTCCGGTACGACGTAGCCCGCGTCCTCGCTGGCAAACCGCGCACCCGGGCGCGGGTCGAAACTGCGGATCAGTGCCTGAGCAGCACGCAGCACCTCGTCGCTGCAGTCCAGATGCTTTTTGATGCGCGCGAAGTCTCGCGCGGCCAGCAGGGCAAGGTGCTCGGATATCAGGCCACGGGCTACGCGCAGCGTTTCCCCGTCGGCGCAGCGGCTGTGGGCCAGTTGCAGCAAGAGGCATTCGCGCAGATCACGGGCACCGATTCCCGGCGGATCGAAGCTCTGAAGCAGTCGCAGTGCCGTCGAGATTTCGTCGGGTTCGATTTCCAGTTCAGCCGGAAGCGCTTGCGCAAACTCCTCCAGCGTTCCATTGAGCATGCCGTCGCGGTCAAGCTCGTCTATGAGCAGACCCACGAGCGCGCGATCGCGCTGCGAGAGCCGGGTGGCGGCCAACTGTTCACGCAAATGTTCGGACAGTGAAATCGTTGCAGAGGCGATCTGCGGAAAATCGCGCTCCTCGTCTTCGTCGGCCTGTCCGCGTCCGCCGCCCTCGTGGCCCCAGTCCCCCCCCGGATCGCCAAACGATTCAGGATCGCCATCGCCGCGCTCTGCAGAGCCCGTATCAATCGCCGACGAATCGGCAGTGTCCTCGGCGGCGCTCGCCGAGCTCTCGGCGGGCGTGCCGCCCATATCGGCGAGCCCCGCTGGCAATGGCGCGTCGAGCACGCCGTTGGCTGCGATGCTCACGCACGCGCCGAGCGGGTCATCGTCGCGCTCGAGCAGCGGGTTATCGGCCAGCATCTGCTCGAGCTCCTGGTTGAGCTCAAGGGTCGAGAGCTGCAGTAACCGGATGGATTGCTGCAGCTGCGGGGTGAGGGCCAGCTGTTGGCTAAGCTTGAACTGGAGCGCGGTTTTCATCGGCAGCAATCGGTTGGGCCGCCTTGCTGCGTGCCGCGCTACATCGAGAAGTGTTCGCCGAGGTAGTAGCGCCTGACATCGTCATTTTTGACGATCTCGCCAGGTTGTCCATAAGCAAGAACGGTACCATCTCTAATGATATAGGCCCTGTCGCAGATGCCAAGCGTTTCCCGGACATTGTGGTCTGTGATCAACACTCCGATGCCGCGATCCTTGAGAAACCGCACGATCCGCTGGATCTCAAGCACAGCAATCGGATCGACTCCCGCAAACGGTTCGTCGAGCAGAACAAATCGAGGAGAGTTGGCGAGTGCGCGCGCAATTTCGACCCTGCGGCGCTCGCCTCCCGAAAGGGAGAGCGCGGCGTTGGAGCGGATGTGCGTGATTTGCAGCTCCTCGAGCAGTTGCCCCAGGCGCTGCTCGATTTCGGCGCGACCGAGCGGCTTGCCGGCCGCATCGCGCTGCAACTCGAGCACCGCGAGAATATTCTCCTCGACAGTCAGGCGCCTGAAGACTGATGCCTCTTGCGGCAGGTAGGCAAGCCCGAGTCGGGCGCGCTTGTGGATGGGTAGCCGGCCTATCGCCCGCCCGTCCAGAACAATACTGCCGCCGTCACAGGGCACCAGACCGACGATCATGTAAAAGCAGGTGGTCTTGCCTGCGCCGTTGGGCCCGAGGAGCCCCACCACCTGCCCGCTCTGCACCTCAAGCGAGACGTCGCGCACCACCATGCGTCCGTGATAGGCCTTCATCAGGTGGTCAGCCGCCAGCCGACTCGGCGGCAGAGCCGGCCCGGGACGCGGAGCAGTCACGGCGGGCCTCAGCGCTGACCTGGGGGATTACGCAATTGCTCGGCGGGCTTGAGCACGGGGCTCCCGCCGCCGGTGGCCGGGCTGCCCGGGGCCGGCGCAGTGCTGCCACCCGTAACGGGCCCACGAGCGGCGTCGTCCTCGGCCTTGCGCGGTTGGATCACCATGCGGACCCGCTCGCCTTCCTGAGCACCGCCTAGGGTTCCCTCGACGGCGTACCGTTCAGCGCCGCTGAGGTAGGTGATCCGCGCCCCCTGGACTTCGTCGATAACCTTTTCGCGCGCGAGGCGACGCAACTGCGCGCGCTCGGTGAGCACGGCGCTTTCGGTCCTGCTGTCGTACTCGATGGTGAGGGCCGCCCCCTCGATGAACTCATCGAGCCCTTCGCGTTTTTGCCTGAAGCTTGCGGGCTTACCTTCTGCGCGCGCCTGGCGAAAGCCCTGCGCGTCCTCCTGAACAATCAGCCTGTCGCCGCGTATCGCGATGGTTCCCTTGGTGAGGATGACCCGGCCGGTAAAGATGCTCACCCGCTTGCCCTCGTCGTATTCCATGCGGTCCGATTCAATCTGCACCGGCTTGTCGCGATCGGCGCGCTCGGCCAGTACGGGCTGTGCGCAAAGGAACAGACATGCGGACAAAGCAGCCCAGGCGGGCACCCAGCCCGGCGGCTTAAGCGCGTTGTTCGGACGCTCGGAGGGGACGTGAAGGGTGAGCACGGTTGCCGCTGGACCTCAGGGGTTGCGCCGCTCGGCAGTCCAGACCGCCTTCGCTTGAGCGTCGACCCGCAAGCGGCGCGCGCGATTATCGAATTCCATGCCGGTACCGGTCAAGGTCGAGTCTCCCCGTGATATGCGCACCGGACGATCGGTGAGCACGACCTCGCTGTCGCTGAAAATCCGCACGAAATCGGTGCTGATGCGCAGCGCGGGCTCTCCCGCATTGGCCAGCCGGTCGAGTTGCACATCGCCTTCAAGTCGCGTCTCGCGGCTATCAGCTTGCGAATAGCCTCGCACCGCAGCGACCGTCACGCGCGGCTGGGACGGGTCCAGCGTTGCCAGCGCCGGCCGAAAATAGACGGTCGAATCGCTGCGGCGAAAGTGCTCGAGCCGATCGGCAGTCATCCTGAACACTGGCTCACCCGTCTCATTGAGCCGCATCAGCACGACCCCTTCGCCGAAGGCGTCGGCGACGTCGCGACCGTCGGTCGAACCGGCCGTTTGCACGAAGCGCTGGGCGACTTCGGCAAGAAAATAGCTGCCCGCCGCAAGCAGCACCAGCAGTGCTATCGAAACGGTAGCGGCCAGCCGGTCGTAGAAGCGAGCGTTCATGGCAGCCCGCTCTCTGCCGTGGGCTTTTCTTCAGTGGGCGGCCTGGGTTGTCCGGAGCGACGCGACAACGCCGCCTCGTATTCGCCTCTGCAGGACAGAATGAATTCGGCCAGCTCACGCGCTGCGCCATCGCCTGCCGGACGTTTCGACACCCAGTGAGCCATCTCGCGAACCGGCAGAGCAGCATCGGCCGGCGCTGCAACGAACCCAGCCGATCGCATCGCGGGCATATCGGCCCAGTCGTCACCCATGAAACCGGCCTCGGCAGGGGCGATCCGCCGCCGCCGGCAAAGGTCCTCGAATGCGGCGCGCTTGTCGTGCGAGCCCTGGACCACCTCGGTGATGCCAAGCTCTGCGGCCCGGCGGTCCACAATGGGCGAGCGTCGCGCGGTGATGATCGCCACCACGATCCCGGCCTCGCGAAGCAGCACCAGACCCAGACCATCGCGCACACAGAACGCCTTCATGGCTTCGCCATCGGGACCTATGTAAATTTTGCCGTCGGTGAGCGTACCGTCAATGTCGAAGGCCATCAGTTGCAGCGCCGCCGCCTTAGCCGCCGCTTTAGCCGCCGCTTCGCTGCCTGCAGGGTCGCCCGGGCACATCAGAAAATCTTGGCCGACAGGAGGTCATGGATGTGGAGCGCGCCCACCATGCGTTGCCCTGCGTCGGTGACCAGAAGCACGCTGATCCGACGCTCATCCATCAGACGAACCGCCTCCGCGGCCAGAGCCTGTGGTCCGATGGTGATCGGCGCTGCGGTCATCGCCTGATCGATGCTGATCGCCCCGATGTCGACGCCACGCTCGAGCACCCGCCTCAGGTCCCCATCGGTGAAGACACCGGCCAGCGTGCCATCGGCACGCTCGACGGCCGTCATGCCCATGCGCTTGCGCGTGACCTCGAGGATCGCTTTGGTGAGCGGCGCACCGGTTTCGACCCTGGGTAGCGCATCGCCACGCCGCATCACATCTTCGACCAGCGTGAGCAGTTTTCGACCCAGCATTCCGCCCGGATGCGAGCGGGCAAAATCCTCGGGACCAAAACCACGCGCATCGAGGAGCGCCACTGCCAGGGCGTCGCCCAGTGCGAGGGTCGCGGTGGTGCTGGCGGTGGGTGCGAGGTTCATCGGACAGGCCTCGCGTTCGACCGCAGCGTCCAGATGAATATCAGCCAGTTGCGCGAGCGGCGAATCGTGTCGACCCGTGATGGCGATCAAGCCTGCGCCCAGCCGTCTGGCGATGGGCAGGATGCGGATCAGTTCTTCGGTCGCCCCGGAATTGGACAATGCAAGCAGAATGTCGTCTCGAGTCACCATCCCCAGATCGCCATGACTCGCCTCGGCCGGATGCATGAAGAAGGACGGTGTGCCGGTGGAGGCGAGCGTGGACGCGATCTTGCGCGCGATATGACCGGATTTGCCGATACCGCTCACTACAACCCGGCCTCGGCAGGCGAGGATCATGGAACACGCTGCCACAAAGGGCGACCCGATTCGCTGCGACAGATCCCTGACCGCATCGGCTTCTATGCGCAAAACATCGATCGCGCGGGCAATTAGCCGATCGGGGCTCGCTACAATGGGTTGGCTGGTCCCTGAATTCACCATCTGAAGTATATGCTCTCCGGCCACGAACTCGCCCTCATTCTCCTCGCGGCAGCCACTTTGATCGTGGTGCCGTTGCGCCGTTTCGGGGTGCCGCCTCTGCTTGGCTATCTGGCGGTAGGCGTCATCCTTGGCCCCTATGCGGCGGGACTTGCCGACGACGACGGGGTACTGCACGCGGCCGCCGAGCTTGGCGTTGTGTTCCTGATGTTCACGCTTGGGCTTGAGTTTAATTTTGCCAAGCTCAAATCGATGCGTCGATTCGTGTTTGGGCTCGGCGCGGCGCAAGTCGGCGTGACAGCAGGCCTGCTGATGGTGGGACTGCTCGCGCTGCCGGCCGGGGCCGCCGCATGGCTGTTACCGGACCTGGACTGGCGGCTGGCGTTGGTGGTTGCCGCCTCGCTGTCGATGTCATCGACAGCTCTGGTGACCAAGCTCCTGGTCGACCGGCGCGAACTCGAGAGCGAGCACGGCCGCCGGATCTTCAGTGTCCTTCTGTTTCAAGACCTTGCGGTGATTCCGCTGCTCGTCATCATCCCCGCGCTCGCTCAGGGCACCGAGGGCTTGGCGCTCGCGCTGGCGATCGCGTTCGTCAAAGCAGCAGTTTTGCTGCTCCTTTTGCTGCGCTTTGGTCCTCGTCTCATGCGCCAGTGGTTTGGCGCGGTGGTGCGCAGCCGCTCTCATGAGCTCTTCACCCTGAATGTGCTCCTTGCCACGCTGCTCTTTGCTTGGCTTACCCGGCAGGCGGGCCTGTCGATGGAGCTCGGCGCCTTTGTTGCCGGAATGCTGATCGCGGAAACCGAGTTTCGCTATCAGGTTGAGGAAGACATCAAACCCTTCCGCGATGTTTTGCTGGGGCTTTTTTTCGTCACAATAGGCGCCCGGCTGGACGCACAGTCGCTCCTCGGCAACTGGTCCCAGGTACTCATCATCGCGCTGAGCATCCTTGCGCTCAAGGCTGCTGTGATCGTAGCGGTGGTCCGCCTGCTGGGCGACCCGACCGGGACGGCGATACGTTGCGGGCTGTGGCTGGCGCAGACGGGTGAATTCGCCTTTGTGCTGCTCGCGCAGGCCTTCGACGGCGGCCTGATCAGCCTGGCCGGACTTCAGCCGCTGCTTGCCGCGATCCTGCTGACCTTGTTGGTGAGCCCGGTTTTGATCGCGCAGGCGAATCGTCTGGCCATGCGGGTGTCGGGCCAGGAGTGGATGATGCGTTCGCTTGAGCTCCAGCAGGTGGCAAGCCGCAGTGTGGGCCGAAGCAACCATGTGATCGTCTGTGGCTTCGGCCGCTGCGGGCAGAGCCTCGCCCACGTGTTGGAGACGGAGGGTGTGCCCTTTGTTGCCCTTGATACCGACCCGGATCGGGTGCGGGAGGCGGCCGCTGCAGGCGAGCCCGTCGTGTACGGGGATGCGAGCCGGCCGGCGCTGTTACAGGCTGCCGGGATCCACCGGGCGCGGGCGCTCGCCATCACCTTCGATGACCTCCCGCAGGCGCTCAAGCTGCTGTCGTCGGTGCGGCAGATCGCCCCCCAGCTGCCGGTTATTGCGAGGACCGCCAACGAGGCCGATATTGCGCGCCTGCGCGACGCAGGGGCTACCGAGGTGATACCTGAGATCGCCGAGGGCAGCCTCATGATCGCCTCACACGCGATGGCTCTCGCAGGAGTCCCCCTGGCCAGAGTGCGCCGCCGCATGCAGGCGGTCCGCGAGGGACGCTACGCCCTGCTGCAGGGGTTTTTTCACGGCGCCGACGATCAGGAGCATGAGGACATCGAGGCCGATCATCTGCACCTGCACGCGGTGTCGATCGGCGAGCGCGCCGCGGTGATCGGCAGCCCGCTTGCCGATCTGCTCGACGAGGGGGTACGGGTGGCTGCATTGGTGCGCGGCGGCCGCCGCATGCTTGACCCGGAGCGCGAGACCCCCGTCGCGCCGGGGGATGTGGTCGTGCTCTCGGGCCGCCGCGACCGTATCAGCGCGACCGAGACACGCCTGACCGCCGAGCGGGGCTAAAGCCGCCCTGCAAAAGCCCTGATACCGGGCCTGCTCTCGGCTGGCGGTACAATGGAAGGTTGTTTTCTTCCCTGGCTGTCCGTCCATTCAGCGAAAGCCGGTCGATCCGAAACGTCCTCGCATTGTCGGCACAAATCGTCTCGTTTACGGCGCAAGTTTTCGGTACAAATTCTTGTCTGCTCAGGAACTTCTACAGCTCGAACGGGTCCGGTTCGGATACCGCGACCGGAGCATCCTCCACGACGTCAGCCTGTCGGTGCGCCGCGGCAGCATCGTTGCGCTCGTCGGTGGCTCGGGCTCGGGCAAAACGACGATCCTTCGACTGATAGGCGGATTGCTGCGTGCGCAGGCCGGTTCGGTTCGGTTCGAGGGGCAGGAGGTTGCCGCGCTGGGGCGCGACGCGCTCTACTCGGCGCGTCGCCGTATGGGAATGCTCTATCAGTTCGGCGCCCTGTTCACCGATCTCTCGGTGTTCGACAACGTGGCCTTTCCGCTTCGGGAGCATTCGGGGCTTGGCGAAGACCTGATCCGCGATCTGGTCTTGCTGAAGCTCAATGCGGTCGGGCTGCGCGGTGTCTCCCACTATCGGACGAGCCAGCTTTCCGGAGGCATGGCAAGGCGGGTCGCTCTCGCCCGGGCCATTGCCCTGGATCCGCCTCTCATCATGTACGACGAGCCCTTCGCGGGCTTGGACCCGATCTCACTTGCAACCGTTGCCCAGCTGATCCGCCGTCTCACCGACACACTGGGATGTGCTTCGATTCTGGTGTCCCACGACATCAAGGACACTTTCGCGATCGCCGATTATGTTTACCTCCTCGCCCAGGGAAGGATCGCGGCTCACGGCGTTCCGCAGGCCATGCGCGATTCGGATGACCCGAACGTCAGGCAGTTTCTCGATGGCGATATTGACGGACCGGTAGCGTTTCATCATGCCTCTCGGCGCACCCTTGCCGAGGATCTGGGGCTTGACCGATGAACCCGCTGGCCGCTTTGGGCTCGGCCCTGCGCTGGACAGGCGGCCGGCTTGCGGGGGTTGGCGCCGCCACCCGCTTCTTCGGCCGGCTCTGCGTGCTGGGGGTCGCGTCGCTGCGCCGCCCCCGTCTGATCGTCGACCAAATCCACTTCATCGGCAACTACTCGTTGTCCATCATCCTGGTGTCCGGCCTGCTCATCGGCTTTGTGCTGGGTCTGCAGGGCTATTACACGCTGCGGCGCTACGGTTCGGAAGAGGCGCTGGGGCTGCTGGTCACGCTGTCCCTGGTCCGCGAACTGGGCCCGGTCGTTACCGCTCTGCTCTTTGCGGGTCGGGCCGGTACCTCGCTCACCGCCGAGGTCGGGCTGATGAAGGCGGGCGAGCAGATCGATGCGATGGAGATGATGGCCGTGGACCCGGTCGCGCGCGTGCTCGCCCCGCGGTATCTCGCGGCGGTGTTATGTATGCCGCTGCTAGCGGCGCTGTTTTCTGCAATGGGTGTCCTGGGCGGCTATCTGGTTGGCGTGGCGATGATCGGGGTAGATGCGGGAGCTTTCTGGTCGCAGATGCAGGGCGGGGTCGATTGGCTGAGGGATGTGGGCAATGGCGTGGTCAAGAGCGTAGTTTTCGGCTTTACCGTGGCCTTTGTCGCACTGCATGTAGGCTACCAGGCAGAAGCCACTCCTGAAGGCGTGTCGCGTGCGACGACGACGACGGTAGTCGTCTCGTCCTTATCAATTCTTGCGCTGGATTTCATACTTACAGCGCTCATGTTCGGTTCGTCCTGACCGGGGCGGGAGAAGGCGATGAATCGCAAGGCGGTTGATATTCTGGTGGGCCTGTTCGTGCTGCTCGGCTTCGGGGCGCTCGTGTTCCTTGCGATGCGCGCGGGCAACATGAGCAGCAGTCTCGGGCTGGGCGAGACCTACTCCGTCAGCGCCAAATTCGACAACATCGGTGGTCTCAAACCGCGAGCGGCCGTACGAAGTGCGGGCGTGGTGGTCGGGCGCGTGGTCTCGGTCGGGCTTGATGGCCAGACATTTCAAGCGGTGGTCAGGCTCGAGATAGACCGGAGGTTCAGCTTTCCAAAGGACACTTCGGCGAAGATTCTCACCGCGGGCCTCCTGGGCGAGCAGTACATCGGGCTTGAACCTGGTGCGGACTCCGCCATGCTGGGTCCGGGCGGCACGCTTACCCTCACCCAGTCTGCGGTCGTGCTCGAAAACATCATCGGGCAGTTCCTGTACCGGAGCGCCGCCGAAGGAGAAAAGAAATGATCGGTTTCCGATTGCCCGGCTTTCGACGGTTCGTGATCGCGGCATGGGCCGCGCTAGCGCTGGCGGCCTCGCCCTTGGCGCTGGCCCAAAGCGAGGCCGATCCGCTCGAACCCCTGAACCGGGCAATTTTTGGTTTCAATGACGCGCTCGATGGTGCTGTCATCAAGCCTGTCGCGCAGGCCTATGCCGAACACGTCCCGGCGCCGTTGCGCACGGCGATCGGCAACTTCATGAACAACCTGCTCGAGCCCTGGTCTGCGCTAAACAACCTGTTGCAGGGCAAGCCCGAGCGCGCCGTTTCCGACGTGGGCCGTTTTCTGGTCAATACCGTGCTGACTCTCGGACTCGGCGACGTTGCAACCGAGTTTGGCCTGGAGCGCACCGGCGAAGATCTCGGGCAGACGCTGGGCGTCTGGGGCTTTGGCGCAGGCCCGTATCTGGTGCTCCCGGTGCTTGGACCCTCGAGCCTGCGCGACGGTGTGGGCCGGGTAACGGCAATCGTCTACGACCCGTCGAGAAAAATCAGCTCAGGGTCAGAGTTCGCCGCGTTCACCGCGGTCCGGATCGTAGACCTTCGGGCAGAGCTGCTGCCAATGGACAAGCTGATCGATAGCGCGGCCCTCGATCGCTACAGTTTCATCCGCAATGCCTATCTGCAGCGCAGACAAAGCCTCATCGAGGATCGATCGTCTTCGCCCACAAAAGAGTGACCGCTATGCAAAGGCTCTACCTTGTTCCGTTGCCGTTGCGTCTGCCTCGATCATGGGCCGGCGCCGTGTGGCTCGCCGTTCTGGTGATGGCTGCGGGGCTTACAGGATGGGCGGGCAGCGCATCGGCCCAAACCGCGCCCGACCGCTTCATCGAACAGTTGAGCAGCGATGTGCTTGCCAAGATACGGGCCGATACGTCGGTCCAGAGCGGAGACCTGCAACAGGTTTCCAGGTTCGTCGATGCGGCGATCATGCCGCATGTCAACTTCGAGCGCATGACCGCTCTGTCGGTGGGGCGCGCCTGGAGGCAGGCAACTGCTGATCAGCAAAAGGCACTGATTGCCGAATTTCGCACCCTTCTGCTCCGCACCTACTCGGGTGCTCTATCTCAGGTCGGTGACAAGCAGATCAAGGTCAGGCCCTTTCGCGGCGACGCATCGGCTGATGAGGTGATTGTGCGTAGCGAAGTCGTGGGCGGGCGCGGCGATCCCGTTCAAATTGACTATCGGATGGAAAAGGCCGGCAGCACCTGGAAGATTTACGATGTCAACGTTCTGGGGATCTGGATCGTTCAGACGTATCGCGAGCAATTCGCCCAGGAAATCTCCGCGCGCGGCATCGACGGCCTGATCCGCAGTCTTTCGGACAAGAACCGGCAGTTCAGCGCCTCGACGCGCGGCTGACCCGCTATCTGCGATGAATCCCGGCACTGCTTACCTTTTTCCAGCCCGCCTCACCCATGCCGAGGCGATGAGGGCGCTCGATGAACTCAAAGCCGCGCTCAGCTCCGGCGTACGGGTCGTCGATCTGTCGGGGCTTGCCGAGTTTGATTCCTCCGCGCTTGCGGTGCTGCTTGCTGCGCGTCGCGCGTGCACCGAGGAGGGCGTGCCGAGGTTCGTCAACGTACCCGATAAGCTGAGCCGACTCGCGGGCCTCTACGGCCTTGAGTCGCTCGTATTCGCCCACCCCTGATTTTCTCCAGCCGGCCAAGGCCGGTACCGCCCATGACCGCTGCCATCGAATTGAAAGACGTCGTCAAGCGCTACGGCCGCTTCGAGGCCTTGCGCGGCGTCAGCCTGTCGATCGAAAAGGGAGAGTTCTTCGGTTTGCTTGGCCCGAATGGGGCGGGCAAGACTTCTCTGATATCAATCATCGCAGGCCTGTCCCGGGCCTCGGGCGGCACATGCCGGGTGATGGGTCATGATGTGGTGAGCGATTTTCGGCAGGCCCGTCGCATGCTTGGTGTGGTCCCGCAGGAGCTTGTCTTCGATCCCTTCTTTACCGTCCGCGAGACTCTGCGGCTCACCGCCGGGTATTACGGGGTGAAGGACGCCGGCGATTGGATCGACGAGGTGCTCGAGCGCCTCGGGCTTGCCGATAAGGCTGATTCGAATATGCGAGCCCTGTCGGGTGGCATGAAGCGCAGGGTGCTGGTTGCGCAGGCGCTGGTTCACCGCCCGCCAGTGATCGTGCTCGATGAGCCGACGGCCGGGGTGGATGTTGAACTGCGCCGCACGCTCTGGGAGTTCATCGGCCAACTCAACCGCGGCGGACATACGATCGTGTTGACCACGCACTATCTCGAGGAAGCGCAGGAGCTGTGCGGGCGGATTGCGATGCTCAAGGCCGGACGGATCGTCGCCCTTTCGCCTACGGGCCAGCTGCTGCGCGATTTCGCTGGCGGCAGGCTGTCGCTGCGCCTGACTGGCGCGGCACTGCCGGCAGCGCTGGAGCCGCTGCGTCTTGCCAGCGAGGCACACGGCAGCGGCAGGACTGTGCTGCGTATCGAAAGCTATGAGGGGCTCGAGCCGGTGTTGGCAGAGCTCAGGCAGGCGGGGTGCAAGATCGAGGAGATGGAACTCGAACATACCGATCTCGAAGACGTCTTCGTTCGAGTCATGCAGCAGGAGCCTGCATCGACGCGCTCAGAGGCTTCGCTATGACCGGCTTTCGGACGCTGCTCTACAAAGAGACGCTTCGCTTTGTGAAGGTGAGCGTGCAGACCATCGCCGCACCCGTGCTCACTGCGCTCCTCTATCTGCTTATCTTTTCGCAGGCCCTCGGCGAGCGCGTGCAGGTCTTCGGCCAGGTTGGGTATGTGTCGTTCCTGATACCCGGCTTGGTGATGATGTCGGTCCTGCAAAATTCCTTTGCAAATTCCTCCTCCTCGCTGATCCAGAGCAAGATCACCGGCAATATCGTGTTCGTCCTGCTGCCGCCGCTTACTCATTGGGAGTTGTTTTCGGCCTATGTGCTCGCTTCGATGTTTCGCGGCTTAGCCGTCGGTATGGGCGTCTTCGTGTGCACCTTCTGGCTAGGGGAGTTCAAGTTTGCTCATCCGCTCTGGACCCTGGTTTTTGCCCTTCTCGGCAGCGCCATACTTGGCACGATGGGTGTGATCGCAGGTATCTGGGCCGAAAAATTTGATCAGATTGCCGTGTTTCAAAACTTCGTCATCATGCCGCTCACCTTCCTTGCGGGCGTTTTTTATTCAGCCGAGTCGCTGCCGCCCTTCTGGCGATTCATATCGCATCTGAACCCGTTTTTCTACATGGTGGACGGGTTCCGGCATGGGTTTTTCGGCGTCTCTGATGTCTCGCCGGTTACCAGCCTTGCGGCGGCGACGACCTGCCTCGCGCTGGTTTCGATCGGCGCGCTTCGGATGCTCGCTTCCGGCTACAAGCTCAGACTGTGAGGTAAGCCTTGCCTACTCCCGATGATGTCCGCCGTTACATAGCCGCAGGTCTCGACTGCCAAACCCTGGAAGTGACCGGCGACGGCCAGCACTTCGAGGCGCTGATCGTCTCCGCGCTCTTTGAGGGCAAGCGCCCGGTCCAACGTCACCAGCTGGTCTACCAGGCGCTGGGCGAGCGCATGCGAGAGGAAATTCACGCGCTATCGATGAAAACGCTTACCCCCGCCGAGCACACCGCTTCGGGCGGTGGCAGCCGCTGAATTTCAGCTCACCGCGACTGACCGGGGACGCGTGACGCGATGGACAAGCTGATCATTCGGGGCGGTATATCGCTTGCGGGCGAGGTCGCCGTATCGGGCGCCAAGAACGCGGCGCTACCCATCCTCTGCGCGAGTCTGCTCGCCGCCGAGCCACTCGTGCTCGAGCGGGTTCCCAGCCTGCAGGACGTTCGCACGATGCTGCGGCTTTTGCGCCAACTCGGTGTGCGGGACCGCAGCGAAGGCGATGCGATGATGCTGGATGCCGCGACACTCAGCTCTCATATTGCACCGTATGAGCTCGTTAAGACCATGCGGGCCTCGGTCCTCGTCCTGGGTCCGCTCCTTGCCCGATGCGGCGAAGCCCGGGTCTCCCTGCCGGGCGGCTGTGCGATCGGCGCCCGTCCGGTCGATCAGCACATCAAGGGACTGCAGGCGATGGGCGCTGAGATCCGCATTGAGCATGGCTATGTGGTGGCCCGTTGCAGGAGGCTGCGCGGTGCGCGCATCGTGACCGACATGGTCACCGTTACCGGCACTGAAAACCTGATGATGGCCGCCACCCTGGCCGAAGGGGAAACGCTGATCGAGAACGCCGCTCGCGAGCCGGAGGTGGTCGATCTGGCGGCCGTGCTCACTGCCATGGGTGCGCGGATTAAAGGCGCGGGGACTGACCGGATCAGTATCCAGGGCGTCGACAGGCTTCATGGAGCTCGCCACAGGGTGATGGCCGACCGTATCGAGGCGGGTACCTTCCTCTGCGCAGTTGCTGCGGCGGGCGGCGGACTGGTCCTGCGCGGCATTGACGCGCAGGCCATGGATGCCACACTCGAGAAACTTCGTCAGGCAGGCGCCCGGATCGAGTCGGGCGCTGACTGGCTGCGTCTCACGATGTCTCAACGCCCGCGGGCGGTGTCGGTTCGAACTGCGCCCTACCCCGGATTTGCCACCGACATGCAGGCGCAGTTCATGGCCGTTGACGCGATCGCATCGGGTACGGCGACGATCACCGAGACGATTTTTGAAAACCGTTTCATGCACGTACTCGAGTTGCAGCGGCTTGGTGCCGACATCCGTATCGAAGGCAATACCGCGGTGGTGCAGGGTGTGGAGCGGCTGTCCGGCGCGACGGTGATGGCAACCGATTTGCGTGCCTCGGCGGGCCTGGTCATTGCCGGGCTCGTTGCCGAGGGAGAGACGGTGATCGACCGGATCTACCACCTGGACCGCGGCTACGAGCGCATCGAGGCCAAACTCGGAGCGCTGGGGGCGGCCGTCGAGCGCGTCAGACAGACGGCCGCGGCGCAGCCGACCCAACCCACCAACGGAACCACGCCGTGATTACCCTCGCGTTATCAAAGGGCCGGATCTTTGATGAGACCCTGCCGCTGCTTTCAGCCGCCGGGATCAGGGTCGCCGCCAATGCAGCCGAATCGCGCAGCCTGATTCTGCCAAGCGATGACCCGGGCTTGCGGCTGATCATCGTGAGGGCAAGCGATGTTCCGACATATGTCCGGTACGGAGCGGCGGATATCGGCGTTGCCGGACGCGATGTACTGCTAGAGACCGAGGCCGACGGCCTGTACCAGCCTATCGACCTCGGTATCGCTCGCTGTCGCTTGTGTGTTGCGGTTCCTGAGGGCTTTGATTATGCGCAGGCGGTCAGGCGCGGAGCGCGCATGCGAGTGGCCACCAAGTACGTCGAATGTGCGCGACGTCACTTCGCTGCGAAGGGCATGCATGTCGATCTGATTAAGCTTTACGGATCGATGGAGCTCGCGCCTCTGGTCGGCCTGGCCGACGCGATTGTTGACGTGGTGAGCAGCGGCGGAACGCTGCGTGCCAATCGGCTGATCGAGGTCGAGGAGATCATGCAGGTCTCTGCACGGCTGATAGTCAACCAGGCTTCGCTGAAAACCCAGCCGCGTAAGCTCGGCGCTTTACTGGCCGCGATTGCGCGGGCGGTCGAGGCTGCGCCGGCCGGCGCGAGGGGTGAGGCCTTCTCCGGTCTTCCCGGGGCTGCCCAGTGAACATCCGCCCGCGTTTTCCGATAGCGCGGCTCGAAAGCGACGCGCCTGGTTTTGGTGAGGCCCTCGACCGTCTGCTTGCCTACGAGCCCAGCACGGACGCCTCGGTGGGCAGCGCGGTCGCTCAGATCGTCGAGGATGTGAGGCGGCGCGGTGACGCGGCCCTGCTGGAGTACACCCGGCGCTTCGACCGTCTTCAGGTCAGCACGGCACAGGGGTTGGAGCTCACGCGCGACGAAGTCGACGCGGCTCTCGCCGCTCTCGAACCTGACAGGCGCGACGCCCTTGAAGCGGCGGCGGGCCGGATCCGCGCTTATCATGAGAGGCAGATGTCGCGGTCCTGGGACTACCTTGAGTCGGACGGTACCCGTCTGGGTCAAAAAATCACCGCGCTGGACCGGGTCGGTCTGTACGTGCCGGGCGGCAAGGCCGCCTATCCGTCTTCGGTTTTGATGAACGCATTGCCGGCGCGAGTCGCCGGCGTGGGCGAACTCATCATGGTCGTACCGACCCCCGACGGCGCGCGTAACCCTCTGGTGCTCGCGGCCGCAGCGATCGCCGGGGTCGACCGCATCTTCACCATCGGTGGCGCGCAGGCGGTCGCCGCATTGGCCTATGGCACGGCCAGCGTGCCCGCGGTCGACAAGATCGTCGGTCCCGGCAATGCCTACGTCGCCGAAGCCAAGCGTCGGGTGTTCGGTGTCGTCGGCATCGACATGATCGCCGGTCCGAGCGAAATTCTGATCCTCTGCGATGGAAGGACCAACCCCGAATGGGTGGCGATGGACCTTTTCTCGCAGGCCGAGCACGATGAACTCGCTCAGGCCGTTCTGCTTTGCCCGGATGCGGGTTTCATCGACCGCGTCCACGATGCCATCGGACGGCTGGCCCCAGACATGCCGCGCCGCGCGGTCATCGAGCGATCCCTGGCGGACAGGGGCGCGCTTATTCGGGTGCGCGACATGGAAGAGGCCTGCCAGATCGCCAGCCGCATCGCGCCCGAACATCTGGAGATCATCGCAGCCGACGCCGAACACTGGGCATCGCGGATCAGGCATGCCGGCGCGATTTTCATCGGGGCTTACTCCTCGGAGTCGCTGGGCGACTACTGCGCAGGGCCCAACCATGTTCTGCCCACCATGCGGACCGCGCGCTTTTCGTCGCCGCTTGGCGTCTACGACTTCCAGAAACGAAGTTCAATCATCGCCATCTCTGAGCAAGCCGCGCAGCGCCTCGGCCCTGTCGCCGCCACCCTGGCCCGCGGCGAGGGGCTGGAGGCGCATGCGCGCAGCGCCGAGCTGAGGCTTGGCACGGGGCCTTCTGCTGCGGCCCGCGCACCGACCCGGGTGACCGGGCATTCGGGACTGCCCACCGTGTCGGAGGGCCAGGACGCGGCAGGTGCAGAGGTCGCGCGGCGGGCACAGCAGCTGGTGCGCCCGGAAATTCTCGGCATGACGAGCTACCAGGTGCCGCCTGCTACTGGAATGATCAAGCTCGATGCGATGGAGAATCCCTACCGCCTGCCTGAACCTTTACAGGCTGAGCTGGGTGAGCGGCTTGCCCAAGCGCTTCTCAACCGGTATCCGGTGCCGAGTTACGGATCGCTCAAGCAGGCGATCTGCTCGCGGCTGGGAGTGCCGCCTGGATTTGGCGTGCTGCTTGGAAACGGCTCGGACGAGCTGATCACCATGATCTGTGTGGCGAGCGCGCGTCCCGGTGCAGTGGTGCTCGCCCCCTCGCCTTCTTTCGTGATGTACGAGGTTTCGGCCAGGCTTGCCGGCAGCCGCTTCGTCGGCGTCGATCTGGCGGCGGATCTGTCGTTAGACCTCGATGCAATGCTTGCGGCTATTCGGCGCCACCGGCCGGCGGTCGTGTTCCTCGCCTATCCCAACAACCCGACAGGCAACAGCTTTGAGCGTGGTCAGATCGAATCGATCCTGGAGGCCGCCCCGGGTCTGGTGGTGCTCGGGCACGGTGTGGATCTGGTCGCGGTGTCTCGCATCGAACACATGCTGGCGGAGCACCCAGAGCGCTCTCCCGAACGCGTCTTCACGGCGGCCGAGCGGGCCTAT
>CAZZKA010000001.1:0-52536 GCA_964654745.1 uncultured Bordetella sp. | reverse complement strand
GATGCGCGCCACCGACAGCATCTGTTGCTCGCCGCCCGACAGTCGCGTGCCGGGGCTCGATCGCCGCTCTTTCAGGTTGGGGAAGAGGGAATAGATTTCGTCGACCGACATCCCGCCTTCTGCTACGACCGGTGGTAGGAGCAGATTTTCCTCGCACGACAGACTCGCGAAGATACCGCGCTCTTCGGGGCAGTAACCAATGCCCAGGCGTGCGATGCCATGCGGCGGCATGGTCACCGTCTCGGTGCCGTTCACCGTGATCGAGCCCGAGCGGCGCCCCACCAGACCGAGAATGGATTTGAGTGTGGTGGTGCGCCCCGCGCCATTGCGGCCGAGGAGTGTCACCACCTCGCCCTCGTTCACATGCAGGTTGACGCCGTGCAGGATGTGCGACTCGCCGTACCAGGCGTGCACATCGGTCAGCCGCAGCAGCTCGCGTCCCCGTTCAGCCATGGGCGCCCTGCAGTTCAGTTTCGGCGCTACCCATGTAGGCTTCGAGCACTTGAGGGTTACGCGAAACGGTTTCGTAGGGACCCTCGGCGATCACCTGACCGCGTTGCAGCACAGTGATGGTGTTGGCGATTTTGGCCACGACCCCCATGTTGTGCTCGACCATGAGGATGGTGCGGTTAGCGCTCACCTTGCGGATCAGATCGGTCACCCGATCGACATCTTCGTGACCCATGCCCTGGGTCGGCTCATCGAGCAACATCAGCTCGGGCTCCATCGCCAGAGTGGTGGCGATTTCAAGGGCACGCTTGCGGCCGTAGGAAAGCTCGACTGTGACCTGGTCGGCAAATTCGGTAAGACCCACCGTGTCGAGTAGCTGCATGGCCTCGCCGTTGAGGCGGTCAAGCACTCGCTCCGAACGCCAGAAGTGGAAGGAATTGCCGAGCTTGCGCTGCAGCCCGATGCGGACATTCTCAAGCACGGTGAGATGAGGAAATGTCGCTGAGATCTGGAACGAACGAATAACGCCGCGGCGGGCTATTTGCGCCGGCTTTTCTCGGGTGATGTCGTGGCCGTTGAAGAGAATCGAGCCGCGGGTGGGCTGGAGAAACTTGGTAAGCAGGTTAAAGACCGTGGTCTTGCCAGCACCGTTTGGACCGATCAGCGCGTGGATCTGGCCCCTCTGCACCGCGAGGGCGACGTCCGACACGGCGACAAAGCCTTTGAATTCCTTCACCAGGCCGTGGGTCTGCAAAATGATGTCGGTGCCGAGACTGGGCATCTGCGGTCGGGCTCGATCCGGGTAAAAAGGGCGGTCAGGGCGCAAAAATCCTTGAACCGTAAACCCTACACCATTCCCCGGGTCGCCGGAAATTCCGGGATGCGAGCCCGGGGATAAGGGTTAATCCGCCTTGATTCCGGTTTCGCGAACCAATCTGGTCCAGCGCTCCACATCACGCCGTACCAATGCGCGCTCGGCTGCTGCATCGAGCGACAGCGGTTTACCGCCTGCTTTGCGGAAAGTCTCGCGCAGGTCTTCGTCGGCTATCACCGCCGCGAGCTCGCGACGCAGTTTCTCCTGGATCGAAGCGGGCGTCTGGGCCGGTGCGAAATAGCCGAACCAGGACTCGAGGTCCAGAGCGACCCCGCTTTCAATAAAGGTGGGGACTTCAGGATGGAGGGGACTTCTCTCGGCGCCGGAGGTGGCAAGCGGCTTGACCGAACCGGAGGCGACCTGGGTGCGGGCGGTGGAAGACAGGTCTATAAAGACGTCCACCCTCCCGCCAATCAGGTCTGGATAGACCGCTTGCGCGCCCTTGTAGGGGACATGCACCACATTGACGCCGGCGAGATGCCAGAGCGCGGCGGCGAGCACGTGTTGACCCGATCCATTGCCCGCTGAGGCATAGGTGAGTTTGCCGGGGTTAGCTCGCGCATGGGCGATCAGGTCGCGAAGCGAGCCAAATGGCAGATCGCGACGGGCAACCATCGTGTAGCCATAGCTCACCGCAAGGCCCACCGGCTCGAAATCGCGCAGGCTATCGTAGGAGAGCTTTTGGTAGAGGCCCATATTGAGTGCGATGTTCGACACCGAACCCATCAGCAGGGTGTAGCCATCGGCGGGCGCGCGGGCGGCCGCATCGGTCCCGACCAGCGTGCCGGACCCGGGTCGGTTTTCGACCACAACGCTCTGACCGATCCGTCTCGACAAGCGCTCGCCGAGTTGCCGGGCGACGAAATCAAAGCCGCCGCCAGGGGGCTGCGGCACGATCACGCGCAACGGACGGTTGGGAAAATCGGTCTGCGCGCGCAAGAGCGTCGGCAGGCCCAGGCTGCAGCCAGCCGTGCCAATTGCAAGCCCCAGAAATCCCCGACGGGATTTGATGTACTGAGCTATCGGTCGCGGGTGGCCCTGACTGAAAGGTTGGAACACGAGGAATCTCCACTGACAATCGATAGGGGAAAAACAGCGCCTGTCCGGGACCGCTTACGGCGGGGTGGGTCGGCGTTCGGTTTATTCAATCGGACCGCATCACCGCCCGTCTCGCGCGGCTCGCGTCAGCGTTCAAGCGCTCCGCCGGCAAGCCAGCGCGCGGCCCGCGCGTATAGCTCCCGAACCGCGTCACCCTTGAGCATCGGCATATCCATCTTGACCTTGTAACCGATCCGGGTCTGGATGTAGGCGAGGTGCCGGTAGCCTTCAGGAAATGTCGCGAGGAGTGCCTGATCGAGTTGCAGGTGCGCGGTCGGATCGAGCGGATCGATTCTGTCTTTTTCGTAGATGGGCTGACGGTGCAGCAGCTTCCAGTCACCATCATGGCGCACAACGAAATCATGGAAGCGGCCGGTGCAGACGACATCGCAAAGCACCGGACCGGCTGAGCCCTCGACCATGCCGCGCTGTGAGATCGTCATTTTGGTTTGCGCAATCGCGCGATCCCCCGCGACCTCGATGGCCGAACCACCAAGAAAGTGCAGGATACTGACCCCTTTGGCCCAACCCTCCTGCGTCACCCGGATGAAGTCTTTATAGGGCCCCTGAAACCAGGTCGCCATCATCATGCCCTCAGGGTGCCAGACGGTGGCAAACCGCTCCCAGTCGCCGGCGTCGCGCCAGACCGCCCAGCGCTCCACCATCCGACGGATTAGCAGCTCATCCTGCAGAGTGGCGTTTGTCATTCGGGGGCTCCGGTCACTGTGCCTGAAGGTTGGCAGCTTTGGCGATCTGCGCGGCCGACTCCATTTCGGAGCGGATGAAGGCGTTGAAAGCTTCGATGCTCATCGGCATCGGGTCGGCGCCGGCGCGGGCCATGCGCTCGCGGACATCGGGGCTTGCCAGCGCCTTGTGCGCCTCTTCGTTGAGGCGCCTCTGAACGGCAGCAGGTACGCCAGCCGGCGCGATGATGCCGACCCAGAAAATATAAGACGAGTCTGGCAGGCCCGCCTCGACCGTGGTTGGCACATCCGGTAGCGCGGCGGCGCGCTTAGGGGTGCTGACCGCGAGCGCCACCACCTTGCCCTCGCGGATCAGCGGGATCGACGAGGCGAGCGGCGCAAAGAACCAGTCGATGCGACCGCCGATGATTTCGGTGATCGCCTCCGGGGTACCCTTGAATGGGATGTGAACAGCGTCAACGCCCGCGCGCAGCTTGAATTTTTCGCCGTTCAGATGCGTGGCGCTACCCGTGCCGGCCGACGCGTAATTGAACGCGCCGGGCCTGGCCTTGGCTGCAGCGATTACATCGGCCATGGTTTTCCATCCCTTCGCGGGCGAGACCACCATCACGTTCGGAAGCGAGGCGAGCGCCGTGATGCCGGTCAGGTCCTTGAGCGTGTCGTAGGACAGGCTGGGATAGATCGCCGGATTGAGCGCATGCGCCGACGAATGGACGAGGAGCAGGTGACCGTCGGCTTCGCCCTTGGCCACCTGTGCGGCTGCGATCGTGCCGCCCGCGCCAGGCCGGTTTTCCACCACAATCGGCTGGCCGAGGCTCTTGCTCATCGACTCACTCACCGTACGGGCCAGGATGTCAGTGGCGCTGCCCGCTGTGAAGGGGACCATGAAGCGAATGGGTTTGGTCGGAAAGGTCGACTGGGCCGAGGCGCTCGTTGAGCAGGCAAGCCCGAGCACCAGGGCCAGCAGGGCCTTGTGTTTTGTGAGTTTGAGCATTGAAGAGTCTCCTACCGTGCGGTGCGCTGCGAATTACAGCGGCTGGTTACGCGAAGTTTCATCGCATCAGCCCTGCAGGCCGTCGCCGACCTTGATGTTCTCAGGGACAAGCTCGAGGCCGGCGTCGAGCGCGATCTCTTTGAGCAGGATGGCGAAGTCGACATCGTCGTAACCGCGCCCGACCATCCGGGCGATCGATTCGCGGGTGGCCGCCGCCGCAGGCATGGCCACGCCGTTGGCCTTGGCAGCGCCCATGCCGAGGTCCATATCCTTGAGGAGCAGCTTCGGCGTAAAGGTGACTTGCTCGAAGGTGAGGTTGGTGAGCACCGGCGTTTTATAGCGGGTGTACATCGAGCCCAGCACCGATTCGTTGATGCTCTCGAGGAAAAGATGCCGCGGAATACCTGATTTTTCGGCGAGGACCGTAATCTCACAGAGGTTCTGGATGATGACGCCGAACATCGTGTTGTGGGCAATCTTCCAGACCCGGGCGAGTTCGCCTTCCCCGACCCACATGACCCGGCGTCCGAGCGCGGCGAGCCATGGCTCGGACTCGTCATACAGAGCCCGGGGACCCGACGCGACGATGAGAAGCTTACCGGCCTTGGCGACCTTGGCGTTGCCAGAGACCGGTGCGCAGAGATATGCAACGCCCATGGCCTCCAGGCGCCGGCGGACCTCGGCGGAGCCTTCCTGGGAAATTGACGAGCTGTCGATCACGACCCGCGGCTTTTGCTGACCGCTCACCAGACCGCCTGCGCCAAACAGCACTTCCATCAGGTCATCGGTGGTCGAGACCATGGTGAAGACGGCGTCGCACTGCGCGAGTTCGAGCTTGCTCTGAGCCAGATGAGCACCGTAATCCGCCAGATGCGCGGCTTTCGAAGCGGTGCGGTTCCAGACGCTCACCTTGTGTCCGGCCTTGAGCAGGCGCGCCACCATGGCCTCGCCCATCCGTCCCAGACCGATCCAGCCGATTGTGTTCTTCATGGGGACTTTCCCGTCAGCGAAAAACCGGAAGTTTGCTCGACTGCCGCCTCGGACTCAAGGCGGCGGTCATTGCCGGCGGGCGAGGTGGGCGGTTGCAAAGGCCTGATACCACTGCAGGGACTCGGGATTGGCGGTCGCATCGGGGTTGAGCACGCGTGCCGCCGGCTCTCCGAGAAGGAGCCGCTTGACCGGTACCTCCAGCTTCTTGCCCGTGAGGGTGCGTGGAACCGCCGGGACCTGGAGGATTTCATTGGGGACATGGCGGGGGGTGAGCGCGACCCTAATTGCTGCGGCGATGCGCTCCCGAAGCGAGTCGTCCAGTTCCGCCCCCGATGCGAGCACGACGAAAAGCGGCATGTAGGACTCGCGTCCGAGGTATTCCAGGTCGACCACCAGACTATCGACAACCTCCGGCAGCGCTTCGACCGCCGCATAGAGTTCGCTGGTTCCCATCCGCACGCCGTGGCGGTTGATCGTGGCGTCCGAGCGGCCGTAGACGATCGCGCCACCCCTGGGCGTGATCTCTATCCAGTCGCCGTGCCGCCAGACGCCGGGAAACATATCGAAGTAACTCTCGCGCAAGCGGGTCTGGCGCTCGTCATCACCCCAGAAAAAGAGCGGCATCGATGGCATGGGCGTGATGCAGACCAGTTCGCCCACCTCACCGACGAGAGGCTTGCCCGCCTGATCCCAGGCCGCGACCCCGGCACCCAGGCAACGCATCTGCATCTCGCCCGCCCAGACCGGTCGTGTGCAGTCTCCCGCGATGAAGGCGCTCGAGAGGTCCGTGCCGCCTGAGATGGGTGCGATCCAGACACGGGGCCCTAGCTCGCGCTGCAGCCAGTGATAGGCATCCGGCGGCAGCGGCGAGCCGGTCGAGCCGACGCTGCGTAGCGTCCGCCCGAGTCGTTCGCCGCCGATCGCCACCCCCGCCTTCATGCAGCCGATATGAAACGCCGCGCCGGCGCCGAAGAAGTGAACGCCTAAGCGATCCGCTAAACGCCATAGCGCGCCGGGCTGAGGCCATCCGGGGCTTCCGTCGTAAAGGCATACGGTCGCGCCCAGCAGCAGACCACTTATCTGGCAGTTCCACATGATCCAGCCGGTTGTGGTGTACCAGTGGAAACGCTCGCCCGGGCGGATGTCGTTGTGGAGGGCAAGCACCTTGAGCATTTCAAGCGTCACGCCCCCGTGGCCGTGCACGATGGGCTTGGGCAAGCCCGTGGTTCCGGATGAGTAGACAATCCACAGCGGATGGTCGAAAGGTACCGGGTCGATCACAAGTTCGGCGGCAGCTGCCGTAGCGGTCCGCCAATCGATTGCGGTTACCCGCGCCCCGCTGATCGCCGCCCCGGGGCCTGGGACGGTCACCACGAGGTCGAGCGAGCCGGACAGCGCGGTGAGCAACTGCTGCACGACCTCGCCGCGTTCATGGACCCTTCCGCCGTAGCGATAGGATCCGCAGGCAATCAGCACGCGCGGCGTGATCTGGCGAAAACGGTCGATGACGCTTGCCGCACCCATGTCGGGTGAGCAGAGCGACCAGATTGCGCCGACCGACGCACAGCCCAGGAATGCGACGACGGAATCGGCACCGTTGGGAAGGTAGGCGGCAACGCGGTCGCCGCGGCCCACGCCGCGCGCCCGCAACGTCGCTGCGAATGCGGCTACGCTGAGCCGCAGCTCACCCCAGGAGACGACCCTGTCGTCGCCCGCCTCGCCCGAGGCGATGATGGCGGGTGACTCGTCAGGCCCGTGTGCGAGCGCCTGGGCGGCGAAGTTGAGCGACGCACCGGGAAACCACTTCGCACCCGGCATGTGGCCGAGAACCAGGGCGGGTCCTGCGCCGCGCTCGCCGGCGACCTGGAAATAAGTCCAGATCGAATCCCAGAACGCGCCCAGTTCGGCGACCGACCACGCCCAAAGCGCCTCGTTGTCCTCAAAAACCAGCCCCAGCCGGTCGCCAACCCACTTGCGGTAATCAAGCATCCTCGCATTGGTAAGCCGCTCGGCGTCTGGCCGCCAGAGCGGGTCGGAGCGGTCTGCAGCGTGCAAGGCTTGATCTCCCACAATCGCGAAGGGGTTGGCCCCCCGCAGGTCGGTCTGTCACGAACCCGTAACAAAGCCATCTTATCGTGCCTGGGTATTCGCTAAACGCCTTACTGAAGGATCGCCCAATGCTTCGTCTAGCAACTCTCCCGCTCTTCGCCGCCGCCGGCGTCGCCGCCTTCCTGTCTTCGGTGCCGGCTCTTGCCCAACAGGTGGTAAAGATTGACGGCTCCTCGACCGTTTTCCCCGTGACCGAGGGCATCGCCGAGGACTTTCAGAAGGCGAGCAAAGGCAAGCTCAAGGTTACCGTCGGTATTTCGGGAACAGGCGGCGGTTTCAAAAAGTTCTGCCGCGGCGAGATCGACGTGCAGAACGCCTCGCGCCCCATCCTTGCGCAGGAGATGGCGGATTGCCGGGCAGCAGGGGTGGAATACATCGAGCTGCCCGTGGCTTTCGATGCGCTCACTGTCGTCATCAACCCGCGCAATACCTGGCTGCAGGCGATTACGGTCGATGAACTGAAGAAAATCTGGGAACCAGCCGCCCAGGGCAAAATCACCCGCTGGAATCAGGTTAATCCAGCATGGCCCGATGCTCCGATGAAGCTTTTCGGGGCAGGGTCGGAT
Source organism: uncultured Bordetella sp. (assembly GCA_964654745.1). Classification (GTDB taxonomy): domain Bacteria; phylum Pseudomonadota; class Gammaproteobacteria; order Burkholderiales; family Burkholderiaceae_E; genus SYIM01. The sequence continues at coordinate 44,751 of CAZZKA010000001.1, read as the reverse complement.
TCGGGCACGTTCGACTACTTCACCGAGGCGATCAACGGCAAGTCCAAGGCGAGCCGTGGCGACTTTACCGCATCCGAGGACGACAACGTTCTGGTCCAGGGGGTGTCGCAGGATGTCAACGCTCTCGGCTATTTTGGTTATGCCTACTTTGCCGAAAATGCGAAGAAGCTTAAGGCGCTTCCCATCATCGAAAAGGCCGGCAAGCCCGCTGTGGGCCCGAGCGAGGCAAGCGTTTTGGACGGCAGCTATCAGCCGCTCTCCCGTCCGATATTCATCTACGTTTCGGTCAAGTCGCTCGCCAAGCCGGAGGTGAAGCAATTTGCCGAGTACTACATGAAGCACGCTTCCAAGATCGCCAAGGAAGTGAAGTATGTTCCGCTTCCTGACAAGGCTTATATAGTAGGTCTGGAAAATATTTCGAAGCTCAAGAAGGGCACCGTCTTTGGCGGCAAAAATGAAGTAGGCGTCCGGATCGAAGATCTGCTCGCGCGCGAAGCGAAAATGTAAGATGTATTCGGGGCCCGTACGCTGGCGATGCGACGGGCCGTTTGTGACAAGCCTCATGCCGGCCGTCTGGGCCGGCATGTCTTTCTGGAGTGCCGCTTGACCCTACCCGCTTCAGCAGCGACCGTGGCGCCGCCAGCGACTGATCCGGCCTCGCGCCTCGCCCAATTCTCTGCGAACCGTATCAAGCGGCAGCGTCGCGAGCGGGCGATCGAGCTGGCTCTTTTGTCTGCAGCGTGCGTCTCGGTGTTTACAACCCTTGGCATCGTCTGGGTGCTGATCCGGGAATCCTTCGAGTTTTTCAGGCATGTCTCCATCGTCGACTTCCTGACCGACACCCAGTGGACGCCGCTCTTTTCCGACCCTCACTTTGGCATCTGGGTGCTGATGTCGGGCACCATCACGAGCTCGCTGGTCGCGCTTTCCATCGCCATCCCGCTGGGCACCATCATTGCGGTCTACCTCTCCGAATTTGCTGGGCACCGCACCCGGGAAACACTCAAGCCCATCCTCGAGCTGCTCTCGGGGGTGCCGACAATCATCTACGGCTATTTTGCGTTGCTGTTCGTCACGCCGCTTTTGCAAAAGCTGATCCCCGAGCTCCCCGGCTTCAATGTGCTGTCAGCCGGCATCGTGATGGGCATCATGATCATCCCCTATGTGTCCTCGCTGTCGGAGGATGCGATGCGCGCCGTACCGATGAGTCTGCGCGAGGGCTCGTACGCCATGGGGGCTACGCGTTTTCAGACCGCTATCAAGGTAGTCTTTCCCGCTGCCTTTTCGGGCATCGCATCGGCCTATATTCTGGGAATCTCGCGCGCGGTGGGTGAGACCATGATTCTTGCGGTCGCAGCCGGCATGCAACCCTCGTTGAGCTTCAATCCTCTCGAGCCGGCGGCGACGATCACCTCATATATCGTCCAGGTCGCGTTGGGCGATCTGCCGCACGGCAGTGTCGGTTATCAGACCATCTTTGCCGCCGGTCTGTCGCTCATGGTCCTGACGCTTACTTTCAATCTCGCCGGCCACTGGCTGAGGCGGCGTTTTCGCGAGGCCTACTGAAATGGCTGTCCGGATGGACAATCAGGCGATTCGCGACATGATCCGGCGCCACAAGCGATGGGACATCATGTTCGGCGTTCTCGGACTGCTCGCGCTATCGGTGGGAATCCTCACGCTGCTCGCGCTCTTCGTCGATATGGCGGTGAGCGGGATACCCCGGCTCAACGCGGACTTCTTTACCTCATTTCCGTCACGCAGGTCGGCGCAGGCGGGCATCCTGTCGGCCTGGGTGGGCTCCATTCTGGTGATGATCGTAACGGCGCTCGTGGCGGTCCCGGTGGGTATCGCTGGTGCAATCTACCTTGAGGAGTATGCGCGACGGAACTGGTTCACCGACGTCATTGAAATCAACATCACTAATCTGGCGGGTGTGCCCTCGATTATTTACGGCCTGCTGGCACTCGGGCTGTTCGTCTATACCTTTGGCCTGGGCCAGTCGATCCTCACCGCGGGCCTCACGCTTGCTCTGCTCATCCTCCCGATCGTCATCACCACCACGCGAGAAGCCTTGCGCTCAATCCCGCAATACATCCGCGAGGGAGCCTACGCCTGCGGTGCATCGCGCTGGCAGGTAGTAAGCCAGCATCTGGTGCCCTACAGCACCCCGGGGATTCTTACGGGCGTGATCATCGGATTGTCACGCGCGATCGGTGAGACGGCGCCCATCATCACGATCGGGGCCCTGACCTTTATCGCTTTCCTGCCGCCGGTCCCTTTCGCCGGTGACCCTCCGGCGGGGCTCTTTGATTGGCTGATGTCCCCCTTCACCGTGATGCCGATCCAGATCTTCAACTGGACCTCGCGCCCTGATCCCTCGTTTCATCAAAACGCTGCTGCCGCAAGCTTTGTGCTTGTCTTCATGACACTAGGAATGAATGCGATTGCCATCTGGCTGCGGTATCGCCTGCGAAAGAACATCAAGTGGTAAGCCTGAAGTATTCGACCCTGATCTCCAACCGGATCCGCCATGGCCTCAACGATCACGCTTCCTGAGAATCCTCCGGATTTAAAGGCGCAGGCGAAAAGTCTTAATTTTTATTACGGCGCTTACCAGGCGCTGAAAAGCATCTCGATGCCGATCTACGCCAACAAGGTGACTGCGCTGATCGGGCCCTCCGGGTGCGGCAAATCCACTTTCCTGCGTTGCTTCAACCGCATGCACGACCTGTATCCGGGGCACCGCTATGAGGGATCGATTGAACTGCTTCCGGATGCGGTCAATATTCTCAACCCGGAAGTCGATCCTATCGAAGTGCGGATGCGGATTTCAATGGTGTTCCAAAAGCCCAACCCCTTTCCGAAGTCGATTTACGAGAACGTTGCCTACGGTCTCAGGGTGCGCGGCGAGCGGCGGCGGGGGCTACTCGACGACAAGGTCGAGGATGCGCTGCGGGGCGCCGCGCTCTGGAACGAGGTCAAGGACCGCCTGGACGATCTGGCGGTCAATTTGTCGGGCGGGCAGCAGCAGCGCTTGTGCATCGCCCGCGCGCTCGCGACGGATCCGGAGATGATCCTGTTTGACGAGCCGACCTCCGCGCTCGATCCGATCGCCACCGGCAGCATCGAAGAACTCGTCTCCGAGATCAAGAAAAAGGTCACGGTGTTGATCGTCACGCACAACATGCAACAGGCTGCGCGGGTTTCCGACTATGTTTCCTACATGTATCTTGGCGATTTGGTCGAGTTCGGCGAAACCAAGGAAATTTTCATGAAGCCCAGGCGCCGCGAGACCGAGGACTACATCACCGGCCGTTTCGGTTGAGGAAACCATGAGCGACAGACACCTTTCAACGCAGTTTGATGCCGAGCTGAGCGGCGTTTCTTCGCGGGTTCTCGAGATGGGGGGCCTCGTCGAAAGCCAGGTCGGCAAGGCGATCGCTTCGATGACCGCTTTTGACGGCGAACTCGCTGCAGAGGTGCTTCGCGAGGAGGTCCGGGTCAACCGGTTTGAGATCGAGATCGACAGAGAGCTGTCGGGAATCATCGCCCTCAGGCAGCCGACCGCCCGAGACCTGCGCCTGTTGATCGCGATCAGCCGCATTACGGCCAATCTGGAGCGGGTGGGCGACGAGGCGGCTCGTACTGCCCGTGTTGTGCAGCGATTGCTCGCGGTCGGGCTTCCCAATCGGCTGCGGCTGCCGGTAACGGATCTGCAGTTCGAATCCGACATGGCTATTGATCTTCTGCGCAAGGCGCTCGACTCCTTTGCGCGTCTTGATACCGTTGCCGCGCTGGAAGTCATCAAACAGGATCGCCAGATCGATAACGAGTTCGAGGGGCTGCTTCGAAAGCTGATCACCTACATGATGGAGGATCCCAGGACGATTTCGTCGTGCATCGATCTGGTCTTCGTGGGCAAGGCGGTCGAGCGCGTTGGTGATCACGCTAAAAATCTCGCCGAGGCGGTCATCTACATCGTCAAGGGTACCGATGTGCGCCACTCTCCCATGGAGGCGGTTGAGGACGCCGTGGGATGAAACCCAGGTCCGGGAGTTTGAGCGAGCGCTGGCGCTGATCTTGCGATGATTGCAAGCTTCAATTCGCCCTTCCTGCTGGGAGCCCTCGGCGCAATTGCCGGTCTGCTCGCGGCAGCGCTGTCGGGCGAGACAATCGCGCCCCTGGTCTTGATGATTTCCGGCGCGCTTGCCGGCGTTGTTGCGGCCCTTGTGAGGGAGCGGTTCCAAGGGGCTCGTCTTGCGCGCTGGGCTCGGCTCTCCCGCGACCAGCGCGATGCCCCCGGCGCTGAAAAAGCGCCGGCGTCTGGCTACTGGGGTGAGGTCGCCTACCGCATAAGTCGCAGTTACGTTGTCTACGAACGCGAGCTGGCTACTGAGCGTCAGCGCCTGGAGTCTTTTCTCGCCGCCATCGACGCATCGCCCAATGGCGTGGTGTTGCTCACATCATCCCTCGAAATTTCCTGGTGCAACCGGTTTGCCGCGCTGCATTTCATGCTTGACATCGAGCGCGACCGACGCCAGCCGGTGACCAACATCGTGCGCGATCCCGATTTTGTTCAGTACCTCAGAATGGGAGACTTCGAATCACCGCTGCTGATGCGCGGACCCAGGGGCGTGGGGCGCCTTCAGGTCGTGGTCAGGCCCTACTCCGACGGCGTGCTGGTTTTGTCCCAGGACGTGACCGAGCGCGAACGAAACGAGCAGATGCAGCGCGACCTCATCGCCAATGCCTCGCACGAATTGAAGACACCGCTCACGGTGATCTCAGGGACGATCGAAACACTCCAGTCGGTCCGTCTCGACCCTGCCTCGCAACAGCGGATGACCGCCACGATGGCCGCGCAGACGTCTCGCATGCAGGCGATCATCGAGGACCTGCTGACACTCGCGGAGATAGAGGGCAAGGCTGCGCCGTCGATGGAGGACTGGGTGGGAGTGGCCGAGCTGGTCGACGAGAGCCTGCACCGGGCCGCTGCGGCTTTCGGTTCCAGGATGCGCCTGTCGGTTGCGGGAGATGACCTCTGGGAAGTCGCCGGGGCACGGACCGAACTGCAGATTGCGCTCGACAATCTCGTCGCCAATGCATGCCGGCACTCGCCCGCGGGCACGTCGGTGCAGATCGCGATTGGCGCACAGGCGAACGGAGCCTTGCGAATTTCGGTCAACGATGACGGCCCCGGAATCGCTGCAGAGCATTTGCCGCGGCTAGCCGAGCGCTTCTATCGGGTGGATCCAGGGCGCTCGAGCGAGGCCGGTGGCACAGGCCTTGGCCTGTCTATCGTGAGAGGTGCAATCCAGCGCCACGGCGGCGCGCTTGAGATCGGATCGGTACCGGGGGAGGGCTCGAGTTTTTCTCTGGTGGTCCCCGCCGCGCGGGTGCGAAGACGCGAAACCTATGTCGAGGCGGCGGCATGAGCCCGCGGCGACGTATTTCGCACCGGCCGAGCGCTTGACTCCGGTCAGCCCGGCGGCAGCCCTGGCACCGGGCGGCCGATACCGCGGTAGTTGAATCCGGCAGTGCGAGCGAGGTCGGCATCGAGAATATTGCGCCCGTCGAGCAGCACGCGGCCGCGCATCCGCGAGGCGAGCTCTGCAAAGTCAGGGCTGCGAAATTCTCGCCATTCGGTCACGATCACCAGGGCGTCAGCGTTGTCGCAGGCCGAAAGCTGGTCCGTGCAGAGCTGCAAGTCTGTTCGGCCCCGCCAGATTTTTTCTGCGGCCTTTGCAGCGACCGGATCGTAGGCCTGGACGGTTGCTCCCCGGCGAAGAAGTTCATCGATCAGGGTGACGCTGGTTGCCTCGCGCATATCGTCGGTTTCGGGCTTGAATGCGAGGCCCCAGACGCCGATCACCTTGCCCGCCAGATCGGGCCCGAACTGCTCGACGATACGCTGGCCGAGCAGCCCGCGTTGACGTTGATTGACATCGATCGCGGCCTTGACGATTGCCAGAGGCGCGCCGTTTTCCACGCCCATTCGCTCTAGGGCGGTGAGATCCTTGGGAAAGCACGACCCACCCCACCCGCACCCGGCGTAAAGAAAATGCGACCCGATACGCCGATCCGAGCCGAGACCAACGCGAATCTGCTCAATATCGGCGCCGACCTTGTCGGCGAGCGCCGCCAATTCGTTCATGAAGCTGATACGGGTCGCCAGCATCGCGTTAGCTGCGTATTTGGCGAGTTCGGCGCTCCGCACGCTCATGCTGAGAATGCGGTCACGGTTGCGGACAAAGGGGGCATAGAGGGTCCGCATCAGCTGCTCAGCCTGATCCGTCTCGCAGCCTATGATGATTCGGTCCGGACGCATGAAGTCCTCGACCGCCGCACCTTCTTTGAGGAACTCAGGATTCGAAACCATGGAGAACGGGACGGATGCGCCCCGCTCCTCGAGTGTACGGCGGATTTCTTCGCGGACCGTATCGGCCGTACCGACCGGCACCGTGCTCTTATCGATCACGACCTTGTAGTCGCGCATGCTCCGGCCGATGCTCTGAGCGACCCGCAGAACGTGGCGAAGGTCGGCTGACCCGTCCTCGCCCTCGGGCGTTCCGACAGCAATGAAGATCAAAGCCCCGTGGCTGACACCGTCCTCCGCGCTGGCAGTAAATCGCAGGCGCCTGGCCGCCAGGTTACGCACCAGCAGAGCATCAAGCCCTGGCTCGTGGATCGGCACCCGCCCGGCGTTAAGACCGTCGACTCTCGTTTGATCGATATCGACCCCGACGACGGTGTTGCCCATTTCGGCAAGACAGGCGGCAGTCACCAACCCGACATACCCGGCACCGAATACACAGATTTTCACCAAAGGCTCCCGACTCGCGCCGCGGCAGCGATATCCCTATTTCCTCGCAGCGGCTGCGAGCTCTTTTTCACGCTTGACGATTTCCTAGCGAGAGCAAGAGCTGCGATGCGCATACCAGGTCCCGTCGAAGGGCTGAATGAAGAAGCCTATTATGCGCCAGCGAAGAGATGCTCAGCGGCTGCGTCGGGTTCTCAGCGCCGATCGGATGAGCGCGTGCCCGGTGACTAACACCACGCCTGCGACGACGAAAAGCGTTCCCGTCAGAAAGCGCGGCGCAATCTCCTCGCCCAACAGCCACGCACCCAGCACAACCGCAAACAGGGGCGTGATGAAGGTCAACACACCCAGTTGTGCGGCGAGGTATCGGCGCAGCATCCAGAACCACAGCAGGTAGCTGAAGAACGACATCACGACCGACTGGTAGAAGAGGTTAGCCCAGATGAGCGGCGATGGTTCAAAGCGGGTTTGACCGGTGAGCCACGCTCCCGGGAGCAGGATGAAGAAAGCGCCCAGGAGCTGGTACATGAGCGTCTGTGTGGCCGGTAGCGGCGACAAGCGGGTGGTGCGAATGACCAGGGTCGTCGCACCCCAGGCGAGCCCGCCGAGCAGCGCGAGGAAGTCACCCCAGAGCATGGCGGCCCATCCTGCGCCCGCTGTGTCGTCCGTTGGGAAAAAGGCCACTGCGATGCCCAGGAATGCCGTCGCGATGCCGGCCCACTGCAGGGCGGTGAGTCTCTCGGACGGAAGCCTCCCATGCAGCCCCAGGGCAGCGAAGACCGGTGCGGTATAAAGAAACACCACGACATGCGCCGCCGAGGTGTGACGAAGGGCCTCCGCCACACAGAAATACTCGAGCCCGAACAGCACCCCTATCGCTGCTCCGGGTTTCCAGAGCCCGCCGCGAAGGGGAAGGGTCTCGCCCCGGCGGCGCATGAAAAGCCACAAAAGCCCCGCGCCCACCCCGGAACGGACTGCGATCTGCAGCATAGGGGAAAACTCCTCGGCGGTGGCTTTGAGCGCAATCTGCTGGAAGCTCCAGATGAGGCTGAGGAGCAGCATCAGGCCCACTGCCTGAGAGTCCAAGGGCTTGCGAGTATCCACGGCTGGCAGTGTCGCACAGAGCGTGCATTGACAAGTACCAGCAGGCCTTCCTAACATCAAGCGAAAAAGAGTTGCGCAAAACAAGGAGTCGCGCAGTACAAGGGGTTGCGCAAAACATCGCCCCCACCTTTGCCCCCATCAGAGGCCGCTCCACGCAGAGCGCCCGTTGCCCAGGAGGATTCCCTATGTCCTTTGAGGAAAGTTTCCTCACGCTCAACAATTGCCGGATCAGGCTGCGGCGTTCAGGCAGCGGACCGGCAATGGTGTATCTGCACGGCGCAGATGGCGCTGCGCTGATCGCGCCCTTCATGACCAGGCTCGCTGATCGCTACGATCTCCTGATCCCCGAGCACCCGGGCTATGGACAGTCCGACGAGACCCCCTGGCTCGAGAACATTCATGACCTCGCTTATTTCTATCTCGACCTGCTCGACCATCTTGAGCTCGGACCCGTACATCTGGTGGGCAGTTCGATCGGCGGCTGGCTTGCGATGGAGATCGCGGTGCGCAGTCCGCAGCGTATCCGCTCGATGACGCTCGCCGGGCCCGCCGGCATCCGGGTTGCCGAGGCGCAGCCGGGCGATATCTTTCTCTGGTCACATGAGCAGCTGGTCAGGAATCTTTTCCATAGCCCGGCGTTCGTCGACAAGGTGCTGTCAATGCCCCTTACTGAGGCAGATCAGGACATCCGGCTGAAGAACCGGCATACCACCGCACTGCTCGCCTGGGAGCCCCGGTTGCATGACCCGCACCTCGCCAAATGGCTGCACCGCGCGAACATGCCGGTGCGTATCGTCTGGGGTGCCCAGGACAAGGTGATACCGGTTGCGTGCGGTGAGCGGCTTGCCCGGCTCATGCCTCATGCCGAACTGCAGGTGGTGGACCGCTGCGGGCACCTGCCCCAGATCGAGCATCCCGAAGTATTTTGCGCGGCTGTTGCCGAGGTTGCGCGGTAGGAGACTGTCATGAACGTGATCCTGTTTCACCTGATGTGCTATGCCGATCTGGATTTCGAGGCGAGTCGCGAGTACGAGACGGTTTGGGTCAATCTGCCCAACCGGTTTTTCGATCCGGTCAAGGGGTACGAACTCTACAACCGGTACCTCGATGAACTCGAGTACGGTGAGACCCTCGGCTTTGACGGCATCGCCGTCAACGAGCATCACCAGACAGCGTACGGACTGATGCCCTCGCCGACCGTCATGGCCTCCGCCCTTGCCCGCCGTACCAAGCGGGTCAAGATCGCGATACTCGGAAGTGCGTTGCCGCTGCGCGAACATCCGATCACAGTCGCCGAGGAGCACGCGATGATCGACGTGATCACCGGCGGCCGACTGATCAGCGGTTTTGTCCGCGGTATCGGCGCGGAATACCACACCTTCGGTATCAATCCGACGATTTCGCACGACCGTTTCCACGAGGCCCATGACCTGATCGTCCAGGCATGGACTCGCCCGGGCCCCTTTTCCTTTTCCGGAAAGCACTACAACGTCGAGTACGTCAACCTATGGCCGCGCCCGTTTCAGAACCCGCATCCACCGATCTGGGTCCCCTCTCAGGGCAGCAAGGAAACCATCGACTGGACCTCGCATCCGGATCGCCGATATACCTACCTGCAAACCTTCAGCCCGGCCAAGGTGGTCGAGAAATACCTCAAGTCGTACCGGGATGCGGCGGAGGCTTATGGCTATGAAGCAAGCGACAGCCAGCTTGGCTGGGCGGTACCAGTCTATGTGGCCGATACCGACGCACAGGCGCGCGCCGAGGCCAAACCGCATTTTGAGTTGTTCCGCAACCGGCTGCTCAAGATGCCGGTCGAGATGTTGCTGCCGCCTGGTTACACCTCACGTGACTCGCTCAAGAATCTGATGAAGGCCAAGGCCTCGCTCTCTCAGGAACTCACGATCGATGTCGCGATCGAGATGGGCATGCTCGTATGCGGCGCGCCGGCAACGGTGCGACAGATGCTGGAGGATCACTGGAGGGCGATGCGGTTTGGCAATCTCCTCACCATGATGCACTTCGGCACACTACCTGCCGACCTGACCCGTCGCAACATGGAACTCTTTGCAGCGCACGTGCTCCCGCATCTGAAACAGCTCATGCCTGCGGAGGCTGTCGCAGCCTAGGGCCGCTGCTATTTCGCGAGCGCCGGGACCCAGGTGGCAAGCGGCGGAAAGACGATGATGAGCGCGATCAGGAGCAGCACGCAGGCAATGAAGGGCGCGGCGGCCAGATAGATATCGCGCATGGTGGTCTCGGGCGGTGCCACCCCCTTCATCACAAAGAGAAGCAGCCCAAAGGGCGGCGTGGTGTAGCCCACTTCGAGTGCAAGCAGCATGATGAGGCCGAACCAGGTGAGATCGAACCCGAGCGTCTTCGCAAGCGGGAAAAAGATCGGGGCGGTGAGGAGCATCATCGACAGCTGATCCATGAAGCAGCCCAGGAACAGCAGAATCGCAATCATGGCGAGCAGCATCGCAAGCGGCGTGAGTTCGAAGGAGAGCGCCCAATTCATGAGGCCGCTCGAGGCTCCCGTGAAGGCCAGAGCCTGTGCGAAGGTGGCTGAGCCGAAGATGATGAGAAACGACATAACGGTCACCCGCAGCGCTCCCTCGACCGACTTGACGATAGCTGTCCAGGTGAGCGCCCGGTAGCACATCGCGAGGAGTGCGACCGACAGTGCGCCCAGGGCGGCGGCCTCGGTGGGCGTTGCCCACCCGACCAGCATGAGCACCACGGAAAAAGCGATCAGACCCACCATCGGCAGGACATCGAACACGATCAGCTTGAGCTTTTCCTGGAAAGAAACCTTGCCGACCTCGTAGTAAGGCGCCGCGCTCGGATCGATGACGGTCCAACCCCAGATCAGGATGCCGTACATGATCGCGAGCACGAGGCCAGGTACGACGCCGGCGAGCAGCAGGTCGGTAACGTCGGTCTGGCCGAGAGTGGCGAGCAGTACCGTAAGCGCTGAGGGCGGGATGATCACTGCGAGCCCACCCACCCCCATGATCGGACCGATCGACAAATACTTGTTGTAGCCCCGTTTCATCATGTCGGGGACCATCAGCGAACCCAGAAGTGCACACGCACCCATCGAGGATCCGGCGGGCCCGGCAAACGCGGTGCCGCCGATCAGGGTGACATAAGACAGCCGCCCCCGTACATTGCCGAGCAGCTTGTCGGCGGCGTTGAAGCAGCGCGTAGCGAGACCCGTGTGATAGAACAACTCACCCATCAGCAGGAACATAGGAATGGGGACGAGCGCGAAAGTCGTCATGGCGCCAAAGCCGTTGTTGACGACCTGGCCGATGGCAGCAGGCCCGCCCATGAAAAACACCGCCGCCATGATGTTGGTCGCGAAGAATGCGATCGCAACTGGAATGCCGACCAGCATCAGCGCAACCGATGCGCCGAACAGAATCGTCGCCGGCCAGATCCAGTCCATCAGTGCGATCCCCCGCCGGTTTCGCTCGCGAGCGCCGCCAGTGGCGATTCATTGCGCCAGATGAAGCGGGCGAACTCGATGCCCATGAACAGGAAGGAAACCGGGATCCACATCACGATCGCCCAGCGGGGCGCATCGAACGAGCGTACGTCCTTGTTGTTCTGGATCCAGTCGAGGATCGTGACCTCGAACCCGTACCAGGCCATGGTCAGGCAGATAGCGAGGCAGGCAAGCCCGATCAGCCGGACCATCCAGCGGCGCTGCTTGCCGCTCAGGTACATGAGCAGCAGTTCGACGTAGACGTGCCCCTTCTCGCGAACCAGCCACGGCGCACCGAGGCAGGGGATAAGGAGCAGAGCGTATTCGCTGAAAGTAAAGAAGTGCGCCGAGGGCTGTCGATCGAGGTTACGGATCAGCACGTCGAGGCAGATCGTGATCATCACCGCAACCATGAGGAGCGCGGCGATTACCGCCATGGCCCGGATCAGGAAATCGTAAAGACGCGAAAAGGCGGTCACGGCAGTGTTTGGCCAGTCGATTTCAAAAGAGGCCCTTCGCGGATACCCGGGACATGCTCAGGCCGGATAACGCGAAGGAATAAACGGGTCCAGGCGCTTGCGGCCCGGACCCGGCCGGTGAGCCCGGCACTGCCTCAGGGGGTGAAGAGCTTGACGAGTTTTTCGTAGTCGTTGGGCACGCCGGCCTTGTCCATCCGCTCCTTCATGCGGGCATGGGCTGCCGCGCTCGCCCCGGCGATGAAGCGTTTGCCCGCCTCCCCTGACAGGGCGAACGATTTGATTCCTCGCTTTTCGAGCTCGGCGATTTCGGTGTCGCGCAGCTTTTGCATTTCGGCGATGCTTCCGACCTCATGCTCGATCGCCATTTTGGTCAGGAACTCCCGGGTCTTGGGCTGTAGCGACGCCCATTTCTTGGCGTTGATGATCACCCCAAGGTCGGTCGAAAAAAATTTGGGATCGAGCCGGAACTTAAGGTGCTTGTCCCAGTTGGCGTCCATGATGCCGATTTCGGTCCAGCCGGTGATCTCGATCGTGCCACGCTCGAGCGCTGTGTAGATATCGGTCGAGGGCATGTTGAGCACCTGCGCGCCCAGGAAGTTGGTGAGGAAGGCGTTGTAGATCGGGTTGCCGCGAACCTTGAAGCCCTTCACATCGAGATTGCCCTGCGCGTCGACCTTCATCTCCTTGGATGACCAGAGATGGAAGCGGATGCCGCTGTCAAACCAGCCTAGGTAGTGCAGGCCCATGCGTTTGCCGTGCGCTTCGTTTAGCGCGTCATAGGCGCCGTTTTTGCGCGCGGTCGGGCCGTCGATCGTCGAGGCTGAGACGGCATCGCACTCGGGCACCGAGGCCGCATAGAACGCGCAGGGCGTGTAGACCATGTCGACCACGCCGTTGCGGACCGCATTGGGCTGTTCGAACATGCCCATTGCCTCCGGGCCGCCGCGGACGGTGATCTCGACGATGCCCTTGCCCTCTTCATTGACCTTTTTTACAAAGGCCAGAAAGCTGCGGGAATAGACCCAGTTGGCGGGAAATGAGTGCAGCGCGGTGAGCTTGTCCTGCGCAAGCACTACGGTGGCAGGCAGGGCCAGCGCAGCCGCCAGCATCACGCCTAGCAAACGACGGATCATTTGAGTTCTCCTAGTGGGGACGTTGAAGCGTCGCGAAGTGTCGCACGATCCGGCCTACCCGTGCCGGAATACCGGGGCGGAACTCGGGTTCGCCGCAAAAGCGGGCGGGCCCAGCCCTGCGGCCTAGCGGTGGGCGACCACCAAGGCCCAGGGGAAGCGCCAGGACCGGTGTTCGGGCGACAGGGTGCCAGGCGCTTCTTCAAAGGGCAGGATCTCGACCCGGCTGAAGCCCAGCCTGAGCAGCGTCGCCGCCACATCCATGCGGCAGAGCGGTTCCATGAACGGCTCGTTGTTCCGCACCCCGTGGCCGAAGTGGATGAACCGGCCGAAGGGGTCGGCCTCGGAGACCAGAAAATCGAGGTGCACCGCCAGGCCGCCGGGGCGCAGCACCCGGTAACTCTCGGTGAATATCTGCTCGAGATGGTCGGGGGGCACCTCGTGGAGGAGCATCGTGCTCGTGACCGCGTCGAACGTGCCTGATTCGAGCCCGGTTCGCGCGGCATCGGCTTGGAGGAAACTGACCGCGCGCGCGCCGTCGTCATGCGCGGTGAGGGCAGCAAGGCGCAGGCACGGCGCCGACAGATCCGTTGCCACGATCTCCATAGCCGGGTCGGCAAGATAAAACGGGCGGGTGCTCTTGCCGAAGCCGCAGCCCAGATCGAGGAGCCGCTTGGGCCGGGTGCGCGCGAGCAGCTCCTCGGTGAGTCGCGCGTGCAGGTCGGCGTGCCGGCGCACGAGCGGTGTGGTGCTGCGGGCGCCGCGCTCGTAGACGACTCCGGCGAGCGTATCGCCCCAGACGCCGCCGGGGTGCTGGTGTACGTCGAAGGCGGTATACCAGTCGGGGGCGCGCAGCTTCGGATCGAGTTTCAGGCAAGGCAGCGAGTCGGCCTGGGCCAGCCGCGCTTCGATCGTATCCCTCGACCGTTCATGCTGAGGAACCAGCCCGAGCCGGCCGGAATATTTCATGCGCTGCAGGTGTCGCTCGTACCAGGCGTAAAACTGATGGAGGGGGTCGCCGCTTAACAGCGCTGCAACGCCATCCGCAGTGCGAGGCGGGGGCGTGCCGCGTGATCGGGCCGCTTCGCTGTGCGCCTCCCATCGGCTTTTCAGTTCGGGGTATACCCGGGTCGACCAGAAAATTTTGCAGTCGAGTACGAACTGTTGGTACGCCTCGAAGCTGCGATCAGCCGGCAAATTCATGGCTCACCGCCGCTTCGCAGCGACGACGGCACGCCGCGTGTCGACTCGCGTCCGAAAAGAGGCTCCATCAGCGCCCGTACAAAGTCTTGCCGCTCGGCCGAAATCGCAGCCTCCGCCCGTGGATCCGGCGTATAGGTATCGAGCGCTTGCCTAGGCAGGACGCCGCGCGCTTCGAGCAGACTCTCGGCAGCGCGCAGCCGGTCCTTCAGCACCCAGACCTCCGCGGCGAGCGCCATCAGCATGGCAAGCATGCGGTCGTTGGCCGGGTCGGGGAAAAAGGTCTGTTCCTGGCCTGCGGAGGTATCGATGGTTGTCATGGAGATTTCCTGACGGGGGGCGTGCCCCGCATCACATGATGCAGGGCCTCTGCAAATCCCTGCGATGACCGGCCCCCGCAGACGAAGGCCGGCATGGGCGAGATCCGGTTGCCGTAACCCAGAACGTTGGCGACACCGACCGATCGCGCGAAAAATCCGAACATCGGCGCGTCGTTGGGCGAATCACCCAGGTAGAGATGGTCGCGGGCTAGCGAGGCGGCATCGATAGCGAATTCCTCGGCCGCCATGGCAAGCGAGGTACTGAGTTTGTCGTGTTCGCCGAACCAGGCGTTCACATGAATTGAACTGATCTTCACGTGCATGCCGGCTCGGGTGAGGAGCTCGGCGACCCGGTCAGCGGTGACCAGGCCCCCGGTCTCGACATCCTCGGCGAAGTCGATGGCGAGATCGCAAGCCCGCCAGGGCTGGTCGGCGCTGATGGCAACGCCAGGAACCGCTGCGAGGACCGAGCGGGCGATCGTATCGAACCGGTCGCGGTTGCCCGCGAGCGTTGCCTCATCCTGCATAAAGCGCCGGCGCATGCGGCGCTCGGCGCGCAGGTAGCGAAACCAGAATGCGCCGTTTTCACCGATCACCGCATCGACGGGCCACATCCGGGCAATGTGGTCGCACCAACCCGCCGGCCGCCCTGTGACGGCCACCGCGAGACGCCCGGAGCCCCGCCACGCGTGGAGGGCGGATAAGGCCTGCGGCATCACCAGACCGTCCTCAGTGAAGGTGTCGTCGATATCGAAAAAGACCCCCGCAGGTGCGGGCTCCAGCGGCATTAGCGCGAGCGGCAAGGCCCGGGCGTCCTCGGGTCCACCCGTCCCAGACGGAATTATATGTGGGCGCTCGCTCACGGCTTAAGTCTTATAAAATGCGGGTTCGGATACGGGTCACTACGATCTCAGCACAAACGACGACGACAAAAATCGATAACAGGATCAGCGAAACGCGGGTCCACTGAAAAAGATTGAGCGCCGTGTCGAGCGCCATGCCGATACCGCCTGCGCCGACCAGACCGAGCACCGAGGATTCCCGGATATTGATGTCCCACCGGAACAGAACCACCGACCAGAACGTGGGCTCAAACTGCGGCCAGTAGCCCTTGGCGAGAATGGACAGCCACGGCGCTCCGACCGCCTGCAGCGCTTCGATCGGACCGGGGTCGGCTTCCTCGAGTGCCTCACCGACCAGTTTGCCGACAAAGCCTATTGAGCGGAAGGCGATCGCGAGCGTACCCGCGAGCGCCCCGGGGCCGAAGATCGCGACAAAGAGGAGCGCCCAGATGAGCGAGTTGACCGAACGCGTCGCGACCAGGATGAAACGCGCCGCCAGATTGACGATGCGGTTGCGCACCAGATTGCGCGCCGACAGGATGCCCACGGGCAGCGCGAGGATGACCGCGATGATGGTCCCGAAAGACGCGATGTGCAGCGTATCGACCAGTGCATCGTGAACCCCCTCCGGGTAAAACCCGAAGTTGATCGGCCACATGCGGACGAGCAGGTCTCTAACCTGCTCAGGGGCATCGACCAGGAATTCCGGAATGACCTCGACGCTGCGTATCGATGCCGCGACGGCAGCGACCAGCGCGATGGACAGGAACAGTCGGGCGAGTCGCTCGCCGCGCGTGTGCCGCTCCCAACGATACGCAGCGGCGTTTGCCCGCGCGGATGCTTCAGGCATCGCTTCGCCTCGCGTCGATGCCAAGCATTCCGCGCACGACGCGGGCAAGCGTCTCGCCCACCATGATCATGGCGATGATCGCGAGCAGGATTGCGCATACAAAGCTGTAGTCGAAGCGCTGGAAGGCTGCGAACAGCGTGCTGCCGATCCCGCCCGCGCCGACGATGCCGACCATAGTGGAATTGCGCAGATTGGAGTCGACCTGATAGGTGGCAAAGCCCACGAACCTCGACATCACCTGCGGCAGCACGCCATAGGCGAGCACCCCTCCGAAGCGCGCGCCGGTCGCGCGGATAGCCTCGACCTGCTTGAGGGATATTTCCTCGATGGCCTCGGCAAACAGCTTGCCGATGAATCCCAACGATGCGACGGTGAGCGTGAGGATTCCCGCGAGCGCGCCAAAGCCAACCGCCTTGACGAACAGAATGGCGACGATCACCGGGTGGAACGAGCGGCAGAGCGCAATCAGCCCGCGCGCGGGCCAACTGACCCACGGCGGCATCAGGTTGCGCGCGGCGAGCACGCCGAGCGGCGCAGCCAGGATGATGCCGGCGACTGAGGCGAGCACCGAGATCTCCAGGCTTTCGAGCAGGCCCCTCACCATGCTGTCGGCCTGCAGAATTTCGGGCGGAAACATTCGCCCGAGAAATCTTGCGGCGTTGTCCATGCCGACCGAAAACCGCTCCGAGGTGAAATCGAGCCTTGAAGCGGCATAGAGCACGTAGGCCACCAGCGCGATCCAGCCGGCGGTGCGCCACGGCCTGCGTTCAAAGGCTAGTTGAGCCATCCTTCGCCCCCGTAAATGAGGCGCAGGCGCTCATCGGTCAGCGCCTCGGGTCGGCCGTCGTACACGATGCGACCTTCCGCCATGCCGACGATACGCGTTGCGAATCGGCGGGCCAGATCGACATCGTGCATGTTGACGATCACCGGAACAGCCAGCGACTGCCCGACTGAGACCAGCAACTGCATGATGTCGACAGAGGTGCGCGGGTCAAGCGAGGATGTGGGCTCGTCGGCAAGAAGCAGCCGCGGGTTTTGCATCACCGCCCTCGCGATACCGACGCGCTGGCGCTGCCCCCCCGACAGGCCGTCCGCGCGGCGCCGCTCAAAGCCCTCGAGTCCGACGACACGCAACAGCTCGAATGCGCGATCGATGTCGTTCTGCGGATAGCGGCGAAGCCACGCCTTCCAGGTTGGTACATAACCCAGCCGCCCGCTCAGCAGGTTTTCCATGACTGAAAGCCGCTCGACCAGGTTGTACTCCTGGAACACCATGCCGATCCGGCACCGTGCCTCGCGCAGCGCCCGCCGGTCGAGCGACACCAGATCGGCACCTTCGAACAGGATGCGGCCCGCGGTCGGTTCGACCAGCCGGTTGATACAGCGAATCAGCGTCGACTTGCCGGTGCCCGATGCGCCGATGATGGCGGTCAGTCCGCCAGCGCCGATGTCCAGATCAATGTCGTGCAAGACCGGCTTGCCGGGCGTGTACGCCTTGACCAGGCCGCGGATGGACAGTCTGGGAGAGTCATCCAAGATTGGCGGAGCCTCAGTCGACTGTTTGTTTATTTGCCCGTCGCCTTGGACTTGGCCTCGGCCGCCTTGCGACGGGCCTCCTCCTCGCGCTTGGCCTCTCGTTCGTAGGCCGCGCCGTTGAATTTTTCGCCGCCCGCTTCGGAGACCTCGCGCACCACCGCCCAGTCGCGCTGATAGGTGACCGGGAAGAACCGGTCAGCGCCGTCGAAGGCCTTTTTCATCTCATCGGTGAACCGGTAGTCGTAGAAGCACTTGAGCATCCGGTCGCGCAGGGCCGGTTCGAGATCGTGCGCATAGGCAAACGACGAGGTCGGGAATTTTGAGCTCTGATAAATAATGCGGAAGTCGTCGGCCTTGATCTGGCCGCGCGTGGCCATGCGATGGAAGACGTCTGAGGCGACCGCGGCTGCGTCGTAATCACCCGAGCGAACGCCCAGGACCGACTGGTCGTGTTTACCCGAAAAAAGGATGTTGTAGTCCTTGCCCGGGGCGAGCCCTTCTCGCGGGAAAAGCGCCATAGGCGCCATGTGGCCGGAGTTGGACGAGGGCGAGGTGTGGGCGAGCTTTTTACCCTTGAGGTCGGCAAGCTTTTGGAATGCGCTTTCCTTGCGCACTATGACGATCAGGTTGTAGCCCTGAAATTCTTTTTCGTAGCCCTTGACCGCAAACGGAATGGCGCCCGCGATATTGACCGCAAAGGCGGTCGGACCCGTCGAGAACCCTCCCACATGGAGCCGACCCGAACGCATGGCCTCGATCTCCGCCGCGTTGGACTGGACCTGAAAGAAAACGACCTTCTTGGCGGTGCACTGGGCGAGGTAGTCCGTAAAAGGCTTGAAGATCTTCTCGTATACCGCGGGATCCTCGACAGGCGTATAGGTGAAGACCAGCGTGCTGGGATTCTTGAAGCGCTTGGGGTCTTTGGGCGGATCGGCGACCAGATCGCGATTTTCGTCGCAGTACTGGGGGTCGAGGTCGCCGCGGTGGCCGCAGGCGTCCTGCGCCGACGCCGCCGCGCAGGACGCGGCCAAGGCAAGCGCTGCAATCAGATGCTTCATGAGGGGTCTCCTGAGGCTGTTATTTGTCTGTGCGTCTTGCAATCATACGAGAGAGGCGGCCTGCGCGCGATGAAGGCGGGCGGGCGGGGTAGGGATGCGTGCCGGCGCGGTCCGTGCGAGGGATGGCTGAGGGGCAGGCGCCCGACGCCGTAATCTAGAATCCCGTCATCGAGAAACGACGCAATACCGGCGTGCCACCGAGGGCCGAGCCCCCGGGTGGCGCGCTGCCGTGGGGAGACTGCAATGCTGTCAGCGCAGGACAACGTACTGCTCGTGGCGAGTGATGCCGGCACGATGATGGGTGAATATCTTCGGCGCTATTGGCATCCCGTGGCGCTCTCCGATGAGTTGCCCGATCCCGACTGTGCGCCGTTGCGTATCCGGGTGATGGGCGAGGATCTGGTGCTGTTCCGCGATTCGGCCGGCCGCACCGGACTCCTCGAGCGGGCCTGCGCCCACCGTGGCGCGGATCTTTTTTTCGGGCGCAACGAAGAGGGTGGCCTGCGCTGCATTTACCACGGCTGGAAGTTCGACCGCACGGGGGCTTGTGTCGACATGCCCAATGTTCCACCGGGTGCGGCGTATCACGGCCGGATGCGGATTAAGGCTTACCCGACGAACGAGTTCGCCGGCATGGTGTGGGCCTATCTGGGGCCGCAGTCCGCTCAGCCCGAACGGGTCCCGCAGCTTGAGGCTGGTCTGGTCCCGCCCGCGCACCGCTTCGTCACCAAGCGTCTGGTCGAATGCAACTGGACGCATTCTATGGAGGGCGCTCTCGACACGGCGCACTTCTCATTTCTCCACATGCCCGCGCCCGCGCGGCTGCGCGACGACAATCCCGCTGTCGCGGCGGACCTTGCGAGGCTGCGCTGGTTGCGCAACGACCCGATGCCACGCTTCAAAATCATCGACCACGACGTCGGCTTTCTGATCGGCGGAGCTCGTACTGCGGATCCCGGCGAACACTACTGGCGCCTGACGCAGTTCATGCTGCCGACCCATTCGATTACGCCTTCGGCGATGCCCGGCGAGACTCTGTACGGGTATACCTGGACGCCGATCGACGATACGCGATGTTGGGTCTACACCTATGCCTGGCACCCGGATCGGCCCCTGGACGAAGCGGAGCGGGCGCGCTATGCGCAGGGCGGGTATGGGCAGTTTGCCGAACTGGGACCGGGCTATGTCCCGGTGCGTAACCGGTCCAACGACTACCTGCTGTCGCGAGACGAACAGCGCAATGTGTCCTTTACCGGGGTACGCGGGATCGCCGAGCAGGACCAGATGGCGCAGGAGAGCCAGGGCGTGGTGGTCGATCGCAGCCGCGAGCACCTGACTGCAACCGATGTGGCGATCGTCCACTTTCGCAGGCTGATGCTGGGGCAGGCGCGGGCGCTGGCGGCCGGCGAGGCACCCGTCGCTCCCGGACTGCCCGATGCCTATCGGGTCCGCGGCGGTGGCGCCCACACCTCCGATGGCAAGCCGCTCGAAGACGTGATGATCGAGCGGTTCGGGTCGGTCACGGGACGGATCGGCTAGGCGGCTTGCCGGATGCAGAGTGCTGCAGACCGAGGTAGATTGGCGGTTTGCCCCGACGATCGGAGTGCCTCATATTCCGACGACCATCAAGAGGAGACGGCCATGCGATTCCCGAGGCCCGAGATTCGCCGTTCAGTTGCCCTTGCAGCGGGTACGGTGCTCGCCGTGGCGGCGATTGCGATGACTGGCGCGGCCCGTGCGCAGTCGACTGCTGGAGGCGGTAAGCCGATCAG
Organism: uncultured Bordetella sp.; assembly: GCA_964654745.1. Classification (GTDB taxonomy): domain Bacteria; phylum Pseudomonadota; class Gammaproteobacteria; order Burkholderiales; family Burkholderiaceae_E; genus SYIM01. The sequence goes on along the minus strand of CAZZKA010000001.1, from coordinate 24,144 downwards.
CGTCATCGTGCCTTTTTCCGCGGGCAGCGCGAGCGATGTCGTGACCAGGCTGCTGCTCGACAAGGTAGCGGGCAACAGTGGCCGAAGCTTTGTCTACCTCAATCGCCCCGCTGCAGGCGGCAACGTCGGCACGCAGTCGGTGGCCCGCGCCGAGCCGGACGGCCTGACCATCGGCATGAGCACATCGGGTCCGCTGGCGGTGAACAAGATCCTCAACGCCGATCTCGGCTACGACCCCGAGAAGGATCTGCAGCCCATCGGTGTATTTGCGGTACTGCCCAATGTCGTTGTTGTCAGCACGACCCTGCCGATAGAAAGCCTGCCACAGCTTATCGATTACGTCCGCAAGACACCGGATGTCGGCTACGGCTCGGTCGGCAACGGGAGTTCCCAACACCTTGCCGGAGCGTTTTTCGAGCAGCTGGTCGGCGCCCGGATGACGCATGTCCCGTACCGCGTGACCGGCAATCTTGTCACTGATCTGGTTTCAGGACGGGTGCCGGTGAGCTTTCAACTCCTGCCTAATGTGTTGAGTTCAATTCAAGGCGGCAAGGTCAGGCCGCTCGTCGTCGCCTCGAAGACCCGGCTCGCGGCGCTTCCCGATGTTCCGACCGCGGCCGAAGCCGGATTGGGCGCCTACGAGTCGGCGGCCTGGTTTGCGCTGATCGCGCCGCGCGGCATGGCGAGGCCATTCATCGATCGGCTGAACGCTGATGTTGCTGTGGCTCTGCGCGACCCGGCGGTTCGAACGCGTTTGATCGATCTTGGCGCCCAGCCGCAGGATCCCTCGCCCGAAGAAATGAGCCGCATCATGGCCGCCGACATCGCGAAGTGGTCTGAGATCATCCGCAAGGGCGGCATCACGCTCGACAAGTGATTCGCGTTGCTCGGTGCTATCGCCTGAGTTTGCGCCAGAACGCGACGATCCCTCCCGGCATCAGCCAGAGGCATAGAAGCAGCACGGCGCCGTAGATCGCCCAGGAAACCTCACGGGAAACCTGCTCGGCTGCGAGCGGTACGATCTGGATGAAGAGCGCGCCGATCAGGCTACCGGAAACGGAGGCCAGCCCGCCGATCACGATGCCGACCAGAAACGTAATCGACAGGAACACGTCGAAGCTGTCGGGACTCACGAACCGTACCAGCGATGTGCTCAGCGCGCCGGCGATTCCGGCATACATCGCGCTCAGCGCAAAGGCGGTGACCTTGGTGCGCGCAGCGTCGATCCCGAGCGTGCCTGCTGCGAGCGCGTGATCCCGGACGGCAATCATCGCGCGGCCATGTCGGCTGGCGAGAATGCGTGCACTAAGGGCGATCATGATGATCAGCACGGCAAGCGTCTGAGCGTAGAGCCATAGCGCGGGTGACGCAGGCCACCATGCTGGAGCTTGCGCGGCTTCCAGAGCCAGCCCGCCAGTGCCGCCTGTGAGGGGTTCTGCGAATCGATGCTTCAATAATTGCGGCAGGGCGGCGGCCAGTGCAAAGCTCGCGAGCGCGAGATGAAGCCCCTGAAGGCGCGCTGCCGGATGTCCAAACAGCCAGCCTGAAGCGAAGCAAAAAAACGCCGCTATGGGTAAGGTCATCCAGTCGGCCAAACCGAATCGGAGCATGAGGATCGCGCTGCAATACGAGCCGAGCCCAAAGAATGCGCCGTGCCCCAGCGAAATCTGGCCGCACCAACCGGTGACGAGGTTCAGACCCAGCAGCGCGATGGCTAAGATCATCACCTGTGTTGCCTGGAACAGGCGATAGTCGGTGAGCAGCGGAGCTAGCGCACAGCCGATCGCAGCGATCAGGATGAGGCCTAGGGGCGATCGGGGCGGCGCTGAGGCACCGGCGAGCCCTGTCATCGCTCGAACCTGCTCACACGCGCGTGCTCGTGGGATTGCCAAACAGCCCTGCGGGTCGAAGCAGCAGTACCGCTACGATCAGCGCGAGCGCAAAGCTTAATTTCAGGTCGGGACCGATCAGCCAGGATCCCACCAGCGAGTCGAGCAGGCCGACGATCAGGCCGCCGGCCGCCGCTCCCCACGGGCTGTCTATGCCCCCCAACAGGGCAGCAGCAAAGCCATAGAGCAGAACGCCTCCCATCATGTTCGGATCCAGATAGACCGTTGGAGCCACCATCATTCCCGCCACCGCACCGAGTGCGGCGGCCAACCCCCAGCCTAGGGCCAGCATCCGCCCGACCGGAATACCGAGGAGACGGCTGGACTGCGGATTGTGTGCGACCGCGCGCATCGCGAGACCCGTCCGGGTGAAACGGAAAAAAAACCAGACCGCGAGCAGTTCGACAAGCACGACCGCGACGGTGCCGACGGCGTGGGCTGACAGATAGGGCGAGCTCAGCATGCCCGCGCGTGCGAACGGGCTCGGAAACTCGCGCAGCACCGGCGAGAACCACCAGGATGCGACGCTGTGGAAAACGCACAGCAGCGCGATAAAGACCGTCACTGAGGCGAGCGGCGAGGCCCGCGCCGCGGGCGCCACCACGATGACCTGAAGTGCCATGGCAGCGAGGGCCGACAGTGCGACCGTCAATGCGAAGGCACTCCAGTACCCGAGACCGGCCTCGATCAGGGCAAGCGCGACGTAGGTCGAGAACATCGCCATCTCGCCTTGCGCGAAGTTGAGGTGGTGGGTGCTGCGCCAGATCATCACCAGCGCGACAGCAAGGCTCGCGTAGATGGCACCGGCCACGAGGCCGGCTGCGCACTGATGGAGAAAGATTTCCATACCGATACGCGTCAGCGGCCCAGGTAGGCGCCTCGCAGGGCGGGTTCGAGCGCCGAGGCGTCTTGCTGAACGGGTTCAAGACGTGCGTCCTCCAGGATAAAGAGGCGATCGGCCAGCTCGAGTGCGAGCGAGACGTGCTGCTCAACGAGCAGCATGGCGAGCCCGTATTCGGCCCGGAGTTTTGCCAGTAGCTCAAACACCTCGGACACCATCGCGGGGGCGAGGCCGAAAGAGGGTTCATCCAGAAGTAACAGCCTCGGGCGCGACTGCAGCGCGCGCGCGATGGCGAGCATCTGCTGCTCGCCACCCGACAAGGTTCCGGCCTGCTGGGCGAACCGCTCCCGCAGCCGAGGAAAGTACTCTAGCAAACGCTCGCGCTCGGCAAGTGCCGCCCGGCGATTGGGCAACAGCCATGCGCCCAGACGCAGGTTCTCCTCGACCGTGAGTTGGGCAAATGTTCCCCGACCCTCCGGAACATGTGCGACGCCGCGCGCAGCAATCTGCTCGGTGGTGAGCCCGATCAGCGGCTCGCCGTCGAGGGTCACCGACCCATTCGCAGCGATCATTCCGCAGAGCGCACGCAGCAGCGTGGTTTTGCCTGCGCCGTTTGCACCGAGCACGGCCGCAGTGCCTGACCGGGAAAGGGTGAAGGTCACATCGCGCAGCACATCGGCCCCGCCGTAGCCGGCCCGCAACCCCCGCACATCGACAAGCGCTGCAGGTGGCTCAGGCCCGGCCCTGGCCGCCGGCGCGCGAGCGCCTTGCAAAACAAAATCGTTCTTCAAGCGCGCCGTCCCAACCATGCAGCAACGACGTTCGGATGCGCGCTCACCGCAGCGGGCGTTCCGTCGGCGATCGTTCGGCCAAAATCGAGCGCGACCGCTCGCTCACAGACAGTCTGCATCCAGCGCATCTTGTGCTCGACCAGCAGGATGGTGAGGTCTCGGTCCCTGCGCAAGCGCACAAGCAGCGTTGCAAGATCGTCCTGTTCGGCCAGGGTGAGGCCGGCAGCAGGTTCATCGAGCATGAGCAGTCGGGGCTCTGAGGCGAGCGCCCTCGCGAGTTCCGTGCGCTTGCGCAGGCCGAGCGATAGCTCACTGACCTGGCGCCTGGCAAGCGCCTCTAGGCCCAGCGATTCGATCAACGCCCAGGCGCGATCCAGAGCGGCAGCCTCTTCCCGTGCGGCAAGGCGCCGCTTTAGCGCGTGGGCGAGCAAGCCGCAACGCATGACTGCATGCATTCCGGACAGCACGTTGAACAGCACCGTCTGCGATTCAAACAGCGCAAGATTTTGAAAAGTCCTCGCGATGCCGAGCCGCGCAGCTTGATGTGGCGCCCAGTGTGTCAGCGTCTGCTCGGCGAATCGGATCTCGCCGGACTCGATCGCGCAGAGCCCGCTCACCGCGTTGAAGATTGTTGTTTTGCCAGCCCCGTTGGGGCCTATCAGCGCGCATATCTCCCCGGGCGCGACCGAGAGGCTCAGAGCATCAAGCGCTTTGATGCCGCCAAAGCGCACGCTCACCTGGTCGAGTACCAGGACAGGCTTTTGCGGCTGCGGCGCATCGGCAAGCCGCGTAGTCTGCGGTAACGGGCTACGGTCGAGCCCGGCCCCAGCCACTGCAGGTAAGCTCACTGCGGCTTGATGCCGGCGCTGCGTATGACCTGGCCGAGCGTATCTGCCTGCGCCTTGACGAAGGCTGCGAACTCACCCGGATTGTTGCCGACCGCTTCGAAGCCGAGTTTTTCAAGCCGGTCGAGAACGCCCGGATCCTTCAGGGCTCGGACCGTTTCGGCGTGCAGCCGGTTGATGATGGCCTGTGGCGTACCCGCAGGTGCGACCAGACCAAACCAGGCGACGATTTCGTAGCCGGTGATCCCGGATTCAGCGATCGTCGGGACATCTGGCAGTTGACGGTCTCGCTTGGCGGAGGTGACCGCGATGGCGCGAACGCGGCCAGACCGGATGTGCTGGATGGCGGCCGGAATATTGTCGAAAGTCATATCGATCTGACCGGCGATCAGATCGTTGAGCGCCGGGGCTGCGCCCTTGTATGGGACCTGCGAGAGGCGAGTACCCGCCATCAGGTTGAACATCTCCGCGGCAAGGTGCCCCGTCGCACCGAAGGCGGCGGTCCCGTAGAGGAGGGGACGCGGGCTGCTGCGTGCAAGCGCTACAAGTTCCTGCACCGTTGTCGCCGCCAGATTGGGATTGACGACGATCACGTTACCTGAGACTGCAACGAGCGAGATCATCGCCAAATCGCGCTGCGGATCGTAGGGCAGGTTGGCCCGCATGAAGGGCTGCGTGGCAAGCGTGATACCCGACATCATGAGGGTGTAGCCGTCGGCAGGTTGGCGGACGACATATTCCTCGGCGATGCTGGTCGTGGCGCCGGCCCGGTTTTCGATCACGGTCGGCTGACCGAGCAGATCGGTGAGTTTCAGCGCCACTGCGCGAGTGAGCAGGTCGACCGTGCCTCCGGCCGAGGCCGGAACGACGATTCGCACCGGCTTGTTCGGGTAGTTCTGAGCGGTGGCCGCCGAGCCGATAGCGAGGCTCGCGGCAAAGATGAAGAATGCGCGCAGCATTGGAAACTCCGATGAGATGGCGCGATCAGGAGCTTGGACTCTATCCCACGGCGGGCGCGCTGTTAAGCGGGCCGTGTTGAGCGCCGGGGTGCCATCTGCAAAACCGACTCAGGCAGAGCGCTCCTGCCGCGATGCGGAGTTGATGCGATCAGTGCTCAGTTCTTGACGCCTTTGCAGATACCGCAGTGGCGTAAGCCACATCCCGCCGGCGAGCGCCACTAAGAGCAGGGCTGCAAAAGTCTTTGCGCTGAGCGGGGCGATTCCGAGCAATGCCGCAAGGCCGTCGACGCTCATCGTCAGCATGAGCAGCCCAGGTACGCCCGCGCAAACGGGCCACAGCCACGGGTTAGCCGCAGCATGTCCCGCCTCGGTGGCAGAGGGAAAGGATCGGTTGGCTACGATCAGCATCACCACCGACAAGACCAGCCCGCCGAAGGCCACGGTACGAACTTCGGCGACGGGCCAGCCGTGCGACATCAACACGCCGGCTGCGCCCAGGAGCAGGGCGCAGAGACCGGCGCCCTGCAGCCCCGCCGCTAGCCACGAGGACCGATCAAAGGGGGAAGCCTCGACCTTGCGGGGGGGCCGCCGCATCAGCGTTTCGGCTTGCGGCTCGGCCTCGAAAACGATGGCGCAGGCGGGGTCGATCAGGAGCTCGAGCAGGACGATCTGAGCCGGTGATAGCAGCGTGGGCCAGCCGAGCAGGGAAGCGCCCAGAGCGAGACCGATGATGGGAACGTGGACCGCGCAGGCGAACCGTATCGCGCGGGTGATGTTGTCATAGATGCTGCGGCCCTGGGCAATGGCCTCGACGATGCTTGTGAAGCGGTCGTCAAGCAGGACCAGCGCCGCCGCTTCTCGGGCGACATCGGTCCCGCGGGCGCCCATCGCTATGCCGACGTCGGCGGCTTTGAGGGCGGGGGCATCATTGACACCGTCTCCTGTCATCGCGACGATATCGCCGGCTTGCTGCAGCGCCTGAACCAGCCGCAGCTTGTGCTCCGGCCGCAGCCGCGCCCAGATGTCCGCCGAGCGCAGATGTTGGGCGAGTTCCTCCTTGCTCATTGCGTCGACCGCCGAGCCGTCAACCACCCCGTCCCGATCGCTCAAACCCACCTTACGCGCAATCGCGCGCGCAGTGGCCCGGTGGTCCCCGGTCATCATGATCACGCGTACGCCAGCGGCGCGGCAGCGCGCGAGGGCTGCACTCACGGCGTCGCGCGGGGGATCGGCGAGCCCGACAAGCCCGAGGAATTCCGCCTGGGGAAGCCTGTGGTCCGACGGTACCGCCGTGTCGGCGCTTTGGCGACCGCGGGCGACGGCGAGGACTCGCAGACCGGCGGCTGCGAGGGTTTCAACCCGCGCGTGAATCAGGGCGCGGCTCGTTTCGTCGAGACCGCAAAGCTCTGCCATCGTCTCCGGGGCGCCCTTCGAATGAAACAGCAGATCGCCGTCCTGCGCACTTCGGTAGACCCTGGTCATCGCGGGAAATGAACTCGTCAGCGGGAATTCGGTCAGCGGCGACAGCGCGGAGCGAAGCGCAGCGCTGCCCGGCATGGCAATAACGGCGAGGTTATGCAGCGCGCGCTCGGTTGGATCGAAGAGCTCATCGCGGCTTGCCAGCATTGCGGACTCGATCAGCCGCTTGAAATGTTCATCCGGTAAGGCCCCGTCGCACAGATCGACCCGCCGTTCGAGTGTCCACAATGTCGCGACCGCCATTCTGTTCTCGGTGAGCGTGCCGGTCTTGTCGACGGCGAGTACGGTGATGGCACCAAGCGCCTCAACCGCACTGATCCGTCGGGTGAGAACGTCGCGGCGGGCGATTCGCCACGCGCCGAGCGCCAGAAAAATTGTGAGGATCACCGGAATTTCTTCGGGAAGAATCGCCATCGCAAGCGCGAGTCCGGCGAGAAGGCTTTGCAGCAACGCCTGGCCAGCCCACCACGAGATGAGGACTTGGAGGCTGGCGATCGCAAGCGCCGACAGGCCGAGCCAGCGGATGACGCGTCTGGCGGTGCGCTGTAGGGGCGACATCGGCTCGACGGTGTTGGCCAGGCCAGCTCCTATCCGTCCCATAGCAGTCTGAGGGCCCGTGGCGACAACGATCGCGCGCGCTGAGCCGCGGGTCACGACGGTTCCCGCCGAGACCACTTCGTCCGCGCTCGATGCAGCGGGCGGCGGGTCAGAGGGGGCCGTCCCTGCTGGCGCGGGGCGGGTTGCGGGCCTGCGCGTGACCGGGGTTGATTCGCCGGTCAGGAGCGACTCATCGAGACCGATCTCGCCGCGGACCAGGCGCGCATCTGCGGCGACCCGATCGCCCTCGCAGAGGATCAGGACATCTCCTTTAACGATCTCCCTTGCCGCAATCCGCTGGGTCGCTCCGTCGCGTACGATCATCGCGCGAGGCGCGGAGAGCTCGCGTAATGAGTCGAGGGCGTGCTGCGTGCGCCGCTGCTGCACGAGCGTCAGAGCGATCACCGCCACAACGAAGGCGAGAAGGAACAGCGCCTCGGCGGGATCTCCCAGCGCGAGATAGATGCCTCCCGCGCCAAGCAGCATCAGAAACATCGGCTCGGCGACCACCTCCAGCGCGAGTGCGGTGAGCTTGTGCGGCGCCGAACCGGGGAGCAGGTTTGGACCCTCGTGGGTGAGCCGCTCTGCCGCCTCGCGCGAGCTCAGTCCGCGATCCGGCAGCGGTTGACGATCTGACACCGTTCGATTGTCGCGCGCGTCGGCGGTATGGAGCTTGAGCCAGCGCAGCGGAGCGGCAGGCTTTGATCCATCAAACGACCTAGGCAATACGTTCTGGATCGATCTTCCGATCGCTCCGGGCCGAACCCAGAGGCTGCCCCCCTCCGAAGGCTCTGTTCTCAACCCGCTGGCCGGCCCTTGGGGGTGCAGACGGGATGACGTTTTCCGAATCGATACGTAACGCCACCAAAATCGATCACCCGTTTGCGGCTTGACTTGGCTACACTGGTTTGTTTACTGGCGTCAAATCCGCGCAAGACGGAGCAACGCCGGGCTCTGAGGCAGATCGAACGGGCTGGCTGCACTGGTTCCAGGCATCTCGTATCTGGGCGAATGTCGATCGCAACGACCGGTCGCAGCGGAGCTTCAAGGGGGCTGACAGGTTTTGGCCAAACGCAAAAAAGCTTTGCCTGCGGTTCGGGTGGAAGTCCTTGAGCAGCGGATCCTGCTGGCGGCGGATTTGCCTGTCAGCGGCTCCGATCAGCCCGAGGTGCGAGCGGCCGAATCGGCGCCCTTGCAGGTGCTCGCCGATGACAGTTCGAGCGCGTCGCAGACCCAGTGGCCCGGCGCCGCAACCGGCGACCCGCTGCAGTTGCAATCGCCCTCCGGATCGCTCCTCAACCTCAATTCTCCCTCTGAGCAAGGCCAGTCGCTTGCGTTAAATCAGGGCTACACGCTGCTCGGCACGGGTGTGTGGGATGGTCCGCTCAATAACGGCGGAGTGGTCGCACCGGGTGAGTCGCCAGGGATCCTGACGGTCCAGTCTTTCGAGCAACAGGCCAGCGGCAAACTCAAGATCGAAATCGGCGGCCTCACACCCGGCGCAGGCCAGCCGCAGGTACTCGATGGCTACGATCGAGTCGCTGTATCGGGCGAGGCCAAGCTGGCTGGGACCCTGTCGCTCGATTTCATAAACGATTTCAGACCGACCGCCGGCCAGGTGTTTGATGTGATGACCTGGTCGTCGCGTCAGGGCGTTTTCACGAGCTACACCGGGCTCTATGCGGGCAACGGAATTTTTCTCAAGCCGCTCTACGAGGCAAACCGTCTGCGGCTGGTTGCAACGCAATTGCCAGGTTTACAACAGCTAAATGTTGCTTCCATACCACAAGCGCAGCAGGCCCTGGACCAATGGCTCACCCAAGTTGCCAACCAGGTTTCGCAGGCAGCTGTATCGCTCGATGCTTCGCTCGACATATCGGGCCTGAGGCTATCCGGTACCTGGCAGGTCGCCGTCGGCCTGCTGGCCGGTAACCAGGTCGAGACCACGCTGACTGCCCAGAGCGTCAATGCGCAGTGGTCTCTGCCGGGTTTGAACGGAGCGCTGACCAATCTCGCCGGCAAACTGGTGATGGGTCCGGGGACCCTGCAGGCGAGCCTGACCGGGCAGGGCTCGCTTTCGGCCGGAAGCGGGCCGTCGATCGCCGGCAATTTCACGCTCGGCTACGATCAGGCGCAGGGCGTCCTCTCTGTGTCGGCGCAGGGTCTGCAGATGCGCGCCGGCGACCCGGCCCGGGGTGCGGCGCTGCTCCTCTCCGACGGCGCGCTGTCGATTTCCTCGGCGCCCGCGCGCTTCAGCCTGCAGGTGAGCGGCGCTGCGACGCTGCAGGCAGGCGCCGGCGTCTCGATGCAGGGATCGGTGTCCTATCTCGCCTCGAGCGACAGTCCGGGCGGACGGTTCGAGGCGAGTGACGCGACGTTACAGCTGGGCAGCCTGGGCTGGGTAAAAGGGGGCGTGACCTTTGCGAGCCAGACCGAGGCCGCGGAGGGCGTCACCACCCAGGAGCTGCTGGTCGGTGTCCAACTGACCGCAGCCGAACTCAGCCTCGGCCTGCTGACCCTCGCGGGACAGAATGGCGCGCTGGGCGTCGTTTTCCGCACCTCAAGTCCGACTACGGGGCTGGGCGAGGCCACCAGTCGGACCGCGGTTCAGGGTCTGCTCGATGTGTCGGTCGCCCTGGACAGTGCGGTTCAGCTGACCGGGCAGCGGGTGAGGCTGAGCTACAACGAACACGATCAGGCGCTGCTGCGCTCGCTCAAGCTCCCCGGTGGTGGCGACCTGCTGGTCGACCTGCCGGCCAACGCGCTGCAGATGAGCGGCCGTTTTGCGATTCAGGTGCAGGGCCTGGGCCGGCTTGAGGGTGATCTCGCGCTCGATGCGCAAAAGCGGGTGCGCCTGCTCTCCAACGGGCAGACGATCCAACTCACCGAGTACGCGCTTTCGGGATCGCGCGGTCTGGTCGCGCTCATTCCTGGCGCTTCCAGTTCAGGCGCAGTTTCCGCCACCGAGGCCGAATTCGCTCTGGTGTATGCCCGGGATAAGGACGGCAACAGCTGGCTTTCGAGCCGCGGCGCGGCCAAGGCCATGGTGGTTGCTGGCTATGCCCTCGACAATCTCGAATCCGCCCAGTGGTCGATCAACCGCGCGATTACGGTGGCGCAGAACCTTCAGGGCGTGACCATCGATTGGGCTGAGGCGCGCCGCTTTACGCTCGCTTCCGGCCGCCAGTTTGTGCTCGATCAGGTGGGCGATGTCCTCAGCCTGCCTGTTCAGGGCGCGCTCGTGTTGGGCGACAACCGCCTCTCGGGCCAGTTCACGATCGCCTATGAGCGGCTCGCCAACGCCTGGCAGCTGAGCATCGCCAATGCCCAGTGGCTGCTTGCTGCAGGCCCGGCCTTCGTGCGTCTCAACCAGGCAAGTGGGCAACTGCGCATCGATGCCGAGCGCCGCCGCAGCGGCGAGCTGAGCGGCCAGATCGAAATCGGTGGCGTGGCGGGCCTGACCCTTACCGCTACAGCGGGCCGGGTCGTCTTCGACGGGGCCGCCGGGACCTATTCGGTCAGCTTGGCGGGTGCCACCCTCGCGGTGGCGGGCTTCGGCGAGATCAGCGGCAACCTCAGCATCAGCCGCCAAACCACCCCTGCCGGTGACCGCCTGATCATCGCCGGGACCGGGCTCAACGCGTTGATCGGATCGTCCGGTGCCCAGGTCAGAGTGACCGATGCGAGGCTTGGCCTCATCCTCCGTACCGATGCGGTGGGTCAGGCAGGGTTCGCGCTCGTCGCTGAGGGCGGGGCCGCGCTCAGCACGGCGGGTAATCAGTTTTCCTTGTCAGCGCAGCGAGCGCGCGTCGAAATCAATCGCCTGGGCGCAAGCGTCAATGAAACCCTGACCCTCGCCGATGGCAGCACGGTTGCGATGGCATTTGCCGATGAGCGGCCGGTGAGCTCGGTATCGATCGCCAATGCGACGTTGCAACTCGGGTCCTGGGGCTCGCTTGCCGGCAGTCTCCGCATCGACAGCAGGCAGGTGGCTATCGGCTCGACCACCCGGCAACAACTGGAGGTCGGTATCGATGGGCTGTCGGGTTCGCTCAGCCTCGGTGGCCCTGCTGTTTCGCTGTCGGGAGGAAGCGGCGCCCTCCTTCTGTTCTCAGAGACCGTCAGCAACCAGCCCGTTCTGCGCTATGCGATCCAGGCCGAGGGCGAAGCGGCGCTCACCGGCGTTGCGGGACTGAGCCTGAGCGCCCAGCGACTGCAGGTCGGTATCAACCGCAGCGGCGCGGCTGTCGAACGCAGTATCGCCACGCCTGGCGGCTGGGTGTTGATGGACCAGATCGATAACGAGACCCGGGTACGCGGCTATGCCGCTGTGGGCATCGGTGACTGGTTGAGCGCTGAGGGAGACATTTTCCTCGAGTCGCGCCGCAACCAGACGCTCACCCTGAGCGACGGCAGCACCGCGACGGCCGACCTGCTGCTCCTCGGTGGCGCGGGGTTGTCGGCAAGCGTACGCGCGGGCGCGAGCCTGGCGTTGGGTAATGTCAATCTCGCCATGGCGCTCAGCACCGAAACCACCGGTGCGCAGCGACGCTGGCTCAGCACGAGCGCGACCGTCGGCTCGGCCGAGGTGACTGGAGTCGCACGGGCGAGCATCGATATCGGCATGCTCGACATCAACCGGCAGCTCGCGAGTGATGGCGCCCTTTACGCGGGGGGCGACGAAAAAGTCATCAACTGGCGGCCTGGTGCCAACAGTGCCGGCCTGCCGTTGGTCATTAGCGATACGGCGGCCCTTGTCCTCGATACCCAGGTCTCGCGGCTCGCCACGGCGGTGCAGGGCACGCTTGCGATCGGCGGCGCGCAGATCAGCGGAACTTTCCATGTGGTTGCGGGTAGCGTCGTCGAGAACGGCCAGACGGTCCCGGCGTGGCAGGTGCTGGCCACCAATGCGAGCGTTTCGCTGCAGGCCAATGGCGCGCGCGCGAGCATCGAAAACGTCACCGGTGATCTGCGAATCTCTTCGTCGGGCGTGACTGGCACCCTGTCTGGCGATGGATCCGTCACGGGTATCAACGGGGTCTCGGCCAGCGGCAGTCTGAGCGCAAGCTTTGCCAACGATCGGCTAAAGCTCGCAGGTGCGATGGAGCTCGGCATCGCCGGGGTCGGTCAGCTTGCGGGTTCGTTCTCGGTTATCCGCGAGCCAGCCATTCAGTCGGTACCGGTTTTCGAGAGTCTGAGCAGCACGGTAGGCGCGGGCGCGACGGTAGGGACGAGCCGCGCCGGGGGTGAGATCACCACAGCAGTCGTTCGCCTCAACGTGTCGGATCAGACCGGTAAGTTCACTCGCGAGGGCCTCTACACCATCAGCTGGGGCGGGCAGAGCCAGACCTTCAGCACGCTCGATGCCGACACCGCAGCCGGCCGGCCGGTCACCGATGAGGTACTCGCAGCAAGGATCCAGGCCGCCTTCGAGCGGCTCGCGGTCGTGGGTGCCGGCAATGTTCAGGTCAAGGGAACGCGCACCGGAGGATTTGACGCCGAATTCATCGGCTCGCTTGCTGGCCAGCCGATCGCGCTCGCCTCGGCAGGCGACCAACCCGGGCTGTGGCTGATCCAGCCGCCGGATCCCGCCGATAAAAACGATTGGGGCGTCATCGAAGAAACCGCTGCGATGCAGATCGCGCGCAGCGAAGTCCAGCAGCTGGTTCTCAACCGCGCTTCGGGTGCGGGAGGCAGTTTCACGCTGTCGCTGGCCGGCTCGGTTACCGCGCCGATTGTCGTCGACGGCAGCGACAGCGCGGTTAACGAGCGCCAGGTGCTCACCATCACGGCTGCCAACCGCGCGTCGGGTCAGTTCTGGTTGTCCCTCGACGGTCGTACGACGAGCAAGGTCCGCTTTTCCGCGGACCCGACCTATCACACCGCGCAGCTGCAGCAGGCGCTCGAGGCGGTGGTTGGCGCGGGTAACGTGAGCGTGAGCTACCAGAAGGGCTACACCGGTCACAACAGCGTCGACTACGTCATCGATTTCCGGGGGGCGCGCGCGGGCCTGGACGTATCCGCGCTGCAGGGCTTCAGCTCCAGCTCGGACATCAAGCTTGCGCTCAAGACCGTTCGGCAGGGATCACCAGGGTTTTCGGTGATAAAGCAGGCAAGGGCGATCGAAACTGCGCTGCAGACCGCGCTCGGTACCGGCAATGTGAGCGTTGCCTACGATCCCGCCTCAACGCTTTCGAGCTCGCGCTTCCAGATAAGTTTTGCGGGCACGCTGGCGGCGCAAAACCTTCCTGCGCTGCAGGTGGGCGCGGCGAGTGCGGGACTTAGCCCATCTGTCTCAACCTCACGCGACGGCAGCGCGGCGATCGGTGCGGTGCAGACGGTTCGCCTCTACGACGAACGTGTTGTCGGTACCTTCGAGCTCAGCCTCTGGATGCAGGGCAAGACCCATACCACCGGCCCGCTCTCGTTTTCGGCGTCGGCGCAGCAGGTCAAGTCTGCGCTGCTCGCCGCGCGCGCACCCGATGGGCAAAGTCTCGCGCAGCGCGGCGTCGAGCTCGCCGTAGACCTGCTCACCCAGTCCGACGGTGCCAAGGTCTGGCGCGTGGCGTTTGGCGGGTCGGCGAGCGATCTTGACCTTGACGTCATGTTGGGACGGATCACCAGTGCGGTGGCTGCGCCGGAGGCTGGCCTTGCGGTTTTCCGGCAGGCGAGCACCAGCAGTGAGACTCAGACGCTGTCCCTTCCCGTGCCGGCAGGTCGTTTCAGGCTTGCCTTCGATGGACTGAACCAGACCACCGATATCCTCGATGCGGCGACGCTCACCGCGCAGAGCCTGCGCGATGCGTTGGCGGGACTGCCGGCGATTTCCAGCGGCGATAACCTCGCCGTCGCGGCGACCGGGACTGCAGGACAGTACACCGTGGCGTACCAGGGCGGCCTTGCCGCCCGTGATGTCCCTTCGCTGGTGGTACTCCCGGTGCAGACGCTGTCGCTTGCGATGACCGGAGGCCTTCGACCGACGGCAGTGTCGGTGCAGCTCGCCGACCGTAGCGACGTATCGGCCGAACTAAGCATCGCCGGGCTTGGCGACGAGGCGATCGCGCAGACCCTCAAGCTGCTGATAGGGTCGCTGCCCGACCTGAGCGCGGATCATGTATCGGTGCAAGCGCGCGCGGGCCAACCGCTGACCTTCGATGTGAGCTTTGTCAACGGGCTCGCCGGTGCGCCCATGCCGCAGCTCAAGGCAACGGTCTCACGCGTGGCACAGGTGAGCGCGGAGCGGCTTCTGATCGGTGCGAACGGTGTCACCGCGCAGGTGGGCAGCGGCGGCGTCGGCGCAGCGGTTCAAAACGGCGAACTGGCGCTTCTTGTCACCAAGCGAGCCGATGGTACCGATGGCTACGCGCTGCAGGTCTCCGGCAACGCCGCGCTTTCTGGCTTCAGTGGCTCGGTGACCCTCTCGGCGGCTGCGCAGTTGCGAGTCAATGCGTTGGGCGAGGCTGTAAACCTTTCTATCCCCACCGGCCTCACCACATCGTCTACGCTTGCTTTTGCTGACGGGCTTGCGCGCAAAGAGCTTGTGATCACCAACGGCCGTATTGATGTCACCGGCCTAGGGCATGTGCAGGGCGACCTCAAGCTGGTCACTACCAACCGGATCAGCAACGGCGTCGTAACGACCGACGTATCGATCGGCTTTGAAAACGCCGGCGGCACGCTGTCTCTTGGCGGCGCGCAGGCCTCGCTCACCGGAGCGGCGGGCGCACTGATGCTGCGCCATCAGGTCGACGCGGCCGGTGCGATCACGCGCCGCGTCGCGCTTCAGGCCGATGGCAATGTTGCCCTCACCGCGCCGGGGCTCAACCTCAACGCGGCGCTGCGCGTATCGTACAGCCGTTGGGGTGAAGCGCTTGCCGCGACGGTGGCAACCCCCAGCAGCGACTACGCGGTCTCCATGCTGGACGGCGAGACCCGGCTCAATGGCCAGGCGACCGTAACCCTCGCTGACACGCTGGAGCTGAGCGGCGCGCTGTCGATCGAAAGCCGTCTTGCGCAGACGGTCACGCTGACCAACGGCAGCCAGATCCAGACCAAGCAGCTGGTCGTCAGCGGCGCGGGGGTCGGTGCTGTACTGCGTTCGGGCGCGAGCCAGATCGCGAGCCTGGGCGGCATCGACATCGCAGCGATCGTGAGTACCGAGGACGTCACAAGCAACGCGCGGCGCTGGATCACCGGCAGCACCGCGCTCAGTTCGGCCAGCGTCATGGGGTACACGCTGAGCGACCTCCAGTCGGCGCAAATGCACATCAATCGTGCTTATGACGCAGCGGGGGCGTTGATCAGCGCGGCCAATCATGCCACCGACGCCGCGCGTTCGGTCATCAACTGGGCGACCAACCCGCAGACCATTTCCCTGTCAGCGACCAAATCCCTGGTCCTTGCGCAATCGCTGCCGAGATTTGAGATCCCTGTCAGCGGATCGATCGACATTGGCGGCGCGCTGATTTCCGGTGATTTCAAGATCACGCTTGATCAGAGCGGTGCAGACAAGGTCTGGACTGTCGACGCAGCCGGTGCAAGCGTGGGCTTTCGCAGCGGCGGCGCGTACGTCGGCATCGAAGGCGCGAGTGGCACGCTGGTGCTCGGTCCCGGCAATACCCGAAGCGGATCGATCTCCGGGACGGCTGTCGTGGAGGGGCTCGCCGGCGTATCGGCGAGCGGCAACTTCTCTGCCTCGTTCAGCGGAACGGGGCTCACCCTCAGTGGCAGTTCAATGGCGATAAATGTCGCCGGGTTCGGATCGTTGAGCGGCAACCTGACGGCAAGCAAGAGCGCGGGCGGTCAGATTCTGATCGGCGCAACCGGGGTCTCCGCCTCGTTTGGCGCGGGTGGCGCAGGCGTGACAGTAAGTAACGCCAACCTCGGCCTCTACATTGCAGGCACGTCTGAGACGGGAGCAGGCTACGCGCTTGTGGCCGATGGCAGCGCGAGTCTCAATGGTTTCTCAGGTGTCAGCTTGACCGCGACGGCGTCGGTGCGCATCAACACGCTTGGCCAGACGGTCAACGCCCAGATCGGCGGGGTGAGCATCAGCTTCGCCGACCGATCGAGAATCCAGGAAGTGTCGATCTCCAGCGGCAGCCTCAGCGTCACCGGACTCGGCACTGTGAGCGGAGCCTTGGCGATCACCTCGAGCGCATCGGTCGTCAATGGCCAGACCGTCAACGACATGCGGATCGGTCTGTCTGGCGTGAGTGGTTCTCTTTCGCTGGGCGCCCTTACCGCTCAGCTGAGCTCAGGAGCGGGCGCGATCCTCCTCAAAAAGATCGGCTCGGCGGCAAGTACGCATGCGGTTCAGCTCGAGGGCAATGTGAGTCTCGCCGGCTCCGGGGTGAGCCTCACCGCCTCGCAGATGCGGGTCGCCTACAACCGTCTGGGCAGCGCCGTGCGCGGGCTCGCGGTCAATACCGGCGCGGGCAGCTACACCGTCGATCTGCTCGACAACGAGACCCGTGTGAGCGGCGTAGCGACCGCGTCAGTGGCGGGCCTGACCGTTTCGGGTGAGGTATTCGTCGAGGCACGCAATGCGGTCAGTCAGGCCCTGCAGGGAGGCGGCACCGTATCGCTCAACCAGACTGTGTTGGGCGGCACGGGGCTCTCGCTCGTTTACGCATCCGGGTCGAGCACGCTCGCCCAGCTTGGCGGCGTCGATCTCGCGCTCGTGTTCTCGCAGAATGCCGCCGATGCTGGTCAGCGCTGGCTTACCGCGCTTGGCAACCTCGGTTCGATCAATGTGCTAGGCAACGCGCTCGCCGATCTTAGGACAGCCCAGTTACGCCTCAATCAGGCGATGGATGCGGCGGGCAATTTCATCGAAGACAATTCGCGCGCAGCGCTCGACTGGTCTGGTGCCCAGGCGCGGACGATCGCGTTGTCCGCGATCGACAGCGGCAAGCAGGCGCTCATCAACATGGCCGATCGCCGATGGGAGATCCCGGTCTCTGGTGCGCTCGACTTCGGACCGACCCGCCTGTCGGGCGATTTCAAGATCGTGCTCGACAAGGACGCGGCAAGCGGTCAGCGTATCTGGGACATTCAGGCACAGAACGTCAGCGTCGGCGTCTCGGCGAGCGGCGCATCGGTGGCCCTGTCCAACGGCAGCGGCAGCTTCTACCTGAACGGAGCCAACCGGACCGGCACCATGACCGGTACAGCGTCGGTTTCAGGGCTCGCGGGATTGAGTTTTTCCGGCACGCTGAGCGCGAGTTTCAGCGCCAACAATCTCCGCCTGTCCGGCAACAATGTGTCCGTGGCGGTCGATGGATTCGGCAGCCTGTCGGGCAGTTTCTCGGTCGAGAAAGACAGTTCGTCCGATCCCAGGCTCCTGGTCGGGCTGGGCAACGTCCAGGCGGATTTCGGCGGCGTCACGATCTCGGGCGGCTCGCTTGGCCTCTACATCGCCCGCAACGCCCTTGGCGAGTCCGGATACGCGCTAGTCGCCAACGGCACGGCTGGGGTGAGCGGCCTGGCCGACCTGTCGCTCAGCGCAACGGCTGCCGTTCGCGTCAACACACTCGGAGAAGCGGTTTCGCGCTCGATCACCGTCGGCGGCGCGTCGCTGGCGATCGAGTTCGCTTCGGGTAATGCGGTCAAGGAGCTGCTGATCAGCGATGGGACGGTCAGCATCAGCGCGCTTGGCGGCCAGTTGCGCGGCGCGATGGGCATTCGCTCCGAGACCGTCACCACGGGCGGCATTACTACCAGCACGCTTCGCATCGGGCTCTCCGGGGTCAGCGGACAGCTCACCCCGGGAGGCGTCGGCGCGACGCTCTCCGGGGCGAGCGGGGCGATCCTTATCGAAAAAATTACGCCGAGCGGCGGGACGGCTTCATCGCGCTACGCCCTTCAGGTCGGCGGCAATCTTGCCCTGAGCGGCATCAGCGGTGTGACGCTGGATGCCCAGGAGCTCAGCATCGCCTACAACCGCCTGGGGCGCGCCCTCGAAAACGAGGTGGTCGCGACCGGCTCGGGCGACTACGCGATGAATCTTCTCGATAACGAGACGCGCGTGCGCGGCCGGATGAACGTCGAGGTTGCCGGTGCGCTGAGCGTTTCCGGTGATATGTTCATCGAGAGCCGATCCGACGCCAACGCGGCTACCGTGACGCTGACCGATGGCAATTCGGTTTCGGTCAATCAGCTGATCTTTGGCGGCGCAGGTATCTCGGGCAGTCTGGGCAACAGCACGGTGGGCGCGAGCCTGCGGGATCTTGACATCGCAGTCGTGCTGAGCACCGAACGTGGGGCGGGGACGCGTCGCTGGATCAGCGCGCAGGCGCTCCTCGGTGCTGCCACAGTGCAGGGTTACGCACTGGCCGATATTCGCTCGGCACGCCTGCTCCTCAATACCGAACTCGTCAACGGCGCGCTCGAACTGTCCGGCACCCGGTCGGTGATCGACTGGAACGGGCCCGCCGATTCGGCCAGCACGGCGATCGCGATTTCGCCCGACCAGAGTCTGAGCTTCGCGCAGGGCCAGCGTACTTTCAAGCTTGATGTCGACGGTGCGATGGCCTTCGGTCCGGCGAGTATGTCGGGCCAGTTCAATATCGAGCTCGACCAGTCTGCCCAGGGCGATCGCGCCTGGCACATCCGGGCAACCAATGTCTCCGTCGGCTTGCAGGCTAATGGCGCGCGGGTTGGGCTGAGCAACGGCACGGGCGACCTCTGGCTGGGCAAGAACGATGCAAGCGGCGCCTACGGCGCGGCTCAGCGCAGCGGAGTGATCACAGGTACCGCGTCGGTGACCGGGGTCTCCGACCTCACCCTCACAGGAACTTTCGCAACGCGCTTTGACAGCCAGGGCAATCTTGAGCTTGCCGGAGCGGCCGACATAGCGATTGCGGGCTTTGCTTCCATCAACGGGCAGTTCGCGGTCACGCAGAATGCTCTGCAGACCGCTCAGCCCGCTAGCCAGACGGCGACTCAGACTGCGGGGGTCACCGCCAGCATCACCGAAACGCAGCAGGGCGGCGTCCGCAGCTCGAGCAGCTTCCGGCTCGCCGTTGCGGAAGGCAGCGGCTCGAGTCTTCGGGTGCGCGAGGGTTCCTATAGCCTTGCTTACGGATCGGCGAGCGCTCAGGTCAGGCTCCTTGCAGCCGATCAGGACGCGGTGTGGTTGCAGAAACTGCAGGCGGCTGCGCAAAGTCTGTTTGGGTTTGGCAATGCTGTCGTCACCGGGACCAAAGAAGGCGGCTTTGCGATCACGCTCGCGGGCACCCTCTCGGGTCAGGCGATCCAGGGCCTGTCGGTCACGCTGCCAGCCGACCCAAGTCAACGCAGCGACTGGGGCAGCAACTACCTGATTGCGCAGGCAACGACCGCCAGCGGCGCGGTCCATGCGCTTGACCTTATGCCGGCCGGGACCGAGGGGACGATCACCTACGGCTTTGATTTCCAGGCGCGCAGCGACACGCGTCTGAGACTGGGTGCCTACGACAGCGCGAGCGGCCGGTTCCGGGAGGGCGTCTACGCTTTCAGCTTTGCCGGGACCACGGTCAGCGTGGGCTCGTTGAGCGCGAGCGGCAGTGCGCTGACCGACACCGTATTGCGCGAGCGTCTGGGCAGTGCGTTTGAGCAGCTGTTCGGCGCCGGTAATGTACTCGTGAGTGGTTCGCGCAGCGCCGGCTTTGAGCTTCGCTTCACTGGCAGCTGGGCTGGGCAGTCGGTTGCCGTCGACAGTGCAGCCGGCGGCACGGGGCTCTTCATGCGCGCGCCGACAGACCCCGCGGCAGCCGTAGCCGCCTCGGACCGCAGTGAAGTCATCCAGCAGGCGCAGTCGGGCTCGATCCCGAGCGCCTACACGCTGCGCATTCAGGTTCCCGCAGGCGGCGCGACCACCAACTCCGACAGCTTTGCGCTTAGCTTCGCAAACAGTCCGAAGTCCGCCAGCGTCAAATTCGTCAACCTGCAGGATTCGCAGGGTCGCCATCTCATCGATGCGCTGATGGCCCTCACCGGCAGCACGGCCACCTACAGCACGCGGCTGTTGACCGCCAATGTGGCGGGCCAGCCGCAGAAGGTCTACCAGTCCTCCGATATCACCGTCCGGCAGATTCGGTCGCCGAGCTACGACCAGGCCTACGAGATCAGCTTTACCGGGACCATGGCCGAACGGGTGCGCGCGCTGGGGCAGTTGAGCGCGACTAATACCGGGGTCACGGCTGGGATGCAGTACGCCCTTACTGGCGCGAGCGGTTCGACCGCAGCCGCGACCGGGGCGGTACACACGCTCAGCCGTTGGCCAGCCGATATCGCCGGCACCTTCACGCTGTCTCTGCAGGTTGGCGGGCAGACTTTCCGCACCGCGGCCATCAGCATGCAGGCGAGCGCGAGTGCGCTCCAGTCGGCGCTCCTTGCCGCGACAGCGACCGCCGGGGCCAGCCTTGGCAGCACCGGTGTCACAGCGACCGTCACGGTCAATGCTCAGGGGCTTTGGCAGATCGCCTTCGGCGGATCGGCTCTCGGCCAGAGTATCGCGGCGATCAGCCGGGAGGTGAACGCACAGACCGCACCGGCCGCGACGCTGACGGTGCTGAGCAGCGGGCTCACCGGTGCGGCCGGTCAGTACACGACCGCGCCGATCAGCTTTGCCACGCTCAACGACACCACCTCCGGCGGCGCCGCGCTCGTGAGCGCGCTCCTCGCCGCAAAAACCGCGGATGGCAGAGCATTCTCGGCGACGGGTGCGACCGCTAGCGCCAGCTTTGATGTCGCGGCAAACCAATGGCGGGTCACGCTCGGCGGGGCCGCGGTAGGCCAGCAGTTTGCGCCGCTCCAGGGGACGGTGACGCCGCGGCAGGCACCGGCTGCCTCGTTGACGCAGACCGCTACCGGCAGCACCACGAGCGAGGTGCAAAGGCTCCAGGTATCCGCTGCGGGTGCTTTTCAGCTCGGCTTCAATGGCCGGTTCACTACCGTGCTGCAGTCGGAGGGCCTCACCGCGGCGGCGCTGCGTTCAGCCCTCGAGGCGCTTTCGACGATCGGCTCGGGCAACGTGGCGGTGGAATTGGCGGGCGGTGGATGGGATATCCGCTTCCAGGGGGCGCTCGCGGGCCGAAACGTCGCGCCCCTTGCGGTGCAAGCGGTACGCACGATCGATCTTCGGTTCTCGGATACCGGGGAGCTCGCGAGCGCGATCCGCATTCGGCCAGCCGGCGGCTCCGATTGGGTGCACACCATCGATGTGCGCGCGGCCGCGAGCGCACAGGCCTGGCAGGCTGAACTCAAGACCGCGCTCGAAAGTCTGCCGGGCGTTGGCCGCAACAACATCGCGCTGCAGGAAGTGGCGGGCACGCCCGGCACCTTCCGCCTCGTAGCGACTGGCGCGCTCACTGGCAAGGCGCTGCCCGCGGTCGAGCTGCAGCTTCTCAAGGCGGTCGCTGAGCCCGATAACTATCTCCTGATCGGAGCATCCGGCGTCAACGTCGCGGTTGGCACAGCCTCCGCGGGCGTGGTGATCAACCAGGCCGAGTTGGGTCTCGTCATTTCGCGCAATACGCCTCCGCAGGTTGGCGTCGTCGCTGCCAAGCCTGGCTTTGCCCTTTATGCGTCCGGTCAGGCAAGCCTGTCCGGATTCTCGGGACAGGTAAGCCTGCAGGCCGACGCTGTCGTTCAGATCAACACGCTTGGCCGCGCGGTCAGTCAGAGCGTCAAAACCGGGCTGACTTCGCCCAATCGAACGGTTGCCTTCAGCGATGGGATCGAGCGCAAGGAAATCACCATCCTTCAGGGCTCGATCGATGTGGCCGGCGCGGTACAGGTCTCGGGTCAGCTCAAGCTCGTATCAACGACGCAGACCAAGACGGTCAACGGTCAGGCCTCGACTGTCACCGATATCCGAATCGGCGTTGATCAGGCCAACGGTTCGCTGAGCGCTGGCTCGGCGAGCATCACCCTGAGTGGCGGTACAGGCGCGGTGGTGCTGCGGCACACCACGACGGGCAGCGGCGCTACGGCGACCGTGACGAAGCAATACGCTGCCGTCGCCGAGGGCAATGTCGCGGTGGCGGGCGTCCCCGGTCTGGATGTGAAGGCTGACAGCCTGCTGATCGCAGTCAACCGATGGGGCAGTGCACTCGTCGATGAGGTAGCAACGGCACGGGGAACCTACCGCCTTGACCTCGTCGACAACGAGACGCGCGCGCGCGGCAGGATGTCAGTCGATCTGGCCGGTGTGGTTCAGGCCTCGGGCGATCTGTTCATCGAGTCGCGCACCGATCAGGCTGTTCTGCTGAGCGATGGCAGCAGCGCCCGCGTCAACCAGTTGCTGGTTGGCGGCGCCAACCTTGCCGCACGCTTTGGCAACTCGACCGTCGGCGCCGCGCTCCAGCAGACCCAGCTAGGCGTGGTGATCGCCACCGAGCTGGTTTCGACCGGCCAGACGGCGCGCCGCTGGCTTGCCACCCGTGCACAGGTTGGCTCGGCCGAGTTGGCCGCAGGCGTGCGCGCTGACATCACCGGCGCGTCGCTCGAGATCAACCGCCAGTTCGGCAGTACCGGGTTGCTCGCGCCGGGCGGTGTCGTCATCGACTGGAATGGTGCCGATGACCGCCAGAGCACCACGCTCACTCTGGCACCCGGGCGCAGTCTGGTGCTCGCCGACGGTGCGCAAGTGTTCAAGTTGGCGATCAAGGGCAGTCTATGGTTCGGCCCGGCCGAACTCGGTGGCGAATTCGATCTGGTCCTCAATGAAGAAGCCCAGGGCCAGAGCTGGACCATCTCCGCTCGCAATGCGTATGCGTCGGTTGCTGCGGGTACAGCCAGGGTCTCGCTTTCCAGCGGTAACGGCCAGATCCTGATAGCTGCCGACGGTACCAAGTCGGGCAGCGTGAGCGGGGTGGCGGCGGTTACCGGAGTCGACGGACTGACCCTGGAGGGTACGCTCGCCACCCGGTTTGACGGGTCCGGCAATTTCCAGCTTGCCGGTGCGGTGCAACTCGGCATCGCCGGGTTTGCCAATTTGAGCGGTGAATTTGCCGTCACCAAGCAGACGCCGGTGCGCATCGTGCCGCCCGAAGTGATCAGCCGCGCGCAGACGCAGGCCGAGGGCGTGGTGAGCGAACTGCAGGCGGGCGGGGTGATGACCTCGACCGTCTACCGTCTGACGGCCTCACGTACGGCAAGTGATGGCAGTCTTGCCTTCCGTGAGGGCGCCTACGTATTCAGCTATGGCGGGCGCAGCGAAACGATCCGCTCGACCGGACTGAACGACGCTGCCTTTGCGGCCGAACTCACGCGAGGGCTCAACGTACTCCTCGGCGCGGGTGCAGTCTCCGTGGGCGGGACGCGAGCGGCGGGGTTTTCCATCACCCTGGTTGGTAGCGCCTACAACGGCCGCCTTGTTACCGGCCTCGGCATGACCCCGCCCGCCGATCCGTCGTACAAGGATGAGTGGGGCAGCATCAGCGTCACGAGCCTTGGTACCGCCGCGGCGGTCTCGCGCCATTACCTCCTGTTGACGCCCCAGGCCAGCACGGTGACCGGCGCGAAGCTACGGCTGCAGCTTGCGATGCCCGACGGCACGCGCACCACCGCTGATATTCGCTACATCGCCGACAAAAACCGCCAGACTGTCGCGATCCAGGAAGCGCTCGAGGCGCTTGTCGGGCGCGGCAAGGTGACGGTTGCATTTGACAGCAGCAGCGCCGGGGTGACCTCGCAGGGCTATTCGATCCGCTTTGCCCAGGGCGTGACGGTGAGTTCGGTCACCGCGACCGCCTT